>NZ_JBNNVP010000043.1:0-52887 GCF_050280605.1 Pseudomonas sp. NPDC089918 | reverse complement strand
TCACCGAGGAAGCCCAACTGCTTGGCGCGCTCGGTGGCAAAACCGGCGGGCGCCACCGAATTGACCAGAATCTGGTCCTTGGCGCAGGCCTGGGCAAAGGATTTGGTCAGGCTGACAACGGCCGCCTTGGTCGCGGCGTAATGAGCATTCTGCGGGTGAGCCTTGAAGGCATCGACCGAGGTGACATTGACGATGCGACCGGTCACGGCAGGCGCCGCCACGTAGGCCTGCATGTGTTTCACTGCGGCCACCATCATGTGGTAAGTGCCTTTAATGTTGACGGCATTCTCCAGATCCCACTCCTCGTCAGTGATCTCGAAAATATCCTTTCGTGGATAGATCGCGGCGCTGTTGACCAGGCAATCCACGCGCCCCAGTGCATCGACGATTTGCTGGAAAGCACCATGGGCAGACGCCTGACGGGAGATGTCACCCGCCGCCGTGGCAACCTCGCAACCGTCGGCGCGCAAGATCTCTGCCGCGGCCGCCATCAACTGCTCATTTCTGTCAATGATGCCGATCTTGCCTGCGCCACGCTTGCGCATCAGCTTGGCCGTTTCCAGCCCAAGCCCCGAAGCGCCACCTACGATTACGACCGTTTGCCCATCCATAAAACACCTCCGCGATTAGTCTTTACGTAAGATGCCTGTTGTCTTACATTTGGTCAAACGCGATTTGCTCGACCAAGGTCGACAGACTCCCAGTTCGAGAACACAGGACTCACAATGCGTGCGGGCACCCTCTCCTCAAGACCAGTACCAAACAATCCCCGCGACCGTCTTCTCGATGTAGCGCTGGAACTCTTCGCGACACGCGGTTATCAGGCGATAGGTTTACGAGATTTGGCAAGCCCGTTGGGGCTACATGCAGGATCGCTTTACGCCCATATCGAGAACAAGCAGTGCCTGCTGTTCGAGCTGATAGAGGGCGCACTCTCCGATCTCCTGGCAGATACGAAACGCCGCATGCGCGGTGCCAGGACCCACCGTGATCGCTTGCACAGATTTGTCCATGCGTTCGTCGCGTTCAACCTGGCAGAAAAGCACCGGTTGCTGTTGGTGACCCGAGAATTCATCAATCTGACGGACGAGCAAAAGCAGGAGATCAACCACCTGAAGACTAGTTACGCCGCCTTGCTGAACACAATTATCGCGGCCGAATGTGGTGAGAAAGGTTGTATCAGCAAACGGACGGGGCTGATTACAGAAGCAGTCATTGGGATGCTTTACGGACAATCCCAATGGCGAAGTATCGAGCTCACTGAGCAGAACCTGACTGACACACTGACCAAATTTGTCATAGGCATCATCACCTGCGATAAAGACACAGCGCTCCGGGCTTAAACACAATGCGCCCTCTACGACATTCGCTGCTCAACGAATTGTAGACCCGGCTGTCACTGTATTTCAACGAGCCGGGCTATCTCATCGAGCGCAACCTCTGACGTTTAACAACATCGAACAACCCGTTTAAAAACCCAAAACCACTCAGCTTTCGTGGACTGAGTGGTCTTGGGGCTGTCTTGCGACAACTCGTTCAGGGCTGCGTTTCTAACTCACGGGCACACCCCTTGTGCAATTCGGCCGCGAGCTTCTCCTCATCCAGTGCCCCTTCCCACTTGGCAATGAACAGCGTGGCGACACCGTTACCGATGACATTGATCAACGCCCCGCCCTCGGAAATAAACCGGTAGACCCCAAGTACCAACACCAGCCCCGCCGCCGGAATCACATCCAGGCTGCCGAGAGTAGCCGCGAGGGTGATGAATGCACCGCCGGTGACACTGGCCGCGCCTTTGGAGGTCAGCAGCAGAATCAACAACAAGGTGACCTGGTGCCACAGGTCAAGCGGGATATCCAACGCCTGCGCGATGAAAATCGCCAGTACCGTCATGTTGATGCAGCTGCCATCGAGGTTGAAGCAGTACCCCGAAGGCACCACCAGTCCCACCACCGATTTTTCGCACCCCAGGCGCTCAAGCTTGCCCATCAACCGAGGCAATGCCGACTCCGAAGATGAGGTACCCAACACCAGAAACAGCTCATCGCGGATGTACTTGAGAAACTGCCACAGGCTGAAACCGGCCAGGCGCGCGACCAGATTGAGGATCACGAACACAAAAAACAGCGCCGTGACGTAGTAGCAGATCAGCAAATTGCCATAGGCCGCCAGGGAACCAACGCCGTACTTGCCGATGGTAAAGGCCATGCCGCCGAAGGCCCCGAGCGGCGAGACATACATCACGATCTTGACCATGCGGAAGAACGCCTGGGCCACCAGATCGATCAGGTTCAGCAGTGGCTTGCCGGCAGCACCGAGCATCTGCAAGGCGAAGGCAAACAGGATGGAAATGAACAGCACCTGGAGAATATCGCCTTCGGCAAACGCGCCAAACACGGTACTGGGAACGATATGGGTGAGAAAGCCCACCACACTCTGTTCATGGGCCAACTTGCTGTAGCTGTCGATGGCATGGCTATCGAGGGTCGCCGGATTGATGTGCATGCCCGTACCAGGCTGCATCAGGTTGACCCCGATCAACCCGATCACCAGCGCCAGTGTGGTCAGCACTTCGAAGTACAGCAACGACTTGAAGCCGACCCGACCGATGCGCTTGAGGCTCTGCATACTGGCAATGCCGCTGACCACGGTGCAGAAGATGATCGGTGCAATCAGCATCTTGATCAGCTTGATGAACGTATCACCCAGGGGCTTCATTTCTTCGCCGAGGCTGGGGTAGAAATGACCGAAGATGATGCCCAGCACAATCGCCAGCAGCACCTGCACATACAGGTGGCGGAACACTCGGCGCAGTCGTGAATGGCTCGGTTTTTTTTCGGCAATCGAGGGTGTAATTGTTGTTGTCATGATGGCTTCCTCGCAGGCGTGATGCATTTCCCCAGGCCGCCGACCGCCACATCGATGCACGACCGATCGTCTGGGAAAGAGTGTTTCGGGGGGATGATTACTTCTGGACGTACTCGGAAATCTCGATCAGGTTGAGATCGGGATCACGCAGGTACACCGAGCGAATGGGCCCCCTGGCCCCGGTTCGGCTCACCGGGCCGTCAACCAGCGGCCAGTTCACCGCTTTAAGGTGGGCGATGACCTGGTCCAGCGGCACGCTGGCGATTACACATAAGTCCAGCGAGCCTGGTGCCGGCAGATGGGCCTTGGGTTCGATTTCATGACCGCGCACGTGCATGTTGATTTTCTGGTTGCCGAAGGTGAAGGCCACCCGGCCCTCGCCGAATTTTTCCAGGTGCATGCCCATCACCTCGGTGTAGAAGTGAATGGTCGCTTGCGGGTCGGTGGCGGTCAGGACGATGTGGTCGACGTGATCGATCATCCCTGCCACCGGGGCACCGGGCGGCACGATGGCCGCCGCCCCGGCAGGCGTCACCTGCAACAATGCGCCCAGGGACAGTGTGGCAATGAATAACGAGACAAGCTGACGGACCGGTGTGATTGTTATTGTTTTCATGAGTGGACCTTATTGTTGGGTGGTGAAGCATTTACGACACGAGGTTGATCAGGTTCCCCGAGTGGTAGCCCTCCAGGTTTCCAAGGATGCCGTCGGCCAGCCGTTGCAGGCTGCTCTGGCTGGCCCAGGCCACGTGGGGAGTAACGATCAGGTTGGCATGGCGGCTATTGAGCAAAAGGTGATCGGCCGCAGGTGGCTCCTGGCAAAGCACATCAAGGGCCGCGCCACCGAGGCGGCCGCTGTCCAGCGCATCGAGCACCGCCGCTTCATCCACCAACGGCCCGCGAGCGGTATTGATCAGCAACGCGCCGGGTTTCATCTGCGCCAGCTCCAGGGACCCGATCAGGTGTCGGGTACGCTCGGTCAGCGGACAGTGCAGAGAGATCACGTCGCTTTGTGCGAGCACCGTTTCAAACGACTGGTACCCCTTGCGCACCGGGACCACGCCACGGTGTTCGGCAAACAGCAACTGCATGCCCAGGGCGCTCGCCAGACGTGCCGTGGCCAAGCCGATACCACCTCGGCCGATGATGCCCAGCACGCTGCCCTGAACATCCCGGATCGGCGCGCGATGGACGCAAAAATGCCGCGAATCCGGCCAGTCCCGCAGCGCGGCGGCCTGATAGACGAACAACTGTCGACGCAGGGCGAAGATTGACGCGATCACCGACTCGGCGACGCTTTGCGCCGAGTAGGCCGGGACATTACACACCGTCACGGCAAAATCGCGGCAAGCCGCCAGGTCAATGCAGTCGTAACCGGTGGCCGCGACGCAAATGAATCGCAGGTTCGGCAGTTGCTCAAGTTCGGCCCGGCCAATGCGCACCTTGTTGGTGATCACGGCATCGGCATCCCGGGCGGCGTCCACCACTTGGTCCGGCGTCGTGTCGGGGCGGTCCTGCCAGTCCGTGACCCAGGCCGGGCGAGCAATGCTCACGGGCAGGCTGTCGCTGTCGAGAAACACTACTTTCATGCTGCACGCTCCGGCTGGGCGGGTTCGGAAATCTCGATCAGGTTCAGGTCCGGATCACGCACATACACCGAACGGATCGGCCCGGTGGCACCGGTGCGCAACACCGGGCCTTCGATGATTGGCCAGTCGACACGCGCCAGGTGAGCAATCACTTGGTCCAGGGGGATCGAGGCGATAAAACACAGGTCCAGCGCTCCCGGCACCGGCAAGTGCGCCTTGGGCTCGAACTCGTGGCCACGCACGTGCAAGTTGATTTTCTGCTGACCGAAAGCGAACGCCTTGCGCCCACCGGCGAAGGTTTGCACCTGCATGCCCATGACCCGCACGTAAAAATCCTCGGCAGCCACGGGGTCGATGGTGGTCAGCACCAGATGGTCGAGATGATCGATCATGGGTGCAGCTCCGGGGTGCGGGCCGACGGCACCTGTTTTTCCAGGCTGGCGACGTGGGCGGGTATCGGGTGCAAGTCCAGGCGTTTGCCGGCCTTGAGGATCTGGCTCGGAATGTCGTGACCGACCAAACCCGGCAACTGCTCGGCAACCGCCAGCACCCGGTCCAGATCAACCCCGGTGTTGAAGCCCATCAACTGCAACATGTGCAACAGGTCTTCGGTGCACACATTGCCGCTGGCCCCCGGCGCATAAGGGCAACCGCCCAAGCCGCCAAGGGACGAATCGAAGCGATCGACCCCGGCCTCAATGGCCGCCAGCGCATTGGCCAGGGCCATGCCACGGGTATTGTGGAAATGCAGGGTCAGTTGCAGCGCCGGAAAACGCTCACGGACTGCCCGGGACAGCGCCTCGACCTGACTCGGGTACGCCATGCCCGTGGTGTCGCACAGGGTCACGCCGCGAGCACCCAGGTCGGCAAAACGCTCGACCCAGTGCAACACCTCCCCCACCGGCACATCGCCCTGCATCGGGCAACCGAACACTGTCGACAACGACACATTGATCGCCACCGGCCCCTGACCGATGACGCTGACCACTTCGCTGAGCTGGGCAAACGACTGCTCGCGGCTCATGCGCAAATTGGAACGGTTGTGCGGTTCGCTGACCGACATCACCAGGTTGGCTTCATCGATGTTGCACGCCAGAGCCCGCTCGGCGCCGCGCACGTTAGGCACCAGCACGGTGTATTCCACCGCCGGGTTGCGGCGGATGCCTTGCATCACCGCCTCAGCATCGCGCAGCGCGGTAATGGCCTTGGGCGAGGTAAACGAGGTGACCTCGATCTTGGCGAAACCACACTGACTGAGGGCGTCGATCATGGCGATCTTGTCGACGGTTTCGATAAAGCGCGCTTCATTCTGGAAGCCGTCACGGGTCGCGACTTCCTGCAAGAAAAGACGTTGCATGTTCATTCTCCGGTTCAAATGATGCCGCGTTGGCGCCAGTCGGCTTGCTGTGCAGCGTCGATGCCGAGCTCGCCCAGAATCTCGGCGGTATGCTGGCCCAGGGTCGGTGCCGAGCGCGTCACGCTGCCAGGCGTGGTACCCAGCTTGGGGACGATGCCGGGCAAGGTCACCGGCGTGCCGTCTTCCAGCTGGCTGTCGAGCAGCATGTCGCGCGCCCGGTAATGCGGGTCCTGGGCAATGTCGGCGGCGTTGTAAATCCTGCCGGCCGGAATGCGCGCCTCGGTCAGGATCGACAAGACTTCGTCGAGGCTGAGCCGCGCGGTCCATTCGGAGATGGCGGCATCGATGCGCTCGACCTGCAGCACTCGGCCGTGATTCTGCGCGAGCTCGGGATCGGCCCCCAGATCACGGCGACCAATCACTTCCATCAGGCGCTGATAGATGCTGTCGCCATTGCCGGCGATCAAGGCAAAACCACCGTCACGGCAGCGATAGGCATTCGTCGGGGCGATACCCGGCAAACTGCTGCCGGCGGGCTCACGAACGGCATTGAACACCGAGTATTCGGGCAACAGGCTTTCCATCATGTTGAACACCGACTCGTACAGCGCCACGTCGATCTGCTGGCCGTCACCGCCGTTTTGCTCGCGATGACGCAGGGCAAGCAAAATGCCGATCACCCCGTGCAAGGCCGACAACGAGTCGCCAATGGAAACGCCCACCCTGACCGGCGTGCGCCCGGGCTCGCCGGAAAGATGCCGCAGCCCTCCCATCGCTTCACCGATCACGCCAAATCCGGGGCGGTCACGGTAAGGCCCGGTCTGGCCGTAACCGGAGACCCGCAGCATGATCAGTTTCGGATTCAGGGCGTGCAGTGTGTCCCAGCCCAGCCCCCAGTTTTCCAGGGTGCCTGGGCGAAAGTTCTCGATCAGCACATCCGCATCGGCCAGCAACTGGCGCACGACCTGCTGGGCTTCACTCTGGCGCAGATCAAGGGTCAGCGAGCGTTTGTTACGAGATTGCGCGGCCCACCAGACGGAAGTACCGTCATGCAGCAGGCGCCATTTGCGCAATGGGTCACCGGTGACCGGAGGTTCGATCTTGATCACGTCGGCGCCAAACTCACCGAGCATTTTCGCCGCAAATGGCCCGGCAATCAGTTGACCGAGCTCCACGACCTTGACACCTTGCAGAGGTAACCTCATGACGTTTCCCGTTCTTGTTGAGTGCTTGTGGCATGGATAATCGACACAAACCGGGCAGATGAAAATTTCATATTTCGCCACTACTCTTTCCAGAATGGAAAACCTTGGATCCCTTTGATGATCAACCCCCTGCATTTCGATCTGCTGTCCTTACGCCTGCTGATCTTCGCCGCCGAATCCGGCAACCTGACCCGTGCCGCCGAAAAGGCCAACATGACGGTCTCGGCGGCCAGTAAACGGTTAGCCGAGCTGGAGCGAACCACCCAGTGCCCGCTGTTCGTGCGCCTGCCAAGGGGGCTTGAACTGACTGCGGCGGGACAAGGGATCGTTGAACATGCCAGAACGATTCTGGAAGGCGTGAACCGGATGGCGTGCGACGCCAGTGATTACGCGGTCGGTGTGCGCGGGCATGTGCGCTTGTTCGCCAACACATCCGCCGTCGTCCAGTTTCTGCCGGATGACCTCGCGTCGTTCCTGCGCGCCAACCCGAACGTGCGTATCGGATTGGAAGAAGCGCTCAGCGAACCCATCATTCAAGCCGTGGAAAACGGGCGTGCCGATATCGGTATTTTTGCCGATAACGTACCGGCAGAGGGACTGTACAAACTGCCCTACCGTGATGACCGACTCGTGCTGTTGGTGCCGGTCGGCCATGAACTGGCCAATGAGCGCTGCGTGTCCTTTGCCGACACGCTTGGCTTCGATTATGTAGCACTCAACCAAGGCAGCTCGTTGCTGCGCAGAATCACCGATGCCGCCGTGAGTGCGGGCAAGATCCTCAAGGTGCGGATTCAGGTCAGCAGCTTCGACGGCATCTGTCGCATGATCGAAGCAGGCTTGGGTATCGGGATCTTACCGTTGCCATCCGTGCGTGCCGAACTGCTCGGTACACGGCTGATGGCTGTCGACTTGAGTGATGACTGGGCTCATCGCACCTTGTTCGTGGGGGTCGCGAGTCAGGCGCAACTTGCGCCGGAAGCGGCCAAATTGTTTGAGTATCTGAGCAGCGTGCATGGCTGACAGTGGCGTAAAGGTCCCTGTCCACGCACTTGGATTACGGGTGGCCAAATCATCAAAAAACCACTGCCTCATGTGTGCGTGGCACATGCGACAGTGGCAAAAGCGCAGTAGTTACCTCACGTCTAATTTACGAGTGCACACTACGACCGTACCCAGGCGACTTCGCGAAATTGTCCTCGACCGTTCCAGTGCCATCCAGATACCCGTGTTTACGCAAATCAGGCATTAATACCGAAGCAATGAACGTCACGCATACCAATGCAGCTACGTAATAGAAGAAGTAACTTTCAATCCCCATCGACTTAAGCATCAACGCCACGTACTCCGCGGTACCGCCACACAATGCATTGCCGATCGCATATGGCAGACCAACGCCCAACGCCCTGACCGAGGCGGGATAAAGATCCGCTTTAAGTACACCTGTGACGGGCGTATAAAATGCAGCAACAAGAAGACCAGACATAATTAGCACAAAGGCCGCATACGGGCTCGATACCGTCTTTAACGTGGTTAAGATCGGCACAACTAACACTGTTGCCAAACCACCAAATATCATCATGCTTTTTTTCACGCCAATACGGTCTGCCAGCAGGCCGAAAAATGGCTGACAAATCATGAAGCACACCAAGGCAGACGTCATGATAAAACTTACTGTCCCTGCATCCATCCCCACTGACAGCACTAGGTATTTCTGCATATACGATGTGAACGTATAGTAGTACAGCGAACATCCCATGGTGATAGCCACCGTTAAAATGACGGCCCGCTTATGCTTTAACAACGCGCGAATAGAGCCGGCTTCCTTACTCTTCATTTCTTTTACTGAGGCTGTTTCAGTCATGGATCGACGTAGAAACACGACTACGATGGCGCTAATCGCTCCGATAAAAAATGGAATTCTCCAACCCCAGGCTTTCAAATCTTCCGGAAGCAATACGTGCTGAAGAACAGCAACCGTCAGCAGCGCAAGCAGCTGACCTGCAATGATTGTGGTGTATTGGAATGAACCGAAAAATGATCGGCGCCCGGCAGTCGACATTTCACTGATGTAAGTGGCACCCGTTCCGTACTCCGCGCCCACTGAAAGGCCCTGCATCAGCCTGGCTATAACCAACAGGATGGGAGCCGCGACACCAATCGACTCATACGTTGGCATGATCGCGATCATCAAAGACCCACCGCACATCATGAAAATCGAAATGATCATTGATATTTTTCGACCGCGCGTATCCGCAATGTAACCAAATATCCAGCCACCGAGGGGGCGCATAAAAAAGCCGACAGCAAAAATCCCCGCGGTCGCTAACAGTTGACTGTTTTGATCTCCTGCCGGAAAAAACAGCGAAGCAAAATAGATAGACGTATAGGCATAGATGAAAAAATCATACCATTCAACCAAATTGCCCGAGCAAGCTCCGAGTATCGCTCGAACCCGTGTTTTATTGGTGACGGGAGGACATTTGACAGCACTGTTATCAGCATTACTTATTATTATCATTTCAATCTCCACGAGCGGAAATAATCTGTTGACGCACTTACGCGCCAAACCACCAGCCCAACAACAGTCTGCGCGAAGACAAAAGCCACTCGCACAGACTGCCTGCTTGATCATCTAATCAACTAACAAAACCATTTAGGATAAAGTCCACTTCAACTGAAACGTCAAACGCCTTGATGTGACTTCATCGTGTATTTTTCACTGCAATGCAGATTCAAAAACTGGCGCGCGCCTGCATCGAAACTGCGCCATCAGGAAAACTGACCCATAACAGCAAGTCGTCACCTTCATGGACAGCATTTAATGTTAGCGTTGCTCCCAGTAAGGCAGGACGAACGCCTCGATAATTAAATAGTTTTACTGGTTTTCCCGCAATACGCTCGGCATAGCCTGCCAGCAAAGTCGCGTTCAGTGGACCGTGTATTACTTGACTCGCATAACTTTCAACATCTCGACAGTAATCAGCGTCATAGTGAATACGATGACCATTGAAAGTCAGTGCTGAATAGCGAAACAACGTGGTTGAGGTAGGCAGCCATTCATAAGAATGAGTGGCTTGCGGCATCTCGGCGAAAGGTTTGTTTGAGTCGGCTGGAGTTGCCTCCTTGTAGACGATGTCGTGATGTTCAGAAATGGCAACTTCACCGGCATGCAAAATTTCATGCAATACGGTGACAAACACCAGCTCGCCACTACGACCTTGTTTGTGCTCGATCGAAACAATACTGGAGCGTTTCTCGACGCTTCCATCCAGCGGCAACGCTTTCTTGAATTCAAGCTGTCCACCGGCCCACATACGATTCGGCAACGGCACGGGAGGCAAGAAGCCGCCTCGCGCGGGGTGACCGTCACGCCCTAACTCTTCAGGCGGCAGTCCGTCAAGAAAATACAACCAGTGCCACAATGGCGGCAATGGATAACCCGAGACCAAATCGCTTTGTGGGATGCCCAGCGTTGCAGCCATCAAACGCGCATGGCGTGAAGACAGGACATCGTGGTCGACATGGGTCTTGCCGATCCATTGGCGCAGGTGTTGAAGATCAATAGTGCTCATGCAGGGACCTCCTCTTGTTTGTTCTGTGTTGCTGTCGCCTGGAACTCTTCGCGCAAGCGATCACTGTGTTCGCCCAGGAGCGGAGCTTTTTCGAATCGTTGTTCGTCCCAAGGAGCGCGTACCGGAGGAGCAATCATCTCGACGTCACCGGTCTCGACTGCCATCGGCCATTTACGAAGGCCCGGATGTTCTGCCATCTCGGCGACGGAGCGCACCTGACCAAAAGCGGTATTGGCCTGACCCAGTTTGTGAATCGCCTGTTCGGCGCTCAGGCTGGCGAAGGACGCGCTGATAAGCGCATCCAGAGCGTCTCGGTTACGGACGCGTTCTGTGTTGGATGCAAAACGAGGATCAGTAGATGCGCCAGTGCCTTCAAGGAACAGGTTAGAAAACTGCTGCCATTCGCGTTCGTTCTGAATGCTGATCACGATGTCTCGCTGATCGCCAGTGGTATAAGCGCCGTATGGAGCAATTGAGGGGTGGCGCAGACCCTGGCGTGTAGGAGCGCCATTGCCATAAATCTCGTGCAGGTAGGGAATTGTCATCCAGTCCGCAGCACCATCGAACAGCGAAACGGAAATCCCGGAGCCCTGCCCGGTTCGCTCTCGTAACTGCAACGCCGAAAGCACGCCAATCGCAGCATTCAAACCTGCCCCGATATCGCAAATCGACACGCCGATGCGGCCATAGCCCTCAGGTGAACCGCTGATGCCGGCCAGACCGCTTTCGCATTGGACCAACAGGTCATACGCTTTCAAACCACTAGCGGGCCCCTCAGTACCGTAACCACTGATGTCGCAAGTGATCAATTGTGGATTCAGTGCACGCAGTTCCGCACTGTCAAACCCTGCGCGAGTAAGGGCGCCGGGCGCCAGGTTTTGCACGAATACATCAGCGCTGGCGATGATCCGTTTCAATAGCATCGCGTCGTCGGCATTCTTGAAATCCAGCACAAGCGATTCCTTGCCTCGGTTGGTCCACAGGAAATACGAAGAGTGACCTTTGGCGGCATCATCATAGCCCCGCGCAAAATCCCCTTCTGCACGTTCGACCTTGATCACCCGCGCGCCCATCTCCGCCAAACGACAGGTACACAAAGGTGCCGCCAACGCCTGTTCGATGGAAACGACGGTAATGCCTTTTAAAGGTTTTGTAGTGGACATCAGGTTCTCCCATTGACAGTTTGCGTGCACAAGTATGTGCAAATCACGGCCAGGGGAGCAGCGAGCTTTTACGAAGGCAACGTTTGTAAAATACAAACACTCTGGGACTTACGAGAGGTTAAATTAGACAAAATCCTCATGATTTTGCCGGAGACTAACGCAATGATGTACGACTTGATCGACCTGAAGGTCTTCTTGGCGGTCGCCGAGGAAAGCAATCTGTCGCGCGGCGCCGAGCGCTGTAATCTGGCCCCCTCCTCAGTCAGTTTGCGCATAAAAGGGCTTGAAGCCAGCCTCGGGACACCCTTGCTGCTGCGCCAGGCCAGGGGGGTGGGATTGACCCCGGCGGGTCATGTGCTGGTCGAACATGCAAGACGCTGCATGGCACAGCTGGAGCAGATGACCACTGACTTGCAACCTTTCGCCAATGGCTTGATCGGCCACGTGACCTTTTTTGCCAACAACAATGCCATCAGCTCATATTTGCCGGATGACCTGGCGCGCTTTTTCTCCAAGTACCCCAATGTCCGCATCACCCTTGAGGAGCGATTGAGCCATGACATTATTTCAGCCGTGTCCTCAGGCCGTGCCGACATCGGAGTCGTAGCCCTGGAGTCCGACCATCCAGATCTGGAATTTCTGCCCTACCGGCAGGACCAGTTAGTCTTGTTAGCACCGCTAAACGGTCGATTTGCCAACCAACATTCGGTCAGCTTTACCGAATGCCTGGGGCTCCCATTTATCAGCCTTCAATCGGGCGCGGCACTGCATACCTTTTTGATGAATCACGCCAGCGCCCTTGGCGGGCGATTAGATGTGCGCGTCCAGGTCTCCGGATTTCGGGCGATTGCCCGTCTGGTCTCATCGGGAGCGGGTATCGGTATCGCCCCACGCTCAGCGTTAGAGGCCGCAGACCTGGAGCGCCTTCAGGTTATCGAGCTTGTAGAAGGATGGGCCAAGCGAGATTTGCGAGTATGCGTACAGCGCAACCCGCGTGAAAAGAACGCGTTGCGAGACAACCTGATAGAGATTCTTTGTCCGCCGAGCAAATAAAAAACCTTTGGGTCGATTACAACTCAATAGATTGGCCTGACCGGGCCAATACGCGTCGAGCTTTGCGAGCGACCGCCTCATCGACCATGAAACCGTTCACCTGCCCGACACCCCGTTGGTTTTCGATCAGAATGGCCCGTGCCTCATCGATTTCATCGGAGGTCGGTGTGAACGCGAGATTGATTGCCGCCACCTGACTCGGGTGGATCGCCGCTTTACCGGCAAACCCCATGTCAGCGGCCTGGAACGCCGCCCGTTCAAGCCCGGACAAGTCGCGAATATCGAAAAAAGGAGAATCGATAGCAGCGATAGCCGCTGTCGCGCACGCGCTCACAAGCGATACACGTGCGAACGTGAGATTCGCTGCAAAGGGTCCACAGCCTAGATCCGCCGCCAGATCCGCCGCCCCGAACATGAGTGCGGCGAGTCGGGGCGTTGCATGAGCGATGTCTGATACCGCCTTGAGTCCGACCGCGCTTTCGATCAAGCCGATCAACTTGGTGCTCAGTCCCTTTTCGCTGAGCAGACGGTCCACTATCTGCAAATGTGCAGCGGATTCGGTTTTGGGAAGCAGCAGAAATTCAGGCTGAACCGGACTTGCCAACAGTTCAAGCACGTCACAAAGCCCCGCAGACGTATCCAGCCCGTTGATACGAATAATGCAAGGGAACGGCGTTTTTTCGGCCGCGTTGAGTGTGGTGAACGCGGTAGCACGAGCACTTTTTTTGTCTTTAGGCGCTATCGCGTCTTCCAGATCAATGATCAAAAGATCGGCGCCCACCTCCTCGGCTTTGGCGAAACGTTCAGGGTGTGTTGCCGGTGTGAAAAGAGCACTGCGCAGACGTACGGACATTTTCTACTCCAGAAGTGGGTGAGGTGCCGCAAGGCGTGCTGTGATCCTTGCCGGCGTGAACCACCATAGCTAGACGAGTCCCAATGGACTATTGTATGGAGCTGTCGATCTTCATATGTTTTACAGATACCTATGGAGCTCCTACCTATGGAACTACGTCACATCCGCTACTTTCTAGCCGTCGCTCAAGAGCAGAATTTCACCCGCGCGGCTCAGAAAATCGGCATCGGACAACCTCCATTGAGCTTGCAGATCCGCGACCTGGAGCGTGAGGTGGGCACCCGGTTATTTCACCGAATTCCGCAAGGCGCAGAATTGACTGCGGCTGGGCAGGCGTTTCATGACCTGGTTCGAAACATACCGGCTCAGGTAGAGCGAGCAACGCATGCGGCTCAACGAGCTGCTCGGGGCGAGTTGGGGGCGCTGCGCATAGGTTTCACTGCCTCCGCAAGTTTCAATCCGGTCGTGGCTACGGCGATTCGCAATTTTCGGCGGGCATACCCGGATGTCGATTTGACCCTGGAGGAAAGCAATACCATTCAATTAATGGCAGGCCTCAAGGAAGGTGACCTGGACGCGGTTTTTATTCGCCCAGGAATAGCTGAAGCTGATCATTTGACGATGCGAACGCTCTCGGAGGAACCGTTACTCGCGGTTCTACCAAAAGATCATGTGGCTGCACGCCAGAAAAAATTGAGCCTGAAAGATCTCAGCCAGGACCCTTTCATTCTCTATCCCAGAGAAGTAGGACCTACCTTATTCGACACCGTTATCGCTGCTTGCCGTGATGCAGGCTTTGATCCGATTTTGGGACAAAGCGCTCCACAACTTGCCTCTGTCGTGCATTTGGTAGCAGCAGAACTGGGAGTTTCGCTTGTGCCGGCTTCGATGCAGCAAGTGCATGCCGCGGGGGTGGTTTTCAAAGAGATAAATGATGTATCACCCATCGCCCGGCTTACGCTCGCCTGGCGTCGCAGTGACAACTCTATTTTCCTGCAGAACTTTATTAATTGTGCAGTCAGTTAACCACACGCTCTGCGCCGGCATGGGAGCCGACTGCTTTCGAAAGCAGTCATTGTGAAGGGCTAAAAAATTTATCCTGTAGTGATCAGTTTTTTCACACCAGCCGAATGAGCAAAAACACCAACAGCACATTCAATACGGCCAGTGAACTCAGGCCCGCTAGCACACCGCTAGCGCCCCAGGTCTGCAACAGGTATCCGCCAGCGAGTGGGGTCAAGGCTTGTCCAATGAGCGAAGGCCGCGCCATACGCCCCATCAGCAAAACATAATGGGTGGGCGACATCAGGGTCAGTGGCAGCAGGCCTCGCACGATCGCCCGCAAACCATTACCCGCGCCGTAGATCACCAGCCCCAACGCAGTCATTGCCGGCGCGATGGTCACCAGCAACAGACCGATTGCCACGAATACCACGCTGATCAATGTCGTCCAGATAGGGTGTCGCTTTCGCGAAAACACTTGTAGAACGCGTGAGCCGACCTGGCTCGGCCCCAGCAAGGCGCTCAGTCCGATGGCGGCTGCAAGCGAGTAGCCCTGCCCCTGCAACAATGAAATCAGCTGGACAGATATCGCCGTCATGATCACTGCACCCAACGCAAAAATCAGCGTGAGCAAAAGATAGATCCGCCGGTCGACAGAGAGGTTTTCATCACTCATGGCATGGCTTTTTGCGAGTTGCCCCGCGCCAGGCGCCAGCACCCAGAGATAAAGCGGTGCCACAGCAATGACCAATAGCCCCCCATAAGCCACGCACGTCGCGCGCCAGCCAATGTGCTCGATGACCAGCGCGACCGCAGGCCATGACAGCGTTGTCGCAAACCCTGAAATAAGCGTGATCCCGGTAATCGCACTGCCCGCGCGCTCCCCGTATAGAGAACCTAAAGCAGCGAATAGTGCTTCATACAGCCCCAGCGCCATACCGACGCCAATCACTGCCCAAGACAAAAGAAACATCGGCAATGAGGTTGAGCTGGCCATCAGAAACAGCCCGATGGCGACACCCAGGCCGCTACTGGCCAGGATGGGGCGGCCGCCATAGCGAGCAATAAGCCGGCTGGTCAATGGCGCCAGCATTGCAGAAACCAGAATGCTCAGCGACAACGCGCCATACACCCATTGGCTGGCCCAACCGGTCTCTCTCATGATCGGATCGGCCATGACGGCCATGAGGAAGAACGAACCTCCCCAGACCAGAACTTGCAGCATCCCCAATATAAAAATGCCGAATACGCCAGGCAGTCGCGTTTGATGGTTCAAGGCAGTGTCATCAGTGGTGAGAAGCTATTACACAGAGGGGCTAACAGATCGAAGGAGAACTCAAAGCATGTGCCCGGCCCAAATCTTGCGACTGACCAAATCGGCAGCAATCTCGATGAAGGCATCCCCGACAAATTTGGCGGCCGGACTGACACGCCTGTCGGCAGGAAAAACCTGAACCAGTTTGCGCATGGGAATGGGGTCGACCAAGGGGGCGGCACTGAGCACGCCAGCTTCGATTTGCGTGTAAATCGATGCCAAAGGCAAAGCGGTCAAGCCGAACCCATTGCAGACCAAGGCGATCATCGCGCCAAAAGAATCCGCTTCGACACTGGTCTTGAGCTTGATCCCGACTTCACGCGCACAATCATCCAGAATCACGCGAAGGCTATGTCGAGCGCTTGGCAATACCAATTGCTGCTCAGCCAAAGACTCGAACGACACCGGCGTATCAAGACGCAGGTTGGCACTGGCGGGACCAACCAGCAGCAAATTCTCCATCATCACCGGTACGATTCGCAGCGTATGCACCGGTTGAGGATCGTAGGAAATGGCCAGTTCCAATTCACCACGCTGGACCCAATCCAGCAAGTAACCGCTGAAGGCCGAGGAAAACCTGACGGCGAGATTTGGATGCTCCTCTCTGATCTTGCGCACCAGAGGGACTGTGACAATTTCCGCCACCGTTGGCGTTGTACCGATGACGACCGTTCCACGAAAAGAAGACCTTCCACCCACCACCGAGCTTCGAATGGACTCCATTTCTTCCATGATGCGGGTGGCATGCGCCAGTACTTCTTTGCCGACATCAGTAATCTCCATGCCTCGCCCATGTCGGTCAAACAGGTAGGCACCGAGTTCTTTCTCCAACAATCGAATTTGTCGACTAAGCGCCGGTTGCGCGATGTGAAGCCGATCGGAAGCTTTGCTGAGACTGCCCAGCTCAGCCACATGAATCAGGGTTTTAAGTTGAACAACATCCATTACCAGGCCAGTCAGAATCGGGCTCGGCGCGATATGCGTCGAAAGTGCTATGAGTGTAAACGCATTTGCGAACCTTGGAGTGCTCCGCAAACCGTGTGTCGTAAGGGCTAGTGTTCTTCGAGCCGGCTGTATCCCCCGGCCCGTCGGGGCTGCAGCCAAGCTATAGAATTTCGACATATCAGTTAGGCCTGACTAACGACTTATTACTCCCTCCACTCTGCGGTAGTTTGCAATCAACGTCGACACCAAGCGCGATCGACTTACTACAAGAATAAGATTCGAGGGTTTGCACCATGATATGCAACGTTTCTCCTTACTCGACCCGGTCGGTTTACCCAGGCAGCGAACAGCTTGCCTCTCGCGTACATCCCCCCTCTTCATTTGCTTTGATCGTCAACAGGCCAAAGCCGCTGCGTTAAGCACATCAATCCGTCGAGCTAACAACGTCGGAGACGCCTCAGTGTGCTCCTCGTATCGTCTCGCCTTGAAGAAAGGGTGAACATCATGTCCGCATCAACCACAGACTCAACCAACCACGCTGCCAAGACCGATCCGGAGAAAAGTCCGAATCGCGTCAAAGCCATCATGGGTGCCTGCTCAGGCAATCTGGTGGAGTGGTACGACTTTTTCATCTACGCCTATACCGCCATCTACTTTGCGGCTTCGTTTTTCCCCAAAGGCGACACCACCACCCAACTGCTCGCAACCGCCGGAGTCTTCGCCGTCGGCTTTTTCATGCGCCCTCTTGGCGGTTGGATTTTCGGCTGGATTGCCGACACTCGCGGCCGCAAGGTTTCGATGATTATCTCGGTGTTCATGATGTGTGCCGGCTCCCTGATGATCGCCGTCATGCCGACCTACGACACCATCGGTATGGCAGCCCCGGTTTTGCTCGTCGTCGCTAGGTTGATTCAGGGGCTGTCAGTCGGCGCGGAGTACGGCACCGGCGCCACCTACATCAGTGAAATCGCGACACCTGGGCGTCGCTGTTTCTATGGCTCCTTTCAGTACTTCACCATCATTGCCGGGCAGCTCATGGCATTGATGACCGTGGTCATTCTCCAGCAAACCCTGACCGGCGAAGAATTGCGCGAATGGGGCTGGAGGATTCCGTTCTTCATCGGCGCCATGAGCTCAATCGTCGTGGTGTATCTGCGGCGCGCCATGCATGAAACCGCCACCAAAAAAGACATGAACCGCAAAGATGCCGGCTCGTTGCGCGGCATGTTCAAGCACAAACGGGCGGTCGCGCTGGTGGTAGCGTTCACCATCGGTGGTTCTTTGTACTTCTACACCTTCACCACCTACATGCAGAAGTTCCTGGTGATCTCCGCTGGCTTCAGTCCGGAAACGGTGAGCTTCATCATGACCGCGGCCCTGGTCGGCTTCATGTTCTGCCAGCCGCTCTTTGGCTTGCTCGCGGACCGTATCGGGATCAAGGCGCACATGCTGATGTTTTCCGGATTGGCCATGCTGCTGGTGATTCCCCTGCTCTATTCACTGCAATCGGTCAGCAGCCCGTTTACGGCGTTCCTGCTGGTGTTTGGCGGTCTGGCCATTGCGTCGCTTTACACCCCGATTGCCGGGATCGTCAAAGCCGAACTGTTCCCGCCGGCAGTGCGTGCTCTGGGCGTGGGCTTTCCGTATGCCGTCGGCAACGCGGCATTCGGCGGCACCGCTGAGTACGTGGCCTTGTCACTCCGGTCCCAAGGCATTGAGGAGTATTTCTTCTTCTATGTCGCAGCCGTAGTGAGCATCACTTTCATCGCCGCGATGCTGATGCCAAACCTGTCGCGCTACGGGTACATCAGCGGTTCCGGTGAGATCGAAGAGCGCACCGGTTTGAAGGGTTGCGCAAAGTCGCACGCTGCGAGCGTTTGAAACACTGACGATTACAGCAGGTAATTGAAAAGGGCCCATGAGATCCATGGGCCCTTTATTGCATCACGATGCCGCGGATTCGGGTAATCGGGGGAAATCTGAAACACCGCCCCATCCGTGAGGAGCGAGACACCGCCGCGCTGAACACTTTGGGTGGCGTGGGGAAGAAACCACTGCCAGTCTCTCGCCCCCCTAAAAGCTTTCGAACAGGTTCAAAGTCCTTGTCATATTGTGTCACGACGCTGAGTAATATTTCGGTGCCACGGTGCACAATTTCAGAATCTTTCGGGCTTCATAAACAAATTTCACCTTCAAACACCACTTGGTCGTTTTTACCTTCCGACGCCGCTCCCTGATTCGCTCAAGGAAAGCATTGATCCCCTACAATTGCGCAGTTGATTCGATGGGAGCAGGGAACTGTTCGCGCACGATATCGACAAGCGCGTCGACCAAAGGATTACTACGGGCAGCATTCCAGGCCAAGGCACTGGTTACTAGTCGAAATTTCTGCTGCAGGGGTCGTATCACTACGTTTTTGGGCGCCAACTTTTCGAGCGCATATGGCACCAGCGCAATGCCTTGGCCGCAACTTACAAAGGCTATCTGCGAACCGATCGAGCGGACCTCATGCATGATTTTTGGACGGAAACCGCATTGCTGACAGCAGCTGACAATGTAGTCAAAAAAAACAGGACTGCCGCTGCGGGCGAACATGATCTGTACTTCTCCAGCCAAGTCTCGCAGATCCACAGACGCTTCATTAGCTAGTGGATGATTTCTGGAAAGCGCTACTGCAAGCTGGTCTTGGACAAGAGCAATCGAGCGGATGGGCTCATAGTAGCCGCCTTCAATTCGTGCGAAAGCCACGTCAATGTCGCCAGACTCCAGTGATGGGATGGCCTCCCCGCTATCGATTTCCCGAATAAACACTGAGATATTCGGGAACCTCTCCTTGAGCTGCTCGATGAGATCAGGGAGCACCTCAAGTAAGGCTGCGTTGATAGCGCCTATTGTCAGGACTCCCGTTTGCCCTGCAACGGCTTCATGTACTGCAAGCTCCAAGCGCTCCAACTGCTCTGCGAATTTTCGTACTGCCGGCATGATCGCCATACCCGTTGGGGTGAGGATCGCGCCCTTGCTGGTGCGTTCAAACAGCTTTACCCGTAGGGAAGTTTCCAGAACCTTGATCTGTTCAGTCAAAGGTGGCTGTGACATGCCCAGCCTTTTAGCTGCACGACCAAAATGCTGCTCCTCGGCGACTGCAAGGAACAGCCAGAGATGCCGGATAAGTCGAAAGTTGATCATAGAAATCCTGAATCAGGCTCGCAAAGCAGGTATCAGCGGTAGCGCATTCGGCGGCTTGGAAAGCCAGACGATCATGCCCCAACGTTGCGTAGGCTTCCCTGATACGACTGGCGTATCGGGAAGTTAGCATATTCGTAATGTACCTGTGGATCATGGCCGTAAATACTTAGGCCATCGTCAACACAGGGCTCCACAATGAATAAGCACGAACGTTTAAGACGACTCGCCGACCTCGACTCCAATACTGTATCCGACGCCCTGGATTTTCTGGGACTTCCTGGAGCTACGAATGGCCTTATGCCTCTTTGGAGTTGCGTAAAAATCGTCGGCCTGGTCAGTACCGTACAACTAGGTCCCAAGGACGGAGACGCTCCTACGGTACATTTGATCAGCCCTGTCATCGACAGCATTACTGATGATGATCGTGTACTTATCATTGCAGGTGGAGTCAACGGTATATCGAGCTGGGGCGACATCCTGGCCAATGCGGCAAAACGAAAAGGTATTCGCGGAACTGTCATTGACGGATTCAGCCGCGACATCAGCGGCAGTGCGTCCATCGACTATCCCGTCTACGGCCGGGGCGTGACGATGATCAGCGCACGCAACCGCCTGGTTCAGATCGATTCCGGAAAGCCTGTAACAGTCGCGAATGTCGAAGTCGCAGAAGACGACTATGTCATTGCCGATGAGTGCGGAACGGTCTTCGTGACAAAAGCTGCAATTGACCAGGTCCTGGATTTGGCAGATCGAATTGCTGCCCGGCAAAACCGAATGGTCGAGGCCGTACGCGCCGGCCAATCCGTTGAGCAAGTGATGCACGACAGCCAATTTGACGCCATCAAAAAGGAGAGCCAAGCATGAGCCAAGTGGAACAGGATTACCTCGTATTGTTTGAAGGGCTCGATACCCCTGCCATTTCTGATGCTATGGACAAGCTAGGGTTGCCCGGTCAGTGCATGAACATCATGCCTTTGAACAACTACTCCCAGTTGGTAGTCGGGCCAGCGTTCACTGTTCAATATGTAAGCGCCAGTACCCCTCCTGGAACGGTAGGTGACTTCATCGATGACGTCAGCCCAGGTGAAGTCGTCGTCATCGCTAACGATGGCAGAACTGATTGCACTGTTTGGGGCGACATCATGACGCAATACGCACTATCTCGAGGCATCGCTGCAACGGTGATCGACGGTGTGTGCCGAGACGTCAACAAGGCATTGAATGAGAACTACCCCATTTTCAGCAAGGGGCGATTTATGCGAACAGGTAAAGATCGGGTACAGGTCGCCTCCGTCAATCAGCCCGTATCGATTGGAACTGCTCGAGTATGCAACGGTGACATCGTGATAGCTGATGCCAACGGTGTCGTCGTTGTACCTCGTGCGCGTATCCATGAGGTCGCTGAGACAGCGCGTCGCATAGAGCATGTTGAGTCACAAATCCGCACCTCTATTGCTACTGGCAAGACCCTTGCCCAGGCTCGAGCTGAATTGGGTTATCACAGTCTGCAGAGCAAGAACTCGTGAGCACGCCCTCGGCAGGCACCCAAGTTACTCACCACAAGGAAATTCGTCGTGCAAAAGTTTGATTTGGACCTGATCCTGAAGGCACAACGCCGACTTCAAGGACAAGTAGTGCGCACCCCACTTCTGAGCTCTGCGATGCTGAATGATATCGTCGGCGCGGATGTTTACGTGAAGGCTGAATGCCTGCAAAAGACCGGGGCGTTCAAGTTTCGCGGTGCCATGTTCAAACTGTCCGAACTGGCACCCAGTGATAGAAACAAGGGAGTTATCACTTATTCGGCGGGCAACCATGGCCAAGCAGTTGCTGCGGCCGCCCACCAGTGGGGCTGTCCGTCAGTAGTCGTGATGCCCGAGCATGCGCCAAAAATTAAGCAGGATAACTGCCGTTGGTGGGGAGCAGAGGTTGTCCTTTACAACAAAGACGTCGAGGATCGTGAGGACGTTACCCAGCGGCTGATTGAAAGCCGCGGCCTGACCTTCGTCTCGCCTTTCGATGACCCCCTCATCATGGCGGGCCAAGGCACCATCGGTCTCGAAATCGCGGAGCAGTTGGCTGAAGTGGGAGCAAGTCCCCACTCCGTGTGGTTGGGTTGCAGCGGCGGCGGCTTGGCATCCGGGACTTTGACCGCAATGCGCGCCAAGTGTGGCCATTTCGAGAGCGTTCTTGTCGAGGCAGAAGGCTATACGAAATGGCAAACAGCGCTGCAAAAGGGGGAACCGGTGAAACTCCAGCTGTTGCCCAAAACGCTGCTCGACGGGATTGCCGGCCCCGCTGTCGGAGCACTCCCCTTCGAAGTATTGAAACCTGTTCAACCGCGTACTGAAGTCGCTTATCTGGAAGATGCCTTCCAAGGCATGCGTGCAGCATTTCAGTACCTCAAACTCGTCCTTGAGCCGGGCGGTGCAGCCGCCCTCGGAACGCTGATTAGAGAAAAGGCGCGTTATGAGGGCAAAACTGTCGTGGTGGTTTGCTCTGGCGGGAACGTTGACCCAGACGTCTTCCTACAAGCCTGGGCCAACTGAGTCATTCATTTTTGAAGCTTTTGGCATCGCCAGAGGCGTGAAGAAAACCATTGGAGACTTTGATCATGAGTAGTGTTCTGGAAAAACTGGCCGCATTGGGTTTGGAGTTGCCGAAGTTCAATACGCGAGGCGGCAACTATCAGTTGTACACCCGTTTTGGGAACCTGATTTATACGGCGGGTCAAGTATGCCTGCAAGACGACGTCTTGCTATACAAAGGAACCGTGGGAACGGAAATTGATATTGAGACCGCCCAGGCCGCGGCGCGAGTCTGCGCACTAAATCTTCTTTCCATTGCCAATGAAGCGAGCGATGGCCAACTCGACCGCATACGTGTTTTGAAGGTTAATGGTTATGTTAAGTGCCTTCCTAGCTTCGAGCAGCAAGCGAAGGTGATTGATGGGGCTTCAAATCTTTTTATAGAGCTTTTCGGCCAAGAGCGCGGCGGCCATGCCCGGGCAGCGGTAGGCGTTGCGGCCATCCCGCGAGGGGCGCCTGTAGAAGTTGAAGCAATCTTTGCGATCGACTGATCACAACAGACGAAGCGTCTCAATACGATCCGGCTATGAAAGCTGGCTGACATAATAAAAACACCCTGCAGTTCTAGAAATCTGCCGTTGATGTACAACAAGTAGAAAATCATGCAGTTGCCACTGAGTTCATCTTGGCTCGGGCTTCATTTCTGGAGGTTTTATGCGTATTCGCAATATTGCCAAACTGATGGCATTGTCTGTTGCATTTCTGTCCCACGAAGGGATGAGTGCAGAGCTATCCGGCACACTAAAAAAAGTAAAAGAATCAGGCACAATCACATTAGCCTACCGTGATGCGGCGATTCCTTTTTCCTACCTCGCCGACGCCTCTGGTGTACCGGTTGGCTACTCCCAGGATATTCAATCCAAAGTTGTCGAAGCATTGAAAAAAGACCTCGACCTACCCAACTTGAAAATACAGTACAACCTTGTCACTTCACAAACCCGAATACCGCTGATTCAAAATGGCACCGTCGACATTGAATGTGGTTCAACGACAAACAATGCCGAACGTCAGCAGCAGGTCAGCTTTTCTGTTGGCATATTTGAAATCAACACCCGACTGCTGACAACCAAGCAATCTTCTTACAAAGATATTGATGACCTTAAAGGACGCAATGTAGTAACCACTGCGGGTACAACCGCCGAGCGACTGCTGCGCTCAACGAACGTTGAAAAACAGTTAGGCATGAACATTATCTCAGCCAAGGACCACGGCGAATCATTCCAACTGTTGGAAACTGGCCGTGCAGTTGCTTGGCTGCAGGACGACGCTCTGCTAGCGGGTGAACGCGCAAAATCGAGGAACCCGGATCGATGGGCTATATCCGGTGCTGCGCAATCTCGTGAGATCTACGGATGTATGTTGCGCAAAGGTGACGATGCGTTCAAGCAAGCAGTGGACGGTGCTATCAAAGCTCTTTATGCATCAGGGGAAATCAACGATATCTACAGCAAATGGTTTCAGCACCCCATACCGCCTAAAGGCTTGAGCCTGGATTATCCGATGCCCAATGAGGTCAAGGAACTTTATGCCAACCCTACAGATCAGCCCGCGCCTGCAACAATGCCGTAAGTCTGCGTTGTAGAGACTCAGGTAACGACTAAAACAGCTATTCAGGAGTCAACATGAATTCTTCCAGCATTAATACTGTTCAGGCGATCACCCCAGAATCTCGCGACATCCACACTGCATTTCGCTCAGTGGTGACCCCACATATCAGCGATAACATGGGGCGTTACATTGGGGTTCGAGGTCTTAATCGCTACAATAAAACAGGAAAAATGGTCGGGAGTGCGCTGACGGTTAAAACCCGCCCAGGTGACAATCTCTACATATACAAGGCCTTGACGATGCTCGAGCCTGGCCACGTGCTTGTTGTGGATGCTCAGGGTGACACCACCAACGCCGTGATTGGCGAACTCATCAAACTCTACGCGTTACAGCGGGGCTGTGTAGGGTTTGTCGTAAACGGTGCAATTCGCGATGTCGCAAGCTTTGAAGACACCCCGTGTTATGCCCGTGATGTGGTGCATTGTGGTCCTTATAAAACGGGTCCAGGGGCAGTCAACGTTCCGGTATGCATTGGCGGGATGATCGTAAACCCGGGAGACATCATCGTCGGCGATGAGGATGGCATTGTCGGCTTTCCCGCTTCGGCCGCAGACCACCTGCTTGCCATGGCTCGCACGCATCAAGCCGCTGAGGATCGCGTAAAGGCAGAAATCGCAACGGGGGCATTCAACCAGTCGTGGATTGAAAGTGTCTTGATCAAGGCCAATCTTGCTTAAACACGAGAAGCCGATAATAGGGGCCTGCCACCGTCGGCTCCTGTTACCCGAGGGCCTATTGCTAAAAGGACGATAAAATAAAACTATACATAGAAGCACCTTGATTATGATTCGGCCAAATGGCACCTATTTTTTTGAAGCACTGCGGCCTGGAGTCAGTGAAATCGCTAAGGAAATCATAGGTCAACATCAATAATATTGATCGTTACTCTATTTAACCTTTATCTCTGGCATTTATCTTCCACTCGCAAGCTATAGCGCTTTGGCATACCTGTTATCCATCACAAGCCATACCACACCCTGATTGGCAGTGGTAGTCTAAATCCGTCATATGTCAAAACAACAACAACAGGATACGGCAATGATCACACACACTAGAAAACACCCTCTATTGCCACGAAAAGACGCTACTTTGGCAACTGAAAAAAATATAGAAGCACCTAAGTATTGGCGCCAGCACTGCATATCCTTCTACAAGCGCAGCGTCAAAAAACAGTACTTCACCCTCATCATTAAAGCCTGCCAAAAATTAAGTAGAACCGACATTAGCAAACTCGGCGCGTACCAATCGCCGTATTAGCTAGCGCATGGGTCTAGAAGAACCCGTTTAACTAATTTGAGGATTTCCTGATGCGTGTTTCCCCTAAATTATTGAGTGTCGCAATTGTAGCAGCAATCATCAGCCCGTCATTAATGGCTGCTGAACTCACCGGCACTCTTAAAAAAATCAAAGAGTCGGGTACCATTACTGTCGGCCACCGCGACTCATCTATACCGTTTTCCTACATCGCGGACGCTTCTGGGATGCCGATCGGCTATTCTCAAGACCTCCAACTTAAAATCGTCGAATCCATCAAGAAAGAGTTAGGCCTCCCCAACCTAATAGTTAAATACAACCTGATTACCGCTCAGAATCGTATCCCACTGGTTCAGAATGGCACCGTAGACTTGGAATGTGGTTCGACGACAAATAATGCAGAACGCGCACAACAGGTTAACTTCTCAGTAGGGATATTTGAAGTAAGCACTCGCCTCTTGTCCAAAAAAGACTCAATCTACCAAGACTTTGAAAACCTGAAAGGCAAGAACGTGGTCACCACCGCTGGTGGTACATCCGAGCGCCTGCTTAGAGTAATGAACGCTGACAAGCAGATGGGTATGAACATCATCTCAGGGAAAGACATTGGCGAGTCATTCCAAATGTTGGAGACCGGACGAGCCGTCGCATTCATGCAAGACGATGCCCTATTGGCAGGTGAAAGGGCCAAAGCCAGAAATCCCGGTGAATGGGCAGTAACAGGCACCGCACAATCACAGGACATTTACGGCTGTATGATGCGCAAGGGGGACGAACCTTTCAAAAAAGTGGTGGATGACGCTATTAAAGCCACTTTTTCCTCGGGCGAAATCAATGCTATTTATGATAAATGGTTCAATCAACCCATCCCCCCAAAAGGCCTAAACCTTAACTTTCCCATGAGTCCTGCACTCAAAGAACTCATTGCCAACCCTGTCGACAAGCCTGCACCTGCAGCAACTCTTTAATTACATCAATGATCTGCTCATGGCCGCCATACGCGGACATGAGGCAGTTGCATGCACGAAAATATTTGTTCGGAAGGCATTTCCATGAATTACAACTGGGATTGGGGCGTATTCTTTAAGTCCACTGGAGTGGGACATGAAACCTATTTCGATTGGTTTATTTCAGGTCTTGGCTGGACCATCGCTATAGCAGTAGTGGCCTGGATTATTGCATTGCTGCTGGGATCGGTGCTCGGTGTTATGCGAACCGTGCCAAATCGTATCGTGTCGAGCATTGCTAGCCTGTATGTAGAGGTGTTCCGTAATGTCCCACTTTTAGTGCAACTATTTATCTGGTACTTCCTGGTACCAGATTTACTGCCTGAACACCTGCAGGAATGGTACAAACAAGACCTTAACCCAACCACCTCGGCCTATCTAAGTGTAGTCGTATGTCTCGGTCTTTTCACGGCCGCTCGTGTCTGTGAACAAGTCCGCACAGGCATTCAGGCGCTGCCTCGGGGCCAAGAGTCCGCCGCGCGCGCCATGGGCTTCAAACTGCCGCAAATCTATTGGAACGTGCTGCTGCCTCAGGCCTACCGGATCATCATTCCGCCGCTTACCACCGAGTTTCTAGCCGTGTTCAAAAACTCATCAGTGGCTTCGCTGATTGGCCTGATGGAACTGCTCGCGCAGACCAAACAAACCGCTGAATTCACCGCAAACCTGTTCGAAGCCTTCACCCTGGCCACCCTGATCTACTTCACGCTGAACATGGGCCTGATGCTGCTAATGCGTATAGTCGAGAAGAAAGTCGCCGTGCCCGGCCTTATTTCCATAGGGGGTAAATGATGGAATTCGATTTCAGCGGCATCATTTCTTCCCTACCCGGACTGTGGAACGGCATGGTCATGACCTTGCGACTCATGGCGATGGGCGTCGCCGGAGGGATTATCCTCGGCACGATCCTGGCCTTGATGCGCCTGTCCCACAACAAGCTGTTGTCGCGCGCCGCCGGCACCTACGTGGACTACTTCCGCTCCATTCCACTGCTGCTAGTGATCACTTGGTTTTACTTGGCTGTCCCGTTCGCGCTGCGCTGGATCACTGGCGAAGACACCCCGATCGGCGCGTTCGCCTCGTGCATCGTGGCCTTCATGATGTTCGAAGCCGCGTACTTCTGCGAAATCGTCCGAGCCGGCGTGCAGGCGATTCCAAAGGGCCAAATGAGCGCGGCTCAGGCGTTGGGCATGAGTTACGGCCAAACCATGCGCCTGATTATCCTGCCGCAAGCATTCCGTAAGATGACCCCGTTGCTACTACAGCAGAGCATTATCCTGTTTCAAGACACCTCGCTGGTTTACACCGTTGGCTTGGTGGACTTCCTCAATGCCTCGCGTGCCAGTGGCGACATCATCGGCCGCGCGAATGAATTCCTGATCGTTGCTGGTCTGGTGTATTTCACTATCAGCTTTGCCGCCTCGTTGCTGGTCAAGCGTCTGCAAAAAAGGTTCGCTGTATGATCTCTATCAAGAACGTCGACAAATGGTATGGAAATTTCCAAGTACTTACAAAATGCAGCACTGAGGTCAAGCAAGGTGAAGTGGTGGTCGTTTGCGGCCCATCCGGGTCAGGCAAGTCCACGTTAATCAAATGCGTTAATGCGCTAGAAGCCTTTCAGAAAGGCGATATTTCCGTTGACGGCACTTCCATCAACAGTCCGAAGACCAACTTGCCGAAACTGCGTTCACGCGTCGGCATGGTGTTCCAGCATTTCGAACTGTTCCCGCACCTGACCATCACCGAAAACCTGACCATCGCGCAGGTCAAGGTGTTGGGGCGTAGCAAGGTCGAGGCCACCAAAAAAGGCCTGCAACTGCTTGAGCGCGTCGGTCTATCGGCCCACGCCCACAAGCACCCAGGCCAGCTCTCCGGTGGCCAGCAACAGCGTGTGGCGATTGCCCGTGCGCTAGCGATGGACCCGGTGGTCATGCTGTTCGACGAACCAACCTCGGCACTGGACCCGGAAATGGTCAACGAAGTACTCGATGTGATGGTGCAACTGGCCCACGAAGGCATGACCATGATGTGCGTGACCCACGAAATGGGCTTTGCCCGAAAAGTGGCGAACCGGGTGATCTTCATGGACCAGGGCCAGATCATCGAAGACTGCCCCAAAGAGCAATTCTTCGGCGACATCAGCGCTCGCTCTGAACGAGCGCAGCAGTTTTTGGGCAAAATTCTGCAACATTAAACTAGTCAATCCTGCGTCCGATTTGTCGGGCGCAGACCTGTTCAGTATGTCTCACAGCCCCTCTGCCAAATAGATGGGAATAAAGTCCGTACTGGAAACTGGATTGTGCAATCCATATTCTATTCTAAATCAGTGCAGGGAAAATTCCGGGAGATATATTCTCTTATTTTGGTTTTATTGTGGAGCAATTACTAACGGAGGCAGTACAAAGCAATCGTTTCTGACTGCACCGCCCTAAACATGCACGTGCAACGCTCGCAAAACACCAATGTAACAGCACACAAACTCTTACTCATACAACAGAAAGACAAAAGGACTGACATTAACTACGAATTACCTCACATCAAATAATAATTTTTACATCCTCGTGCTATTTACACAAAAAAACAAGGCTTCTGAAGATCCTCCACTTCTATCGTGACGGACTGGAAAGCTCTTGCACTTGCTGATGTTGCCTAACACAAAAAGACGGAGCGCTATTGATGAACAATAAAAAAACAGTCGCAATCTTCATGCTTGGTGGTATTGCCCTCAGTACCCAAGCGCACGCCGACTTCCTGAGTGACAGCAAAGCCACCCTGGGGATGAGAAATTTCTACTTCAATAACGACAACCGCGACGGCACGGCCGTGCCTTCGAAAACCGAAGAGTGGGCACAGGGTTTCATGCTCGATTACAAGTCGGGCTACACCGATGGCACGGTGGGTTTTGGCGTCGACGCACTGGGCCTGATGGGGATTACGCTGGACAGTGGCAAGGGACGTCACGTCGGCAGCTCGATGATTCCTTCAGAGAGTGATAACAGCGCTGTCGACGAATGGAGCCGATTGGGGTTGACCGGCAAGGTCAAAGTCTCGAAAACCGAACTGCGCCTGGGCACGCTGATGCCCAAACTTCCAATCCTCGTCTCCAACGACGGCCGACTGCTGCCGCAGACCTTCGAAGGTGGCCAGATCACCTCGGGCGAGTTCAAGGATTTGACCCTCACAGGAGGCCGAATCGAACATGCAACAGGTCGGGGCTCAAGCGATCAGACCGGGTTGGCCGCCACCGGCGGCACCCGTGAAAGCAACGCGTTCGACTTCGCCGGCGGCGACTGGAAAATCACCAAGGACCTGACCGCCCAGTATTACTACGCCAACCTGGACAACTACTACACCCAGCAGTTTTTCGGCCTGATCCACACGCTGGCAATCGCGGACGGTCAATCGCTGAAAACCGACTTGCGCTACTTCAAGACCGATTCATCCGGTAAAAACAGCTCAGGCACTTCAGGCTACAAAATCAGCGGCTACACCCAAGGCAATGATGGCGAGATCGACAATCGAACCTGGAGCGCCGCGCTGATTTACACGGTGGGTGGCCATGGCCTCACAGCGGGTTATCAAAGCGTTTCCAGTGGCAGCAACTTCACGCAGCTCAATCAGGGCGGCCTGGCCAACAAGGGTGCCGGCGGGACCAGCCTGTACCTGTATACCGATCGCTTGATTCAGAGTTTCACTCGTGCGGGCGAGCGCACAGCCTTCGGCCAGTATGCTTATGACTTTGCCGCCATGGGGGTGCCCGGCCTGAAAGCGTCCGTCATGTACCTCAGCGGCGACGATATCAAGACCACCTCTGGCGACACCCAGAAGGAATGGGAGCGGGACATCAGCCTGGATTACGTGATTCAGTCCGGTTCGCTTAAAGGGGTCGGATTCGGATGGCGTAATGGCAAGTCCAACAGCGAAGCGGCGCGTGACCAAGATCAGAACCGGGTATTTGTAAGTTACAGCCTTCTGCTTCTCTAATTTAATACCGTAAAGTACTGCGCGCATTTTCGAGGATTCTAGTCTGGTCGCTCTGCCTCAGCGCTGGCACTTAACCAGCGCTTTTTTATATTTTAAATATACCAACCGGTTTCAGGGAGATTAGGCCTGCGATGATCACAAACCTACGCTTCGTCCATAAAGTACTTTTAGCAACTTCATTGATCGTATCAATAGCCTTTGCGGGCTTCGCGAGCTTTAGCTCCTACATTCAAAAGCAAGGTATTCGCAGCAGTTTAGACGCGTCTTTGATTGAAGTAGGAAAACTAACCGCGGAGAACATATCCTATTGGCTTGATACTCGTATCAAATTGATTGAGGCTACTACGCAAAGCTTGGAGAAGGACAGCACTCCCCTAATATTACAAACCGTGTTAGAGCAGAAAATTTTTAAAGATATTTTTGAAAAAGTGTACTATGGACAAGCGGATAAGAAGTTCACCATACACCCTAATCAGTCTGTACCCGCGGGATATGATCCAACCTCCAGACCCTGGTACCTGTCCGCCGCCACCTCTAGCTACACCATAATTACTCCACCTTATATTTTTTCTACGAGTGGAAGTCTTGGAGTGACAGTCGCGGCCCCCTTGTTGCGTAACAATAAACTTGAAGGTGTGTTTGCAGGAGACCTGACGCTGACCGCACTTGTGGACATTATCAAATCCTTGAATGTAGGTGGATTAGGTGATGCTCTACTGGTTGATGAAAACGGAAAAGTACTAGTAAGTTCAAGACCTGAAGAAATACTGAAAAAACTTCAAGATGTTTTCCCTGAAAATACGCCTGCGATAACGGCCGGATTCAGTGACACCAAACGTGATGGACGCTCTCAGATCGTACTATTCACTCCAATACGAGGCCTAAAATCCGCCAATTGGTATCTGGTTTTATCCATTGATGCAGAAAAAGCTTTTGCACCAGTTAGTCGCTCACGTGACATCGCAATAGCCGCAACGATAGTGGCAGTGACGATGATAACCATTTCACTCGGACTTCTGATGAAAGCGTTGCTGGCCCCCTTGCTCCTACTAACCCAGGCAATGGTTAATATCTCCGAGGGGGATGGGGACCTAACCCAGCGACTACCCCAGCACCGTCGAGATGAATTTGGTATTTTGGCTAAAGCTTTTAACCGATTCATCGAGCGTATACATAGTTCAATACGGGATGTGGCTCAAAGCACCACTTCACTCTATGGCGTGAGCCAACAAGTTTTGTCAGCGTCTACCGAGTCAATGCAACAATCAGATACTCAAGCATTGCGGACGAATAGCATGGCCACCGCCATAAACGAGCTTGGTGCAGCTTCTCACGAAATAGCTGGCAATGCGACACACGCTGCAGGTGAGGTTTCATCCGCACGGGAACAGGTCGAGCTGGGAAAATCCACACTTCATCAAGCCTTACTGGCAATGCAAGTACTTTCGCAAAAGATCGCCTTATCTTGTAAGCATATAGAAGCTCTACATAGCAAAACGGCAAACATAGGAGTAATCCTTGAAGTCATTCGAGGAATATCTGAACAGACTAACTTATTGGCACTTAATGCGGCTATTGAGGCTGCTAGAGCGGGTGACGCTGGAAGAGGGTTTGCAGTTGTCGCAGATGAGGTAAGAAGTCTTGCTCAGCGAACACAAAGTTCGGCTCAGCAAATCAAGCAAATGATTGAGGAGCTTCAAGCAGGGTCGCTTGAGGCCGTAACATTGATGGTGGACAGTCAACGACGAAGCACCGACAGTATGAAAATCGCTAAGGATGCTGGAGACCGACTTGAGATTATAACGACACGAATTGGTCAAATAGACAATCAAAATCAGTCGATAGCTACTGCAACAGAAGAACAGAGCTATGTTGTCGAGGCAATAAATGTGGATGTGACAGACATAAACATACTTATTGAAAAGGGAGTAGTTAACCTGTGTACAACACTTGACGCCTGTAGATCCTTAGAGAGTGAAGCACTCACACTTCAAAAAATAGTACTAGGCTTCAAAATATAAGGAACACGCTAACAAATACTCCAATTTTAGTGCGGTTTTTTTCTTAGAGCCTATATAGATAATATTGTGTAGATTGCCACCTCAAACATATGCACAAGAAACTGAGCAACACACCAAACACCTGCCGCCCAACCAAATAGGGCGGCAGTTTTTTTACTGAGCCAACGAACCAAAACCCTGACTGACATGGACATCAAAAAAGAGAAAAGCTCTCTGTATCAATAGACCTCAGCATTTGGGTTATATTGTCGCATCCTACAAACAATTTAAAGACCACAATATTGTGCAGCTAACTTAACGTAACGCAAATACCGCTTCGACTTCCACAGGGGCGCCACGAGGTAATGCTGTTACACCAATAGCAGCACGAGCATGCTTCCCGCGCTCTTCGCCAAAAACCGAGACCAACAGATCAGATGCACCATCCAGCACCTTTGCCTGCTGTTCAAAGGCCGGGAGGCACTTTATGAATCCATTAACTTTCAAGACCCTAACTTTACTAAAGTCACCATTGCAAGCCTGGTTCACTATTGCAAGCAGATTTAGCGCACAAATTGACGCGGCATCTTGAGCCTCTTTCATTGAAAGATCGACACCCACAGTTCCTTTGTATTGCAGAATATTGTCTCTTAAGCACACCTGCCCCGCCACGAATAGTAGATCTCCGTGAATCGTGAAGGGGGTGTAGTTTCCACCCTTTATATTAGGGCCTGGCAACGCCAGACCCAGCTCATCGATTCGACGCAACACTTCATCCATTTTACCTCCTCCAATTAGTTGATAAAACTATTGATTCACAGCGGAAGAAATCCACCCATGATTTAGAGCCTTGGTGAACACGTCAGGATCCACGTTTCCTCCTGAGCATACGACTACAACAGTCTGACCGTGAAATTTTTCTTTTTCTCTTATTAAAACTCCAAGCGCAGCGGCGCCACCTGGCTCTACAACTATTTTCAGATGACGGTATGCTGCACTCATAGCAACGAACACATCTTGCTCGGTAGCAACGGTGCAGTTAAGGTTTTTTGTTTTCAGAACCTCAAACGGTTTGACTCCGACGGACGGACCCGCAATTCCATCAATTATCGTAGGCGACAGAGTCTTTAATTTCTCAGGCTTACCACTTTTTAATGATAATGACCACTTTTCATAGCCTTCTGCTTCAGTCAAATAGCAATTAGCCAATGGGTAATTATTATTAATTACAGTGATTACGCCAGCAGCGAGGCCTCCACCACTGCACCCCAAGAGTAACGAATCCGGCACTTTACCAAGAGCTTGAAGCTGATCAGAAATTTCGACCCCTACGGTGCCCTGGCCAGCCATTACAAAGTCATCATCAAAAGGCGGAATAAATGTAAGCCCCCTGCTTTCTATGAGCTCTGCCACTACCTCCTCTCGATCTTGAGTTTGCTTATTATAAAGGACGATTTCTGATCCCCACCAACGACAGTTATCCTGTTTTATCTTGGGGGAGTCACTCGGCATTACTATTACGGCTGAGCATCCAAGTACCTTGGAAGCCGCAGATACCGCATTTCCATGGTTTCCGGCAGAGTATGTAATAACTCCACTTTTGCGCTGTTGAGAAGTGAGCGAAATCATTTTGAATAGTGCGCCGCGAATCTTAAATGCGCCCGTCTTCTGCAAACACTCAGCTTTGACATACACATTTGCACCGACCAACGAATCCAAAACTGGCGAGTTAAGCAAAGGCGTTTTTATTACTTGGGTAGACAACTGCTCTGCCGCTTCCCTAATCAAATCCATACTGAATATCGACATCACACCCCTCCAAACTTAAAGTTCACACAACCAACTAGTAGATTTAGCTTGAAAGCCATAAAAAAATATTATTCCACCTAAATCCGATGTAATGGCCCGCCCATATGCTATTTTGCTATAAAAATCTTTTTTACATTCGCTCAACCCACAGAAAGCTGCTAACCATATATCTAGATAGATATAGCCCAAGGTCTCTAATTCAGCCATAGACTGTAAAGAATGTTGATTTTAAACTACCATTGTTGTCTGCTGCCAGGCAGGTGACTTATCATCTATCAGATAGAACGAAATTGAATAGCTCAGTTAAAAACATTGGGTTACGTAGCATCACGAGCAGTCTTACAATTATATCAATAGACTGTATTCAATTAGCGGCACACCATTCAAATCTGATGTTTTGATTGCTGGTAAATCACCCCAGACTCAATTGCTAGAATTTAATTAGGAGTTGAATAAACACAGACATGGCATAACCGGTGCGATCCCGGAGCACTCGCGACAGCGCCTAAGGCGTTTCGCATCGCATCCCTTGTCCGTCCGCGCGTTATAGGTCGTCGAATAGGCATGAGTAATTAACAGGCATGCAAGAATTCTACATCTTGCGCAAAAAGCTAACGCAGAAAAGCTAATTAGGTGATGGGTGACTCAGAAATTATTGAAAATGTGCTGAAACGTAAGTCATCCAATCATTTTGGTCCGTTGGTGGTAAAGCCTGAGGTAAATATCACGGGCTGGTATCAAATGTGCTGAACACAGTTCTACCAAACGCTCTGTATCCCCAACGCTGATCGCCTCGATAATGTCCCAGTGCTCCTGGCGTGCACGCTCCATCTGCTCGGGAAAAACCAGTGAATAAGAGCGTATGGAGTGACAGCGTTGGGCATGGTGCTGTATCGCATCGACCAGAATCTGATTATCGGAAAGGGAAAACACTTGGCGATGAAAGCGCATGTTCGCGCGAAAGGCACTACGAAGGTCGCAGCGCTGAACGCTGGTGTCGTGAGCTTTTTGGATTTGCTTCAATTGCTCCATCGCCTGCTCAGGGACAGGGAAAACGATTAAACGGGCACATTCCGCTTCGAGCAGCATGCGCACGGCGTAAAGGTCTGTGACTTCCTTGGCGCTGTACGAACGCACCACCGCGCCAATATTGCGCTTGCGCTCAACCAGCCCCATCCGCTCCAGCTCAACCAAGACTTGCCGGATGACATGACGCTTCAAGCCGAAGCGTGCCAAGAGTTCATCTTCAACCAGACGTTGGCCTGGGTGGAGGAAACCCAAAACGATCTCTTCCTCCAGTGTAAGAACTGCCTGTTCAAAGGCGCTGAACTTCTCGATAACCGCCATGAATCCTTACTACCCTGCTTGCCTGATGAATAGCCTGCCACATATTCCGAGCAACCGCTCGACCGATTAGAGAAATTTCTCTTTGCACAGGTCGGAGTGCTGTGCTTTCCTAAAAAACGGATTATCAATAATTCTATTAACAATAACTTCAACAATAGGAATTTGCCATGCCGAATCGAGATAGCAAAGCCTGCGGCCTAGAAAAAGGGCTCGCCCAGTATGGTGACCCAGGTTTTTCCCTGTTTCTGCGCAAAGCCTTCATCAAGGGCGCGGGTTACAGCGATGAAGCCCTGGACAGAACCATCATCGGTATTGCCAATACGGGAAGCGGATATAACCCATGTCATGGCAACGCACCCCAATTGATTGAGGCAATCAAACGTGGGGTGATGCTCGAGGGCGGCTTGCCTATCGATTTTCCAACCATCTCTGTTTCGGAAGGCTTCTCCCAGCCCACCAGCATGTATTTGCGCAACTTGATGGCCATGGATACCGAAGAAATGATCCGGGCTCAGCCGATGGATGCAGTGGTTCTAATTGGAGGTTGCGATAAAACGGTTCCGGCCCAATTGATGGGCGCGGCCTCGGCCAACGTTCCGGTAGTCCAGGTCGTCACCGGCAGCATGCTAACCGGAGGCCATCGAGGCGTGCGGGTGGGGGCCTGCACCGATTGCCGACGTTTTTGGGCTCAATATCGAGGAGAAGAAATAGAAAATGCGGAAATCACCGAGTTGAATAATCAACTAGTAGGTAGCGTGGGGACCTGCTCGGTGATGGGCACGGCAAGCACTATGGCGTGTATCGGCGAGGCACTAGGCATCATATTGCCAGGTGGCGCTTCGGCACCGGCCGTCACCGCGGACCGTATGCGAATCGCCGAAGCCAGCGGCCGCGAAGCTGTAAGGATGGCTCGCGCCGGGTTGACACCCGATAAAATTCTCACCCCCAAGGCTTTCGAGAATGCACTACGTGTGCTGCTGGCCATCGGTGGTTCGACCAACGGCATCATCCATTTGACAGCCATCGCTGGTCGCATGGGCTATGAAATTGATCTTCAAGCCGTTGACCGCATGAGTCGTGATACACCGATGCTGGTTGATGTGAAACCTTCCGGGCAGTTCTACATGGAAGATTTTCACCGTGCAGGTGGTTTGCAGACGGTACTCAAAGAATTGCGGCCTCTACTTCACTTGGATGCGTTAACGGTCACTGGCAGAACGCTGGGCGAGGAACTGGAGATGCACCCTGAACATGTCCAGCAAGTGGTCAGACCTTTTGATAGGCCGCTGTATCCGGTCGGAGGACTCGCATACCTTCGCGGCAACCTCGCCCCTAATGGGGCAATCATCAAACAATCGGCGGCTGATCCACGGCTAATGGAGCACGAAGGCCGTGCTGTGGTTTTCGAGAACATCGAGGACATGGTGGCGCGCATGGATGATCCTGATCTGGACGTCATGGCGGATGATGTACTCGTCCTGAAAAATATTGGACCGATTGGTGCGCCCGGCATGCCCGAGGCCGGCTATTTGCCTATTCCAAAAAAGCTGGCCAAAGCCGGAGTTAAAGACATGGTGCGCATTTCTGACGGACGCATGAGTGGTACGGCCGCCGGCACGGTCGTTTTGCATGTCACTCCCGAATCCGCACTGGGCGGCCCCCTTGCGCTAGTACGCACCGGCGATCGCATACGCCTCAGCGTGCGCGAACGTGCATTGCAACTGCTGGTGTCTGACGAGGAACTGGCTATCCGTGCGGCAGACTGGGAGGCGCCGCCGCGGGCGGATGCAGAACGCGGCTACCGAAAGCTGTTCTTTGAACAAATCACTCAGGCAGGCGAAGGTTGCGATTTCGCTTTCTTGCGAGCGCCTCGCATGATCGCAAGGGTACCAGCGAGCGATAGCTGAACCTTGCGCCAAAGCCCGCCATTGGCGGGCGTTCCTGCGTCCCTTACAAAAACAAAAAAAGGTGACTTGAGATGGCCAGACCCACCCGTGTGCGTTATGTAATCCTCCTGCTTTTGTTCGTTGTTACAACTCTGAACTATGCCGACCGTGCCACCCTTTCCATTGTCGGCTCCGCATTACAAAAAGACCTGAATCTGACCCCGGTGCAAATGGGTCTAATTTTCTCGGCCTTCGCTTGGGCATACGTGGCAGGCCAAATCCCTGGCGGTTGGCTGCTCGACCGTTTTGGGTCTAAACGCGTCTATGCCTGGAGTATTTTTCTATGGTCATTCTTCACGTTGCTACAGTCGTTTGTCGGATGGATGAGTGTGACTTGGGCAGTCGCAACACTATTCACCCTGAGGCTGTTGGTGGGGGTAGCAGAATCTCCATCTTTTCCAGGTAACAGCCGAATCGCCGCCGCGTGGTTTCCGACATCTGAACGGGGTACCGCCGCGGGCATCTTCACCTCTGCCCAGTACTTTGCCACGGTTTTGTTCGCACCACTGATGGGTTGGTTGACATATCACTACGGATGGCACTCCGTCTTCGTCATAATGGGTCTGCTGGGCATCGCTATGACGGGCGTGTGGTGGAAAGTGATGCACGAGCCCGATGAACACCCACGTGCCAATATTGAGGAATTGACGCTGATCCGCGCAGGCGGTGGCCTGGTGGAATCCTCTCATGGTGCGCAATCCGAAAGCCGAAACCCGGTGCGCTGGGGAGACATCCGTCAGGTCCTGGGTCAGCGACTCATGATCGGGGTGCTGCTGGGCCAATATTGCATTAATACGCTTTCCTACTTCTTCCTGACGTGGTTTCCAGTTTATCTGGTTCAGGAACGCGGGATGTCTATTCTCAAAGCGGGTTTCATCGCCTCCATTCCCGCACTTTGTGGTTTTGCCGGTGGAATCTTGGGTGGGATCCTTTCCGACAGCCTTGTTCGGCGCGGTTACTCCCTGACCTTCGCTCGCAAAGCACCAATGGTCATTGGCATGCTGATGTCGACGAGCATGGTGGCATGCGTCACTGCATCCGCCGACTGGTTGATAATCATGCTGATGGCTTTCGCTTATTTTGGCAAAGGCTTCGGCGCCGTGGGTTGGGCGGTAGTGTCGGACACTGCTCCTAAACGCATCGCCGGCTTATGTGGTGGTGTGTTTAATGCAGCTGGCAACATTGCCGGGATCACTACGCCGATTGTTATTGGGCTAATTTTGCAACAAACCGGCTCATTCAATGGAGCGCTGATCTTTGTCGCCGCAAACGCGCTGGTCGCTATGTTCTGTTACCTCGTGGTGATGGGTCCGATCAAACGACTAGAGTTACCGGAATCCACTACGACTGATTCCGGGGCTATCAAAGGTCTGGAAGTAAAAAGACCTGTTTCCAACTAAGTTCCGTTTGAAGAAGCGGCGGGGACTGCCTGCCGCTTCGGTGGCGGCGATCAGTAAATTGAGCACTCCTGAGCTAATGCAAATATATTCTGCACTCAATTGGGAAAACCCGCCGCCCCTCAACGAGTACCAGAGCCAAGTTCGCGAGACTGCCGAGCGGGATGGGCAATCGATGACAGCCAGAAGTATCACAGCGTTACCGCTGTGGCATAGTTGATTGCTGATGCTTTAGGTGAACCTAGGTTTGGTATCAGTGCCGTCATGCTGACCAGCCGTCACACGCTCGATGTTCTTCAGGCTATTTTGAATTCCGTCCCCGTGCTGCAGATGCGTAGAGCGATCATGAGTCCTATCAGGAGTTGTAGAACCTTGTTTATCATCTGGTTTCTAGCCTAGCAGATCAGCGTGTATCCAGGCCGCGAAAACGGTAGCCTATTCGGGCTACCGGTATTTCTGCCGGCCCTGCCTACGCAGATAAATACTGATGATCCTGTAAACGTTAAAGATATACGGGCTCAACCTAACGGTTCAACCAACCTCGCGCTTTACTCTGCTTCGAAGCAGTTTAACTTTCACTGATGCTTTCCATGACAAGTCGATATGAGAATCGTCTCAAGATATGCATCGAGTACCTCGCTACCGCCTTCAGAACCGAAACCGGAATCCTTGACACCACCAAAAGGGGTCTCAGCAAAAGCCACAGCGTGGTGGTTGATCCCGATAATTCCAGCCTCGATATCCTGAGCTACTCGACTTGCATTCGCCAGAGAGCGCGTATAAACGTACGAGGCCAGCCCATAGCTCAATCGATTGGCTTCAGATATGGCCTCGTCATAGGTCTCAAACTTGTTAACCAGCGACACGGGCCCAAAAGGCTCATCGTGCATTATCCGCGCATCCTGTGGCACGTCAGTGAGCACTGTCGCCTGAATAAAGCTTCCTCGCTCTCCATGCCTCCTACCCCCTGCAGCGAGGGAGGCGCCTCGTTCAACCGCGTCATCGATCAAAGCTATGATTGAGCCAAGTCTGCGTTCGTTAACAACCGGCCCCATCTCGGTATCAGGAGCAAGCCCATCTCCCACCTTGATCGCCTGCACTTCACTGCAGAATCGGCTGAGGAATTCGTCATATATCCCGGACTGGGCTAAGAGCCGCGTAGGAGATATGCAAACTTGACCAGCATTTCTATATTTGGCGGCCTTGAGCGCAGGGATGCACAAATCCAGGTCCGCATCATCGAATATCAATACCGGAGCATGCCCACCCAGCTCCATTGTGCAGGGCTTCATCTGCGCCCCTGCTTGTGACGCTAGGAGTTTCCCAACAGCCGTAGAGCCCGTGAAGGAAATCTTTCTAATGACTGGATGATTGATCAAGTAACTTGAAATCAAGGCCGGATCACCAAATACAAGGCCTATAGCCCCATTCGGCAAGCCAGCATCAACGAACGCCTTAACGAGTTCGGCACAACTTGCCGGCGTTTCTTCAGGACCTTTGACAATGATTGAACAGCCCGCCGCCAGCGCGCCCGAAATCTTGCGCACCGCTTGGTTAACCGGAAAATTCCAAGGCGTGAATGCTGCAACAGGACCTACAGGACGCTTGATGACCTTCTGCTCAACGACAACCGATCTTGACGGAACGATACGGCCATATGCCCGGCGCCCTTCCTCTGCACACCATTCGATAAAATCAGCGGCCCCATGAAGTTCAGCGAGCGCTTCCTTGATGGGCTTACCCTGCTCACAAGTCAGTTTTTCGGCAATGGCCTGACTACGCGTCCTTAATAACTGCGCAGCCTTCCTCATGACCGCCGAACGGTCATATGCACTTTTTTTGCTCCAGACTTTGAATCCCTCAAGAGATGCGTTCACCGCCCTCTCCAGGTCGGCTTCAGCGGCACAAGCAACAGTACCGATTGTCTCTGCAATGGCCGGATTTACTAACGGTAAGACTATTGCATTTGCCCCGTCACACCAGCTCCCATCAATCAACAACTTGACATGCTCACCCATCATTTCCTCCTGATATATTATCTCCAAAAGCAAGCCCGCAACGGTCTATCCAAACGGGCGCCTTCAGATATCTCTCAATTGAAGGTGCGTTAAAAACTATAGGTAATCGCCGCACTCGCATAATCATGATCACGGAAAGGATCATATTTAGCACTGTCAGCAAACGTTACGTAGTTAAGGTCAAGACCAACAGACGAATAGAAAAACTTAACGCCTAGCCCAAGTTGCTTGCGCCCTTCAATCAGTTGGCTATCACTGGAAAAACCTTTGACATCATGGGCCCAAAAGACATTTGGAGAGATCCAGAGGCCAGCAATGGAATCCACGCTGTAGTCCAATTGCGCCTTCAACCTATACCCCCAAGAAAACTTAGTGACATAGCCATCGTCTTTACATCCATCAGGCTGAGGGTTCGTACTCAGGCAATCGCCTCCACCGAGGCTTTCATGGGCACCGTTGCCGAATATAAAACCCCGGCCATAACGGATCCCTGAGAAAGAGTCTCCGACATCCGTATATTGCACAGCCACTTCACTCGCAAACAAACCTTTCTGCGCATTTAACATAGGAGGAAGCGCAGTCACGCCGTTAACCAACAGCTGAGCTTTTTTCAAGCGGTCATACCCCCCGATATCCGTCCCATTCCCAGCCTGGCGGGCTGCTAAGGCTTGTTCAGCTAGAGGCCCCTTACCTTGAAAGATCGCGAGTACGATATCGTTGGCATTGCGCTGAACAGGTTGATTTGGCGTATAGCTCAATTCACTGCCCACGGCCCATCTGCCCAACTTGGTCTTGGTCGTAATACCAAAGGTTCGCACGTGATCAGGGTAGGCCCAAAAACCCTCTGCGGGACTCAAGCCAATGGCCTCCACCGCTTTAGGGCCATTAAGCAAAGCACCCGGCGGATCATCCCCCATGCGAGCACTGATAATGGGCATGCGCGAGTTAACTTGAGTGGCATAAAGTCCTAGGTCGGTGGCAATACTGTCAATCAAGAAGTGATAAGCAAAACCAAATTGCCCACCGTCACTTCCATCTTTACCCTTCCCCAGCGGTAAATAATTGCCGTTAGCAAATTGCGTCTCAGAGGTGGCTCCGGACAACAATGCAGCGCCCTCACATGCCGAACCTGACTTCGTCGTCAGCCCCATTTCCAAAGGTGCCCAGTAAGTGCTGCACGAATCCATCACGCTGGGTTCCCACTTCAGCTGATAAAACGCCTCAAGCGTCCCGCCCAGGATATTGGTTAACTTTCCATAGGCGGACCAGATAGGCACAAACATTTCTTTTTGGACATCAACGCCTGGTTTACGCAACGCTGAAACGTTTAAAGGGTTGATCTGGTTGATGCCTTGGAAGAAAACACTCCCTCCCCAAGGGATACTCTGCCGCCCCAAACGCGCCTCTGCGAGGCGATCATTAATAGCGAACTTCGACCAGACATAGGAATCCAGTGCCTCAACCCCCTTGTAGCGGGCCAACCTCGAGGCTCCACTGTCATCCAGGTTAGCACCTCGCTGGTAGCCGTTGGCCTGGTTCCCGGCATGCACGCTAGCGTTCTCCATGGCATCGTCATACCAACCTTTTAACCGGAGAAAACCGCCATAAGTACCATTGCTCAGCTGAATATCCGAAAGCAGTTTGTATTGAGTGGAAAAACGATCACCTCGATCATAATTGAGGTTACCGGAGTCGACGTTCGCGCCCCCTTGGCCGCCCGGCTTACCTACTCTCTCGCCGTTGAGCTTGGTAAACAGTTTTTTATCTGGGGACTCCGTCCTCCAGCCAGCGCCAACGGCAACACTACTGTCGATCTTTGCCTCCCAGCCATCGCCAAACTTCAACTGCACAGCGTAACTGCTTTCCGCACAGACGCCAGAGACCGTCGCTGTTGCAAGGCATACAAAGAGACGTCGCATCGCTATATTCATAATAAACTCTCTTTTTTATATTTTTTTTGAGAAATACGCACACCACAACGCCAAGCTCTTGCCTACAAGAGCTTTTACTCAGAAACCTACCCGAACCTAAAACCGCACCCAAGAATAACGGCATCACTTATCTAACTACAGCATGTACAGCGCCCGGCGTATAACAACTCTACCTATTGGTAATCCGCTTTACCCGCCAGAGTTTCTCTACGAGCACGGTGCACATCAAGAGTCTTTATAACCTGCATCTCCAGCAATTTTTTATCACTGCTTACAAGTGCACGACGGTATCGGTTAGCGTCAGCAAATACCGGAATTAACGACCCCAACTGTGTTTTTTCAATGCCGAGCATTTCCGTTAGTTCTGCTCCATGAAATGCAAGGCAAAGCTCATTTACCAGGTCTTTTGCGACGGATGCAGGCAAACTCATTGACGCCGCCACTGTTTTCGCCACAACCTCTAAAGAAGCGTGCGTCAGCTTTCGAGAGTCATCACTGACAAGGCCACATGTCATATCAATCAAGTCCAGCATCTCCTTAGCACTTTGCAGCCCGTCGACTAATCGATAGAGCTCAGGAGACACACCGATAAGATGCGCGATGTAGTGATACATATTAAACAGGACCGCCACTTCATCAGTCGAAAAGTCTATACCAACTTTAGGTAGCGCCAGCATAGGAATAGCGATTGTACTGAGCCATGTTCTCAGCATTTCAACCTGGTTAATTGGCTGCCCGACCTTTTCCGCATCCCAGCCCTTGCGTAAAAGCCCAAAACGCACATTAGAGTGCAATACTCGAACCTGAATAGTGCTTACATAACCATCAGCGCCAATATTTAAGCCACCTCGCGAAACAGCCGAGTTTCGCCACAGAGATGTTTCCAGCATACGACGTTCAGTGTTTTGGCTCAGGTTATCAGTGGCTATCAACACCTTAGCAATACTGGGAGAGGTATAAGTGTGAAGCAACCCGCCCAGGCCCAACGCCAAGCCAATCCATGGTTCGCCCACAGCCAAATAGGTGTCTGATCCAGCTCTGAATTTCGAGGCGTCAATCCAGTCCGGGATGGTTTCAGACTCCCGCAGCAGGCATTGAATTGCATCGGGAGCGTCAGCCAAGCTGGCCAAACCGTTTGCAATCCCCCTGTTGAGGTCTGCTCGGGAAAAACCCGAATTCATGTGGAGAGCCGCTACTGCGGCATCAGAAACAGGGTCTGCAACATTCAGCATGCGCTCTATGAGCAAAACCCTGTCTTTTCCAAACCGATCGATAGCGCGATCACGATTCAGAACGCCACCACCGTTGAGCAATTGTGAATTCTGCATGAGCCATCCTGCTTGTTATTGTTTCACTTGATGAAATGCAGTTTCATGATAATACGATTTCGACAAAATTTCTACTGTTTTGCAGGCTCAGGCTGTCCTTACATATTCGGATACGTCGGCCCACCCGCACCTTCCGGGGTGACCCAGGTGATGTTCTGCGACGGGTCCTTGATGTCACACGTTTTGCAGTGCACGCAGTTCTGCGCGTTGATCTGGAAGCGCTTGGCGCCGTCTTCCTGGGTCACCACCTCGTACACACCCGCTGGGCAATAACGCTGCGCAGGCTCGTCATACTTGGGCAGGTTGACGCTGATCGGGACGCTCGGATCCTTCAGCTTCAGGTGGCACGGCTGCTCTTCTTCATGGTTGGTGCCGGAGATGAACACCGAGCTGAGTTTGTCGAAGCTCAGCTTGCCGTCCGGTTTCGGGTAGTCGATCTTCTCCGAGTCGGCCGCCAGCTTCATACACGCGTAGTCTGGCTTGTTGTCGTGCAGAGTGAATGGGATCTTGCCGCCGAACAGGTTCTGGTCGATGAAGTTGAACGCGCCCCCGAGCACCGGACCGAACTTGTGAATCGCCGCGCCGAAGTTGCGGCTGGCGAACAGCTCTTCATGCAGCCAACTGTCTTTAAAGGCGTCAACGTAGCCGTTCAGGGCGTCGCCGCCTTCACTGCCGGCGATCAGCGCATCGGCCACCGCGTCGGCCGCCAACATGCCGGATTTCATCGCCGTGTGGCTGCCCTTGATCTTGGCGAAGTTCAGGGTGCCCAGGTCACAGCCGATCAGTGCGCCACCCGGGAAGACCATCTTCGGCAGCGAGTTCAGGCCGCCTTTGCAGATTGCCCGCGCGCCGTAGCTGATGCGCTTGCCGCCTTCGAGGTACTGCTTGAGGATCGGGTGATGCTTGACGCGCTGGAACTCGTCGAATGGCGACAGATATGGGTTGGCATAGGACAGATCGACGATCAGGCCGACCACCACCTGATTGTTTTCCAGGTGATAAAGGAAGGAGCCACCGGTGTTCTCGGTGCCCATGATGTCCAGCGGCCAGCCTGCGGTGTGCACCACCAGACCTTGCTGATGCTTGGCCGGGTCGACTTCCCAGATTTCCTTGAGGCCGATGCCGTAGTGCTGGGCATCGGCGTCGCTGTCGAGGTTGAAACGCTTGATCAGTTGCTTGCCGATGTGGCCACGGCAACCTTCGGCGAACAGCGTGTACTTGCCACGCAGTTCCATGCCCGGGGTGTACAGGCCGTCTTTCGGATGGCCTTCGCGGTCGACGCCCAGGTCACCGGTGATGATCCCGCGGACCACGCCGTTTTCGTCGATCAGCGCTTCCTGGGCAGCGAAGCCCGGGTAGATTTCCACGCCCAGGTTCTCGGCCTGCTGGGCCAGCCAGCGGCACAGGTTACCGAGGGAAATGATGTAGTTTCCTTCGTTGTGCATGGTCTTGGGCACGAACGCGCCAGGAACCTTGGTGTCAGCGTCGCTGCTGGTCAGCACATAGATGTCGTCGCCTTTGACCGGAGTGTTCAGCGGTGCGCCGAGTTCTTTCCAGTCCGGGAACAGTTCGTTCAGAGCGCGAGGTTCGAATACCGCGCCGGAGAGAATGTGGGCGCCGACTTCAGAGCCTTTCTCCACCACGCAGACGCTAATTTCCTGGCCAGCTTCGGCGCCCTTCTGTTTCAGACGGCATGCGGCGGACAGCCCGGCGGGGCCGGCTCCGACGATGACGACGTCGAACTCCATAAATTCGCGGTTCATTACTTGCTCCTCATAAAATGGCCGTCCCGGTCTGTCACCAGAGCGGTAGGCTGTAACTAACGATAAGCCGGGAATCATCCATGGCCCGGTCGAGATTGCGTCGCAGCTGCATGCGCCATTTGAAACCACGCTTCTTCAGAGGGCCGCTCTGGGTTGCCTATCCGATGTCCATGTCACGCTCGTGTTCACGACCTTTATTGGCGCCAGACACCAGCGTCCAGATAAGGGTCGGTCCCTTTAGCCGGTAGCCGGTGCCACCCTTCATTTGCTGTTAGGCCGCTCCCAGTGCATGACTGCCAAAACGCTAGCTAAGCATGCCGTTGAACATGCAGTTGTCGATGCAGGTTGAGCTGTAGACCTTGGAGTCTGCCCAGTGAAGCTCGGTCTTATGTGACTATTGTTCGCTCAACGGCAACAAGTACCGTAAGTGTCAGGGTCGTGCGGGATACTCGCTGCTTGGCAGTCAGGGGCATTTCGCCGTATTCGTCTTCGACACGTCCCTCGCTGCGGCGTTTGAGCAGTCCGGTGCCGGCACGGCCGCCCCGGCCAGCAGATAGCCGACGAACAGGCAAGGGAGCAACCGAAAGGCGATTTTGCGGTATACCGAATCACGCCACTGCACGTGGCTGATTGATGCAGCGGTGGTTCCATTTTGATTAGAAGACATGAACTTCACCTTGGATAATTATTCTTATGAGTTGGCGTACTCGCATCAGACATGAGGCTTACGTGTGCCTGTTAATCAGCCGTAAATGCTGGATTTGCGTATCACCTTCTCTGTTACAAGCCCGCAGAACGTGCCAACGCATCTCGAAAGTCCGGATGTGCGATGGCTGTCATGCGGCGGGCGCGCTCACGCAAGCTGCAGCCACGCAGGTCGGCTAGACCGTACTCCGTGACGATGATGCCGGCGTCCGCCCGTGGCGTACTCACCGGCCCCGACAGTCGTTCCACTAGTCGGCTCTGCGATCCACCCAGCGCCGTGGCCGGCAGCACGATAATCGGCAGACCGCCACGGGAGGCATGTGCGCCGCGCATAAAATCCATCGCCCCACCGACTGCGCCAACGTATGCTCCCCCGGCCACCTCGGCATTGATCTGTCCGGTGAGATCGACTTCAATGGCTGAATTGATGGTTACCAGTCGGTCGATGCTGGCGAGCACCTCCAATGCATGGGTGTAGGCGGTCGAACGCATCTGCACTTGCCGATTACGATGGGCGAATTGGTAAATACTCTGCCCCCCGAACAGTACACCGGCGACCGTAACGCCCGCGTCGATGGTCTTTCGGGCGTTGTTGATCACCCCCTGTTCCATCAGTTCCGCCACCTTGTCGCCGATAGCACCGGAATGGATGCCCAGGTTGCGGTGCGATCGCAGCCCGTCGAGTACCGCCTCCGGCAGGCTGCCCATACCCAATTGGAGAGTGGCGCCATCTTCCACTAGCCCGCCGATGTGCCGGGCGATTGCTTTTTCCACCTCACCGGCGGTCGCGTTCGGCACCTCCAGTGGAAGAAGTGAGCTACGAACCACCAGATCGATGTCAGCCGGGTCCAGGCGCTCACCGTATGTCCAAGGCGCCTGGTCATTGATTTCGGCAATGACCAGGCGCGCAGACTTCACCAGTGGCACCAGGTACTCAGCGGCAATGCTAAAACTCAAGCCGTCGGGCCCTTCAGCCACTTGGAGCAGCAATACGTCAACCGGGGCCAATGCCCGGCTCAATTGGGTGTAATGGCACGGCAGGATTTCCAGTCGCTGCTCCCGCGTCATGGCTCGATTGCGCCCGCCGCCACAGTAGGACTGGAACTGCACCTCATCGGCATGAGCCGGGCTTACCGCGTCCGAAAGGCTCAGACCCACAAACGCGCGGAAATCGCCAATCGTCTTGCGCTGCTCCATCAGGCGTTCGGTTAGAGCCCGTGGTTCGGCCCCTCCCTGCCCCCACACCACCCGGTCACCCGGGCGGATCAAGGAGGAGAAATCGATTGCCCGCAAGCTGATTTCTTCCATCATTGTTATTGCTCTCTAATGTCAGGCACGCTCAAAGATCGCAGCCATGCCCTGGCCACCGCCGATGCACATTGACTCCAGCGCGTAGCGTCCCTTGCGACGTTCCAGTTCGTGCAGGACCGAAGTGAGGATGCGCATGCCCGTAGCGCCTACTGGATGCCCCAGGGAAATCCCCGAACCATTCACGTTAAGCCGGTCAGGATCGTTCCAGCCGAAGCCTTTGAGCACCGCGAGTACCTGGCAGGCGAACGCCTCGTTGACCTCCACCAGGTCCATCTGATCGAAGCCAAGGCCCGTTCGCGCAAACAGCTTTTGCACAGCCGGTACCGGGCCGATACCCATGGTGGCCGGATCACAGCCTGCCGCAGCCCAACCCACGAGATAGGCCAGGGGCTCCAGGCCCAGCTCTTCGAGCTTGTCCTCAGCCACCACCAGGCAGCCGGCGGCCGCATCGTTCTGCTGTGACGCATTGCCGGCAGTCACTGTACCGCCAGCGGTCAGAGCACGCAGGGTAGCGAGCTTCTCAGCGGTGGTGTCGGCGCGCACGCCTTCATCGCGGGTAACGATCACCGGGTCACCACGGCGTTGCGGCACGCTGATGGGCACGATCTCCTTGTCGAAATAACCGGCGTCCCAAGACGCCGCCGCACGTTGCTGGCTGCGCAGGGCGAAGGCGTCGGATTCTTCACGGCTGACTCCGTAGTCACGAGCCAGGTTCTCGGCGGTCTCGATCATCCCCGAGATATGGCCGAAGCGATGCTCCGGTTGCGAGCGTTCACGGCCCCGATCAAGGCGGTCATGCAGGGTCACTGATCCTGCACGGGAGCCCCAGCGCATATCGGTAGTGTAATACTCGATATTGCTCATGCTCTCCACACCGCCGGCCAGCACCACATCGGCAGCACCCGTCTGCACCATCATCGCAGCGGTGGCCAGCGCTTGCAGTCCGCCGCCGCAACGCCGATCCAGCTGCATCCCAGGCACGCTCACCGGCAGGCCGGCCTCCAGGGCAATCCAGCGACCGACACAGGGAGTCTCGGAGTTGGCGTAGGACTGGGCAAACACCACATCATCAATGCGCGCCGGGTCCAGACGTGTCTGCCCCAGAATGGCCTTAACCACCTCGGCGCCCAACCGTTCCACGGGTACACCACGAAGGCTTCCGCCGAATGCCCCCACAGGTGTACGACGCGGTGCAACTATCGCTGCTCTTCTCATTTCATCTCTCCTCAGAGTGCGGCTTGCAATTGCGGAACGAGCTCGAAGAGGTCGCCTACCAGGCCGTAATCGGCCACCTGGAAGATCGGCGCTTCTTCGTCCTTGTTGATCGCCACAATAACCTTGGAGTCTTTCATGCCGGCCAGGTGCTGGATTGCACCGGAGATACCGACGGCGATGTACAGCTGGGGCGCAACGATCTTGCCGGTCTGGCCGACCTGCATGTCGTTGGGTACGAAACCTGCGTCGACCGCGGCGCGGGAAGCACCGACGGCAGCGCCCAGCTTGTCGGCCAGGGTGTACAGGTGTTTGAAGTTGTCGCCGTTCTGCATGCCGCGGCCGCCGGAAACGACGATCTTGGCAGCCGTCAGTTCCGGACGTTCGGACTTGGCCAGTTCTTCGCCAACGAAGCTCGAAGTGCCCGCGTCGTGAGCAGCCGCAACGGCTTCAACGGCAGCCGAACCACCTTCAGCCGCCACCGGGTCGAAACCGGTGGTACGCACGGTGATCACTTTGACCGCAGCGTTCGATTGCACGGTTGCGATGGCGTTACCGGCGTAGATCGGGCGCTTGAAAGTGTCAGCGCTTTCGACCGAGATGATCTCGGAGATCTGGTCGACGTCCAGCTGCGCGGCAACGCGCGGCAGGATGTTTTTGCCATTGGATGTCGCGGCTGCCAGGACATGGCTGTAAATCGACTGCTGCTCCAGGACCAGGCTGACTACCAGCGGCGCTACATTTTCGGGAAGCTGATGTGCATAGCAACCGTTATCGGCCACCAGCACTTTCGCCACGCCAGCGATTTTCGCCGCGGCTTCAGCCACGGCGCCAGCGCCCTGACCTGCAACCAGCACGTGGATGTCACCACCGATCTTGGCGGCAGCCGCAACGGTGTTCAGCGTGGCCGGGGCCAGTACTTTGTTGTCGTGTTCAGCAATAACCAAGATAGTCATTTAGATTACCTTCGCTTCGTTTTTCAGTTTCTCGACCAGTTCAGCCACCGACTTGACCTTGATACCCGCGCTGCGTGCAGCCGGCGCTTCGACTTTCACGGTCTTGTGGGTGGAGGCGGTGGAAACGCCCAAAGCGTCCGGAGTCAGCACTTCGAGAGGCTTCTTCTTGGCTTTCATGATGTTTGGCAGGGACGCGTAGCGCGGCTCGTTCAGACGCAGGTCGGTGGTGACGATGGCCGGCAGTTTCAGGGAAACTGTCTGCGCGCCGCCGTCGACTTCGCGAGTCACGGCAACGGTGTCGCCGCTGATTTCGACTTTGGACGCGAACGTGCCCTGACCGTAGCCGCTCAGTGCAGCGAGCATCTGGCCCGTCTGGTTGTTGTCGCTGTCGATGGCTTGTTTGCCAAGGATCACCAGCTGAGGCTGTTCCTTGTCGACAACAGCCTTGAGCAGCTTGGCAACGGCCAGCGAAGTCAGGTCTTCAGCGGATTCGACGAGGATGGCGCGGTCGGCACCCAGAGCCAGCGCGGTGCGCAGTTGCTCTTGAGCGGTGGACGGGCCGATGGAGACGACGACGATTTCAGTCGCAACACCTTTCTCTTTCAGGCGTACGGCTTCTTCCACTGCGATTTCGCAGAACGGGTTGAGGGCCATTTTCACGCTGGTCAGTTCAACCCCAGAGTTGTCCACCTTGACCCGGACTTTTACGTTGAAATCAACCACGCGCTTTACCGCAACGAGAATTTTCATGCTTTGATTACTCCAGTAAGGCTGGATCGGGAAAGAATGCGGTGGGCACGTTCGATCAACGGACGATCGACCATCGCCCCCTCGACCTTGACGGCCGCACCGCTGCCGATGGCCGCTACGACTGCTTGTGCCCAGCGAAGGGCCTCGTCGTCGGGCAGAAACGCCTTGCGCACAGGGACAACCTGACGCGGATGAATCAACAGCTTGCCGCCGAAACCTAGATCGCACGCGAGCCGTGCGTCTTCACTCACCTGAGCGGGATCGTCGATGGAGGTACAGACGCCATCCAACGGCGCGGCCAGCCCGGCCAGCCGGGATTGCAGGACCAGCGCACCACGGCACCAGGCCAAGGCCAGCCAGTTCGGCTGACACCCCAGATCCAGTGCCAGATCCAACGAGCCAAACGCTGCTTGAACCACGCCTGGAGCGCACAGTAGGCCAACGAGATTGTCAAAGGCTGCAGCGGTTTCAACCAGTGGGATAATCGGAACCGGACGTCCTAGCAGGTCGTGAATTAGTCCTACGTCAGCCGCTGTTTCCGCCTTGGCAAGCATTAAGCCATCAACATCAGCGTCACGTAGCGCGGTCAGGTCGGCCAGGAAATCTTCACTACTCGTAGCGTTGATCCGGACGATGACGGGGATCCTATCAATGCCATGACTGGCCACTGCCAATCGTGCAACTGCACGGTTTTCCGGAGCCACGGCGTCTTCAAGATCGAGAACCACCGCGTCGGCGCCACTGTCGGCAGCCTTGGCGAAACGTTCGGGCCGGTCGCCTGGAACAAACAGTGGTGCTATCAAAGGTCGGAACGGTGTATTCAGCATGCCGCACTCGCCTCCATGCTCAGCTTGCCTTCAGCGTCCTGGGTCCATGCCCGCAGGTTGTTTTCCTGATGCCGGGACACTGCCATCCGGAATGGCTGCCCGCTGATTAACGGCGCCATGCCCCGGTAGCCAAAGCGCGTGGGTACTTTTTGCGCATGCCGCGCCGCCAGATTGAACAGCAGGCTCGCTTGCAACGGGCCGTGAACAACCAACCCCTGATAACCCTCCACCTCTGTGGCATAAGGAAGGTCGTAGTGGATGCGATGGGCGTTGAACGTCAAGGCGCTGTAGCGCAGCAGCAAAGTCGAGGGGGTTTGCACCCATTCTTGCGGCTCGCCATTTCGCGGTGGTTCACTGCCAGCCAAAGCGCCGCCCGCTGAGGTTGCGTTCCGATAGACAATGTCCTGACGTTCGCGGATGGCGACCGCTCCGCGACAAGACAGTTCATGCTGCACGGTGACGAAGCAAAGCTTGCCGCTGCGCCCCTCTTTGAAACGGATGTCGGAAATGGTCGATTCACGCCGCACGATTTCGCCGACAGGCAAAGGCGCTAGGGTTTGCACTTCGCCTCCGGCCCACATTCTGCGCGGCAGCAGCACCAGAGGTAGGAAGCCGCCACGACGGGGATGGCCATCTTCACCCAGTTCGTCTATCGCTGCCGTCACGGTCATCGGCGCCAAACACCAGTGCAGACCCGGCGGCGCAATGCCCTCCACTTCCCACAGGTGCGGTGCCAGTGTGGCACGGTAGGCGTCCAGCATCTGCTGCGTGATCATCGCCTCGCAGTGCTCCTTGCGACCGAGCCAACGCTGCAACTCACCCAGATCGTTATCAGTCATGTCCTTGGCCTCAGTAGGAACGAGGCATGCCCAGCAGATGCTCGGCGATGTAGCTGAGGATCAGATTGGTGGAGATCGGTGCTACCTGATACAGGCGGGTTTCGCGGAACTTGCGCTCCACGTCATATTCGCAGGCGAAGCCAAAGCCACCGTGAGTCTGCAAGCAAGCATTAGCCGCTTCCCAGGAAGCTTTCGCCGC
>NZ_JBNNVP010000042.1:0-55193 GCF_050280605.1 Pseudomonas sp. NPDC089918 | reverse complement strand
GCCGCTGGGATCCTTGAATCCATAAACGGACAGATCGCCGGAAAAAGACGTATCGGTGCGCACCACAATCTGCACAGCGTTGATCACGTGCTGCACCCCGACCATTTTTGGGTCGTTAGCTCAGTTGGTAGAGCAGTTGGCTTTTAACCAATTGGTCGTAGGTTCGAATCCCACACGACCCACCATTTTTGAAACCAGTTAACGCTGGAATCGAATCTTAAGATCAGACGCCAAAAGCTCTGTTCGCAGAAGGCGCCTTTCAAAGGTGCCTTTTTTTTACCGGGGTATAGCGCAGTCCGGTAGCGCGCCTGCTTTGGGAGCAGGATGTCAGGAGTTCGAATCCCCTTACCCCGACCATATTAAAAATCCTCGTATCGAAAGATACGGGGATTTTTTTTGTCTGCTGCAAATGCAAAAAAGCCCTGCTTCTCGACGCAGAGGCAGGGCTTGGGCCTTCAGAGGCTTAACTATTGTCTTTCAGGTGCTCGAACAAGCCCTTTGGCATCTTTTTACCATTGGCTTCGTAGTTGGCTTTCACGTTATCAAAAGCCTCTTGTTCCGAGATTTGACCATCATGGTTGGTGTCGATCTTGTCGAAATCGGCCTTGGGCGCCACTTTCAAAAATTCCGCGCGGGATACCTGGCCATCATCATCGGTATCGGTCCGGGCCATCGAAGCATCGCCGCACTTGCCTTCGCCACATTTGCCTTCAGGCGTCTTCACGACCTGTTCCGCCGAGGCCAGCAGGTAGCCTTGAGTCAGCGGCTGCGAAGCGAAGACAGAACCGGACAACATCACGCCGCCGGCCAGGACAGCGCCGAGCAGGCCAACGGTGTTTTTGCTGAGAGTAGTGGTACGGGACATTACAAATCTCCTGGGTTGCACAACACAACCGCTCGATAAAGGACGCCACGTGAGTGCGGCGATGACCGAAGCAGGCAGTGCCTTGCTCGGGTGTGGCCATTTAGCGGGCGTGGTGTATCGCTACTGTGTCGCGCAAGGGGGGCTTTGTAAGCGAAGGGATGGAATTAGTGGGGAAGATACAGTGAGACACACAACTGTCCGCAGGTTGGACCGAGGCGCCTGCATCGCGGGCAAGCCACGCTCCCACAGGTTATGCATCGACCATGGGGCTGGGTCCAACACATAACCTGTGGGAGCGTGGCTTGCCCGCGATGAGGCCCTGACAGACGCCGAGTATTTAGTGCAGCTTCAACCGCGGCTCAGTCCCGCGCCCAATCTTGCTACCCAGCATCAGCATCGCCGTGCGGAACGCGCCATATAGCGCCATCTGGTGCATGCGATACAGCGACACGTAAAACATCCGCGCCAGCCAGCCCTCGAGCATGACGCTGCCGGTCAGGTTGCCCATCAAGTTACCCACAGCCGAAAAACGCGACAGCGAAATCAGCGAACCATAGTCGGTGTACTTGTACTCCGGCAGGGCTTTGCCTTCGATCCGCAGTTTCAGCGATTTGGCCAGCAACGAAGCTTGCTGGTGCGCAGCCTGGGCGCGCGGCGGCACATTGCGGTCGGTGCCTGGTTGTGGGCAGGCCGCGCAGTCACCGAAGGCGAAGATGTTCTCGTCGCGGGTGGTTTGCAGGGTCGGCAATACTTGCAGCTGATTGATGCGGTTGGTTTCCAGGCCATCGATGTCCTTGAGGAAACCCGGCGCACGAATCCCGGCGGCCCAGACTTTGAGGCTGGCGTTGATCACTTGGCCATCGGCGGTAATCAGGCTGTCTGCCGTCACTTCGCTGACCGCGGCATTGGTCATGACGTTGACCCCGAGTTTCTCCAGGGTTTTATGCACAGGCCCACCGATTCGTTCCGGCAGGGCTGGCAACACCCGTGGCCCGGCTTCGATCAGGGTGATGTGCATGTTTTCCGGTTTGATCCGGTCCAGGCCATAGGCCGCGAGTTCATGGGCGGCGTTGTGCAGTTCCGCTGCCAGTTCGACTCCGGTGGCACCGGCGCCGACGATGGCCACGCTGATCTGTTGCACCGCGTCGGTTTGCCCAGCGTGGGCGCGCAGGTAGTGATTGAGCAGTTGCTGATGGAAGCGCTCAGCCTGTTTGCGGGTGTCGAGGAACAGACAGTGCTGCGCCGCGCCCTGCGTGCCGAAGTCGTTGGTGGTGCTGCCGACGGCAATCACCAGCGAGTCGTAAGGCACTTCGCGCGCCGGCACCAGCTCCAGACCGGCCTCGTCGTAGGTGGCGGCCAGCTGGATTTTCTTCTGTGTGCGATCGAGCCCGCTCATGCGCCCCAGCTGGAACTCGAAGTGGTTCCATTTTGCCTGGGCAACATAGTTGAGTTCGTCTTCGGAAGAGTTCAGGGAACCTGCCGCCACTTCGTGCAACAGCGGTTTCCAGATGTGGGTCAGGTTCGCGTCGACCAGCATCACACTGGCCGTGCCGCGCTTGCCCAGAGTCTTACCCAGACGGGTAGCCAACTCCAGACCGCCGGCGCCGCCGCCAACGATGACAATACGATGAGTCATGGGGATATCTCGCAAGGCTAAAAGAAATCGGTGCAATTACCCGAGCGAGCGCGATGCAGCTCATAGCGTCAGGTAACTGATAAGTCGGCTCAACAGGCCTAAACCCATGGTCACTGCCAACACCAGCACCAGGAGCATCCACGGCCGGAAAGGCCGGCGCTCGACTTGGTGCTGGGACAGGTTCAGGTACTCTTCGACATGCTTCTGGTCGTCGGGGTTCAGGCGGCTGGTCATAAAGGCCTCGTCAGGTAGACGTTGCTGAATGTGTAGACGCTACAGCGCGCAGCGATGTCGCGACCTATCCGGTATGGAACGGAGCATAGTTGCTGGCGGGAATGGCGAATGATTCCACTTTGTAACACTCGGCGACCAACTCCTGCAACGGACTCACAGGCTGATCCCGACGTCGAAAACGATGCTGCGCCCCAGGTTGCTGCGCAGGAAATCCGGGGCTTCCGGGTGGGCGAACAACACTCGGGCGAAGGTCGGGCCGACCAGCGACAACGAGCGCCAGCCCTGACGCAAGTATTCGGTGGGCGGCGGAAAGTGGCTGTTGAGGTCCAGCACTTCGCGCTTGAGGCTGGCGAAGGCGATGATGTCCAGCTCCCCCAGGTCCATGCCGCGCTCTTTGTAGTTGTGGGCTTTTTTGCGCAAGGTCGGCGCCAGTCTCAGCAGAAACTCATTGGCCGGGATGCGCCGGGGCTTGGCCTCACGGCGCACTAGCTGGCTCAGGGAAAACGCGCTGCGTCGACGTTGCAGCTCGTCGCGCCATTCATCGTTGAGGCGCCGACCCTCGTCGAGCACGAAGAACACTTCGAAGTTCGCGTCGCGGAACAACACGTCCGGTGGCTCCCCGGCGGGGGCAAATTCGTCGGCGCGATAGGGAATGTTCAGGCCTTGCAGCAGGCGCTGGCAAACCCAACGCTCACGCTCCCATTTGCGGGCATTGGAGAGGAACGTGTTGGCTTGCTCGGCCGCAATGGTCAGCAGGCGTAAATAATCTGAATCATCCATAGGCCCAAGCTTAGCGTTCAAATGTGATCTGAATAATAAGTCTGTCGCAAAAGAAAAAAGTCTGTCGGGATTTCTTCAGCCGTTTTTTCTGGCATGCCTATGGGTGTTCATCACCGAATATCCTCTACCGCCGTGTCAGGTCTGTCCCTGATTATCTGGCCCGGGTTCTTGCGCTTGATCCACCCATTCCCAGAACAGCTGATAGCCGACCGCGAGTATCACAGGGCCGATAAACAGGCCGAGGATACCGCCCGTGACCATGCCGCCCAAGGCGCCGATCAGCACCACGGGCATCGGCACATCGACACCACGACCCAGCAGCAGCGGTTTGAGGACGTTATCGACCAATCCCGCGATGAAGACATAAATGGCAAACACAATGGTCGCCGTACTGGCACCTTCGCTCATGAAAACAAAAACGATGACCGGAAGGGTAATCAGGGTGGCCGGTAATTGCATGATGCCAAGAAGCAGCACCGCCAAGGCGAGAAGGCCGGCACCGGGAACACCCATGAATACAAAGCCGATGCCCACCAACAGCATCTGGATGAACGCGATGCCGACCACCCCCAATGCCACTGCCCGGATGGTGGCGGTGCACAGATCGGCGATTTTCGGCCCCTTGATCGGACCGCTGAAGCGCGAAACGATTTGCACCGCGCTGCGGTGGCCGCTCTCGCCATACGCTAAAAAAATACCGGCAATAATCAGGGCAACGATGAATAAAAGGAGCCCCATGCCGACACCCGCAAGCTTGCTCAGGAGGGAGAGGCTGACACCTTTGATCTGCGGCATGAACTTGTGTGCCAGATCGGGCAGGTCAGTGGTGGCTTGCGCCCACAAGTTATAAAGAGGTTCGCCCACCAGTGGCCAGCCGGCTATCGCATCGGAGGGTGGCGGAATATGGAAACTGTCGGTTTTGACCATGGTCATGACCTTCTCCACGGAATCCGCAAGCGAGGCTCCCAACAAATAAATAGGCACCATAAGAATACTGATGACGACCAATACGATCAGCGTCGCGGTGATCCCGTCTTTATTCCCCATCTTGCTTTTGAACCTGACTTGCAAGGGGTAGAGGGTGATTGCCAGGATCACCGACCACAGCATCAGATCGAGGAACGGGCTGAATATCTGAAAGCAGAACATCACCAGAACGGCAATCACTCCGGCACGAATCAGCACATCGAGCAGGTCTCGGGAAAAAACCTTTTCGAGCATGGGTATGGGAACCATGGATTACCTCCTGTAGAGAGTGGCAAGGGCCTGCATTTGGTAAGTCCAGCCCTGGTCGCAAGTGAGCCGGTGAACATGCCGCTCAGCGACTCTTGTCCTCCCGACCCATCCAATCCACCGGATGTATCGCGAGATAGCTGTCGACTGCAGAGCCTATTGTTGGAAAGAACGCTGTTTCGCCAAGCCGCGCAAAAAGCCCGAATCGCTTCAGCTTGTCCTTGACCGGGTCCTTCATCTCGGCCACACACAACTTGATACCCGCCGCGTGCAACGTTTCGTCCAGTTCCGCCAACATGTCGGCAGAGGTCACGTCCACGCTGGTGACGGGTTCCGCCGCAACAACCAGCCAGCGCACTGGCGTAGGCGATGCAGCCACGGCGTCCAGCACTCGGTCATGGAACAACTCGGCGTTGGCGAAAAACAACGGCGCATCCCAGCGAAACAGGACCAGGCCGGGTACAAGGCGCGCGTCGGGATAGCGCTTGATGTCGTGATAACCCTTCACGCCGTCCGCGCGTCCCAGGACGGCAGAGTAAGGACGCCAGCCATCCCACAGAAATTCGATGACGGCGATCACGATGGCCAGGCCGATCCCCTCGATCGCACCCAGCACGGCCACGCCGATGGTGCAGACGATTGACAGCCAGAACTCCCAACGCTGGATTCGATAAATGCGTCGCAGGTCGGTGACCTCAATCAGGCCGATGGCGGAGGCGATCACCACCGCCGCCAGTGCGCTGGTAGGTAAATCCTTCAACAAGTCTGGTGCCACCACCAGCAGTAAGGCAACAGCAAGCGCGCCGATGACTCCGGTCAACTGGGTTTTGGCGCCTGCAGCCTCGGCCACGGGCGTACGTGACGAACTGCTGCTGATCGCAAAACCCTGAAAAAATCCGGCGGCCAGGTTGGCGACGCCGAGACCCACCATTTCCTGGTTCGGGTCCACATAGGTGCGGGTCCGCGCCGCATAGACACGTGAGAGCACGCTGGTATCGGCGAACGAAACCAGGGCAACGGCGCAGCCGCCGATCAGGACGGGGACGATATCGGCGCTAGTGATCCAGGGGATGGCGAACGCAGGCAAGCCTTGCGGAAGAGAGCCGAGGACTGACACTCCCGCACGCGCTGCAAGGTCCAGCACACCCACGGCGACGGTCGCCCCTGCCACGGCGATCAGAATGCCCGGCACGCGTTTGTTGCCCTTGAGCAGCAGAATCACGGCCAAGGTGGCTGCGCCGACCATGAAGGCGGTCCAGTTGGTTTTCCCCTCCATTACAGCTGTAGCGATCGCCCACAGGTTTCTCAGCGGGCCGTCGGATTCAATCGAAAAACCGAAAAACTTGGGCAGTTGGCTGATCAATACCGTCAGCGCGATCCCGTTCATGTACCCGTAGCGGATCGGTTTGGAAAGAAGCTCCGTGACAAAGCCCAAGCGCGCTATGCCGGCCAGGATGCACACCACCCCCGATACGATCGCCATCATGCTCGCAAGGGCGATGGCACGATGCGGATCACCGCCGGACAGTGGCAGGACGACGGCGAGAATGACGGCAGCCAGCGAGGAATCCGGCCCCAGCACCAGAATCCGGCTGGGTCCGAACAGCGCATAAGCGAGCAGCGGAACGATGGTCGCGTAAAGGCCATAGATGCCGGGTACGCCCGATGCCACCGCGTAGGCGATGCCGACAGGCACCAACATCGTGGTCAGCACCAGTCCGGCCACGAGGTCGTGCCGCAACCAGGTTATTTTGTAACCGCGCAGCGTGCGTAGTCCGGGCAGCCAACGACTCCAACCGGTGTCGCCGCCGGTGTTGCGATGGGCAATGCGGCCCGGTTCCGGGACGGGAGGCGAAGCATCCGAATGGCTCATAGGACTGTGGCCCTTTGGTGTACAGCGCAGATCCGCTTGAACGTGCCGGTCAGAACTTTTCCGGAATTCGCCGCAACGGATAATCCGGTTCACGATAGCCGCCTGATTTCTGCCGTTTGGGCAAAACCACCTTCTCGCGCGGTACATTCTTGTACGGAATACGGCTGAGCAAATCAGAGATGATGTTGAGGCGGGCCCGCTTCTTGTCGTTCGAGTTGGCCACAAGCCACGGAGCATGATCGGTGTCGGTCGACTTGAACATGTCGTCACGTGCGCGCGAGTAGTCATACCAGCGGCTGTATGACTTGAGATCCATGGGCGTCAGTTTCCAGGTTTTGCGGCCATCCTTGATCCGCGCCTCGAGCCGGCGAGTCTGCTCCTCTTCGCTGACTTCCAGCCAATACTTGAACAGCATGACGCCCGAGTCGACCATCATGCGTTCCATGAGGGGGGCCAGGGCCAGGAAACGGGTCACCTGCTCATCGGTACAAAATCCCATCACGCGCTCGACCCCTGCGCGGTTGTACCAACTGCGATCGAAGATCACCACTTCGCCAGCCGCGGGCATGTGCGCCAGGTAGCGCTGTATATACATCTGGCTCTTCTCGCGATCGGTCGGTGCAGGTAGCGCCACCACCCGAAAGACACGCGGGCTCACCCTCTCAGTGAGCGCCTTGATCGTCCCACCCTTGCCGGCGCCATCCCGCCCTTCGAAGACGATACAGATCTTGATGCCCTTTTGTTTCACCCATTCCTGCAACTTGACCAGTTCGACATGCAGTCGGCGTAACTGCTCAAGATAGTCTTTGTTCTTCAGTTTCAAGGGTTCAGCGGAGTTGCTTTTAACAGGGGTTTTCTTCTTGTCCTTTGCCATGACCCAAGCCTCACCTATGCCAGTCGCTGACTGCCGATAGATGGACCCTGCAGGTGCAGCTATCAGCTTGCAGATCGCGCATTGCTTCGAGCAAACCTGGCGTCAGTCGTGGACGGCCCTCTGCTCTTGACGTTCAACTCCATCACCAACCGCGTGAGTCTAGTCCATGAATCAACCCTCTACAGGGTTGCCACAGGTTCCTGGAACACGCCAGGTCCCATCAGGTTCGATACGCGTATTGCCCGACCCGTCTGCAGGGGTGGCATGCCCGCAGCATTCCTCATCCCACGCCCGATTCAGGGCATTGCACAAAACGGATAGCGATCTGCGCAAAGCGGCTATTGCCCCGTGCCCGGCGTCTCTACCCTCGGCTGTACGGACGTTAGCCGCGTTACCGACTCTTAAAAAAAAAACAACAAGAGATAGATGCCATGCGCAAGATCGACGTACATGAGGTTATCGACAACGCTCGATTCAACCGCTTTCACTGGATGGTGCTGTTCTGGTGCGCCCTGATCATCATCTTCGACGGATACGATTTGGTGATCTACGGCGTGGTGTTGCCGATGCTGATGAAAGAGTGGGGGCTCAGTCCCTTGCAAGCTGGCGCACTGGGAAGTTATGCACTGTTCGGGATGATGTTCGGGGCGCTGTTTTTCGGCCCGCTGTCGGACAAGATTGGCCGCAAGAAAGCCATCACCCTGTGCGTGATGCTCTTCAGCGGTTTTACCGTGCTCAATGGTTTTGCTCGTAACCCTACCGAGTTTGGCCTCTGCCGGTTCATTGCCGGGCTGGGCATTGGCGGGGTGATGCCCAATGTCGTGGCGCTGATGAACGAGTACGCGCCGAAGAAAATCCGCAGCACGCTGGTGGCGATCATGTTCAGCGGTTACTCGGTGGGCGGCATGCTCTCGGCGGGGCTCGGCATCGTGCTGATCCCCAGTTTCGGCTGGCAGTCGGTGTTTTACGTGGCGGTGCTGCCGTTGCTGTTGTTGCCGTTGATCATGTACTTCCTGCCTGAATCGGTGGGTTTCATGCTGCGTCAGGGGCGCAATCAAGAGGCGCGCAACGTTCTGGAGCGGGTTGACCCGGCTTACGTTGCACTCGCCAGCGATCAGTTGCACATGAGCGAAGTGAAGGGCACTGGCACCCCGGTGTTGCAACTGTTCCGCGAGGGCCGTGCGTTGCGCACGCTGATGCTGTGGCTGGCGTTTTTCTGCTGCTTGCTGATGGTCTACGCCTTGAGTTCCTGGCTGCCGAAACTGATGGCCAACGCCGGTTACAGCCTGGGCTCGAGTCTGTCGTTCCTGTTGGTACTCAACTTCGGTGCCATTTTCGGCGCGGTCGGCGGTGGCGTACTCGGCGACAAGCTCAATCTGCCGCGTGTGTTGGCGGTGTTCTTCGTTGTGGCTGCGGTATCGATCACCTTGCTGGGCTTCAACAGTCCGATGCCGGTGTTGTACCTGCTGATCGCCCTTGCCGGCGCCACCACCATCGGCTCACAGATTCTGCTGTACGCCTGCGCCGCGCAGTTCTACTCCATGACCATTCGCTCCACCGGTTTGGGCTGGGCGTCAGGCATCGGCCGCAACGGCGCGATCGTCGGCCCACTGCTGGGCGGTGCCTTGCTGGGGATCAGCCTGCCGCTGCAACTGAACTTCATGGCGTTTGCCTTGCCCGGTGCGGTGGCCGCTCTCGCCATGACCGTGTTCGCCATCAGCAGCCAACGCAGCGCCAAAGGTGCCACCCAGACGCTTGCGCCGACCAGTGCCTGAACCCGGTAGTGGCGGCACGGCGTCATGCCGTGTCGCCGGCCTGGGTCCCCCACACATTTTTCCGAACAAGAGCGACCGGGCCTGTGCCACGGATCGCCTGACGAGTCTTGCGGCGAGGTTTCATGAAAGCGTTATTTCAGGACTTTTCCCTGTCTGCTGCCGTCGCCGGATTTATCGCCACGGTGATTTCCTACGCAGGCCCCTTGGTGATCATCTTTCAGGCCGCCGAGACCGCACACCTCTCGCGGGAAATGTTGTCGTCCTGGGTCTGGGCGATTTCCATCGGCAGCGCCGTGCTCGGCATCGGTTTGAGCCTGCGTTACCGCGTCCCGGTGATCATCGCGTGGTCGGCACCGGGCTCGGCGTTGCTGGTGGCACTGTTGCCGGGAATCTCCATGCCGGAGGCGGTGGGCGCTTACCTGGTCAGCAGCCTGATCATTTTCCTGGTCGGCGTGTCGGGGGCGTTTGACCGGATCATCGGCAAACTGCCCGCGGCGATTGCGGCGGCGATGCTGGCGGGGATTCTGTTCAGCTTCGGCACCGGGTTGTTCGTCTCGTTGCAAGGCAAGCCGCTGCTGGTGCTGGCGATGTTTGCCACGTACCTGATCTGCAAGCGGGTGATGCCGCGCTATGCGGTGTTGATGGTGCTGCTGGTGGGTTGTTCGATTGCGTTTCTCGCCGGTGATTTGCACCGCGAAGCACTGGTGATCGGCTTGGCCACACCGGTATGGATCACCCCCGCGTTCAGCCTGAGTGCGACCCTGAATGTCGCCTTGCCGCTGGTGATGGTGGCGCTGACCGGCCAGTTTGTTCCCGGCATGGCGGTGCTGCGTGCCAGCGGCTACCCAACGCCAGCCGGCCCGATCATCGCCAGCAGCGCGTTGGGCACTGCGCTGTTGGCGCCGTTCGGTTGTCACGGGTTGAATCTGGCGGCGATTACCGCGGCCATTTGTACCGGTCGCGAGGCCCATGAAGATCCGCGAAAACGCTATGTGGCCGGGGTCGTGGGCGGGCTGTGTTACCTGGTGCTGGGGATCTTCGGTGCCACGCTGGTTTCGTTGTTTTCGGCGTTCCCCAAGGAACTGATCGCGGCCCTGGCCGGGCTGGCGCTGTTCGCCGCGATAGCCGGGGCGCTGGCCGGCGCAATGGCCGTGCCGAGTGATCGCGAAGCCGCGCTGGTGACCTTTCTCACCACCGCTTCGGGCATGTCGTTGTTTGGTTTGTCCGCCGCTTTTTGGGGGCTGATTTTCGGCATGGTCACGCACGTGCTGTTGAGTGCCCGGCGTCCCGCGCCGGCGACTCAAGCGGCCCCTGCGCAGGAGGTGGCGCGCTGATCGAGTAGTTAATCGAAACCCGATCCTTATCCGTTTTCACCATCCCTCGCGGCGAATCCGCCACGGGTGGAGCACTTCAACCTGTCGATCAATAACAATAAGAGAACAGCGATGAAACAGATCTTTCCAGCAACCGGTTCAGTGTTGTCCCTGGCGGTCGTCTCGGGTTTTTCCAGTGGCGTAATGGCCGCCGAGGGGGGCTTTATCGAAGACACCACGGCCACCTTGCAGGCGCGTAACTATTACTTCAGCCGGGACTTTTCCGACATCGTTGGGGCCAATCAACAGTCGAAGGCCGAAGAGTGGGCGCAGGGCTTCATCCTCAATGTCAAATCCGGTTATACCCAGGGCCCGGTCGGTTTTGGTGTGGATGTCATCGGCCTGCTCGGCCTCAAACTCGATAGCAGCCCGGACCGGGTCAATACCGGTTTGCTGCCGGTGCACGATGATGGTCGCGCGGCAGATGATTACAGCCGTCTGGAAGGTGCGCTGAAGATGCGTTACTCCAAGACCGAGCTGAAAGTGGGTGAGTTGCAACCCAACGTGCCGGTGCTGGCCTTCAGCGATATCCGGCTGCTGCCGCCCAGCTATCAGGGCGCAAGCATCAGCTCCAATGAAATCGATGGTCTGACCTTGCAAGGCGGCCACTTGAATTCAACCAGCCTGCGCAACGAGGCCGGCGACGAAAAGATGCAAGCCATGCTCGGTCATGTTCCGCAGCGTCAGGTCAGCAGCGATGGTTTCAACTTTGCTGGCGCCGACTACGCCTTCAATGACAAGCGCAGTTCGGTCAGTGCCTGGTTCGGGCAACTGGAAGATATCTACAACCAGCGCTTTCTCGGCTTCAAGCACAGCGAGCCGTTGGGAGGCTGGACCCTGGGCGCCAACCTTGGCTATTACGATTCGCGTGAAGACGGCAAAAAGTTGCTGGGCAATATCGACAACCAGGCGTTCTTCTCCTTGCTGTCGGCCAAGCGCGGCGGCCACACGTTTTATGTCGGCTATCAGGGCATGTTCGGCGACAGCGCCTTCCCGCGGGTGTTTGCCAACATTTCACCGCTGGGCAACGAGGTACCGACCTACGAGTTCGCCTACACCGATGAACGCTCCTGGCAAGCGCGTTACGACTACGACTTCGCGGCCCTCGGCTTGCCCGGGCTGACCAGCACCGTGCGTTACATCACCGGCAATAACGTCGACACCGGCAAGGGCTTTGAAGGCAAGGACCGCGAGCGCGATCTGGACATCGGTTATGTGCTGCAGAGTGGCAGCCTCAAAGGCCTCGGCATCCGTGTTCGCAATGTGATGGCGCGTTCCAACTACCGCAGTGATATCGACGAAAACCGCCTGATCCTCAGCTACACGTGGAAGCTGTTATGAGCCCGCGGTCACAGATCTGTGGTGCAGTCACCCATGACTTCGTACGTCACGCGATGGGCCTGGCCCTGATGATCGACGTACTCCATGGTCGCAGGCACAACCCCGCAGGCGGTTGCAGTATTCGTCACTGAAACCACCTTGGCGATGTCCAACGGCTGCACCGGGTTGTACGAGGTGGCGGCTGGCTCGTTGCCGGCGGCCAGGGCCGAGGTGGCGGCGAGGGTCAAAAACAGGCTGATCAAGGTTTTCATTTTTCCTTACTCCGTGTTGATTCCGATGGCTCAATTCTAGGCTTTGTCCGTGGGTGATAAAGGGGGCTGGGTCTGATTCAGCTTTACAGGAAACGTAACAATCGCTGGTTCTTTTTTATCGGGTACATATCCGTTTCTGCGGTAATGGCGACCATAAGCAGCCATTACCGCAGCAACGGATATGTACACGATCAGAAAAGAGCCGCCATTACCGCAGAAACGGATACGCCCCCCAATCCTAAAACACCCCTCCAGAGCAAAGTCGAAGGGCGGTAGACTGAGGGCCTGTTCTCTTTCGGCAAGACAAGGGAGTGTGCCCAGCCATGATCGGTGCCGAGTTACTGTCCTCCGAAACCCTGACGGTGGGGTGGTTGATCTATGCACCGGTGCTGATCTGGGCCATTGCGCGAGCACCCTGGGTCGAACTGTTCAGCGACAGTCGCCGCCAGCATCTATTGTTCGGCACGGTGTTCGCGCTGTTCATGCTCTGGCTGGTGCGACGAGACTTTGATACCGGCGTGTCCTATCACTTCATCGGCATGACGGCGGTGACGTTACTGCTGGATTGGCCGTTGGCGATTGTCGGCGGGTTGGTCGCGCAAGCGGGATTGGTCCTGCTGGGGCGGCAGGACATGGCGGCCATGGGGGTCAATGGCGCGCTGCTGATTCTGCTGCCGGTGCTGGTCACCGAGTGCTGCGCCATCCTGGTCGAACGCGCGCAGCCGCGTAACCCCTTTGTGTACATCTTCTGTTCGGGTTTTTTTGCCGCTGCGTTGTCGGCCCTGTTGTGCCTGACTCTGGCGCTCACGCTGCTGTGGTATGACGAACGTTTCGCCATGCCGTACTGGCTGACAGATTTTGTCGGCTACCTGTGGCTACTGATTTTCCCGGAAGCGTTTATCAACGGCATGGTGGTCAGCGCATTGGTGGTGTTCTGTCCCGAATGGCTGGAGACGTTCAATCGCACGCGCTACCTTTCAGCGCCCTGGAAGGACGACGATCCCAAATCTTGATCCACATCAAATCCAAAAAGCGTTGCCGAATCCATGCTCTGGAAAACCTTCAGGAGCAATGGCATGAGTGTGTATGAGTGGGCCCGGCAGGAGTTGCGTCAGAGTCTGGATGTGGCGCAAGAGGTGGGCTTCGATCCGGGATTGAGCCTGCGCGCCTTGCTCAGTGCGGTGGTGCAGCAGAGCAAGGCGGTACGCAATATGGAAGACCTGGCCGATGAGTTGCGGTTTCTCGCCGAGAACCTCGACGAGGGCCAGGACTATGGCTTTATGCGGCCCTGAGGGGCGGGATCAGTGGCGCGGGTCGAAGTCGCCGCTGAACATCTCGTCCTCGGCATCGGGAGGCACCGGGATCTTGTGTTCTTCCGACGCCCAGGCGCCCAGGTCGATCAGTTTGCAACGGTCCGAACAGAATGGCCGGAACTTGCTTTCGGGGCTCCATTCGACAGGGGCGCCGCAGGTTGGGCAATCGACGGTTGGGGTTTGGCTCATGACTGGCCTCCACGCAAAGTAAGGTAAAAGTGATGCAGGCGTTCGACCTCGCTGTGCAGCCAGGCGAGGTCGCGGTCGTTGACCACCACATCGTCGGCATGGCTCACGCGGTCCTGTCGGCTGGACTGGGCCTTGAGGATCGCCTGGACCTGCTGTTCGCTGGTCTGGTCACGCTGCAGGGTGCGTTCGATCTGTAACTGTTCCGGGGCATCGATCACCAAAACCCGTTGGGTCATGGCGTACTGCCCGGACTCGATCAGCAGCGGCGAAACCAGAATCGCGTAAGGCGATTGTGCCTTGGCCAGATGGTGGGTGATTTCTTCGGCGATCAGCGGATGCAGCAGCGCTTCGAGCCAGCGGCGTTCATCCGGCACTTCGAAGATCAGCTTGCGCAGCGCCGCGCGATCCAGTTGGCCGTCGGCTTGCAGCACGCCGGGGCCAAAGTGCTCGGCGATCTTCGCCAGTGCCGGGCGACCGGGTTCTACCACCCAGCGAGCCGCATGATCGGCGTCCACCACGTGCACGCCCAGATCGATGAAGTGCTGGGCGGCCGCGCTTTTGCCGCTGCCGATGCCGCCGGTCAGGCCGAGAATCCAGGGTTTTTCCACAGGGGTATTCATTTCAAACCGACAAACTGCCAATAGAAGCCGGTTATTTGACCACCCCAGAGCAAGGCAATCCAGCCGGCAATCGCCAGATAGGGGCCAAAGGGCAGCGGAGTCGAGGTTTGCGCATCCCGCAGGCGCAGCAAAATCACCCCGATGATGGCGCCCAGCAGCGATGACAGCAGGATGGTCAGTGGCAGGGTCTGCCAGCCGCCCCAGGCGCCGAGCATCGCCAAGAGCTTGAAGTCACCGTAGCCGATGCCGTCCTTGCCGGTGATCAGCTTGAATAGCCAGAACACCGTCCACAACGCCATGTAGCCGGCCACCGCACCCCAGAGCGCGTCATGCAGTGACACGAAGAGCCCGAAACTGTTGACGATCAATCCCAGCCATATCAACGGCAGCACCAGCACATCCGGCAACAGCTGGTGTTCGGCGTCGATCAGGCTCATCGCCAACAGGCCCCAGCTCAGGACCAGCACCATGCAGGCCTGCCAGCCGAAACCGAAATGCCAGGCGACGAACGCTGACAGCACGCCGCAGGCCAGTTCGGTCAGCGGGTAACGTTTGCTGATCGGCGTCGCGCAGTTCGAGCATCGCCCGCGTAAAAACAGATAACTGAGCACGGGAATGTTTTCCCACGCTCGAATCCGATGGCCACAGTCGGGGCACTCGGAGTGAGGCAATATCAGGTTGTAAGCCGGGCCGGGGGCTTCGGGTGGCAAATCCAGGACGTCATGGGCTTGCAAGCGCCATTCACGCTCAAGCATTTTCGGCAGGCGCCAGACCACCACGTTGAGAAAACTGCCGATCAGCAAACCGATCACCCATGTGGTGATCACGAAGGCCAGTGAGTTGTGACTCAGAAATTCGTTCAAGGACATATCAGATCGCTGAGCCAAGTTGGAAGATGGGCAGGTACATTGCAACCACCAGGCCGCCGACGATAACCCCCAGCACCACCATGATGAAAGGCTCCATCAGACTGGTCAGGTTATCGACCATGTTATCCACCTCGTCCTCATAGAAGCTCGCGACCTTGTCGAGCATGTCATCCAGTGCGCCAGACTCTTCGCCAATGGCCGTCATCTGGATCGCCATGTTCGGAAATATACCGGAGGTGCGCATCGCAAAATTCAGCTGCATGCCGGTGGAAACATCCTGCCTGATGCGTAATACCGCTCGCTTGAACACGATGTTGCCGGTTGCGCCTGCCACTGAATCCAGGGCTTCGACCAGTGGCACGCCGGCGGCGAACGTCGTCGACAAGGTGCGGGCGTAACGGGCCACGGCGGACTTGTACATGAGCGCGCCAACCAACGGCAGTTTCAGCAGCCAGGTGTCCATTCGGTCCCGAAAGCCCGGGGACTTTTTAAAGGCATGGTGGACGCCGAAAATCAGCGCACCCAACATGCCGAGCACCATCCACCACCAGGCCTGCAGGAACTCTGATAAGCCGATGACCATCACGGTGAACGCTGGCAGTTCGGCGCCGAACCCCGAGAACACCGACTCGAACTGCGGCACAACCTTGACCAGCAGAATCCCGGTCACAATGATCGCGACGAACACCACCGCCAGCGGGTAGGTCATGGCTTTCTTGATCTTGGCCTTGAGGCTTTCGCTCTTTTCCTTGTAGGTCGCCACCCGTTCCAGCAGGGTATCCAGAGCACCGGCCTGCTCGCCGGCATCCACCAGATTGCAGTACAGCTCATCGAAATACTGGGGCTTTTTGCGCAGGGCCGCGGCGAAGCTGTTACCGGCCGCGACTTCCTGTTTTACCTCGTCCACCAGTTTGCGCATGTTCGGGTTATCGAAGCCCTCGCCGATAATGTCGAACGATTGCAGCAACGGTACGCCGGCTTTCATCATGGTCGCCATCTGCCGGGTAAACAGGGCAATGTCCAGGGCCTTGATGCGTTTGCCGGCACTGAAAATGGACGCGGTTTTTTTCCGCACCTTGCCCGGGTTGATCCCTTGCTTGCGTAACTGGGCCTTGATCAGCGCGGGATTCTGGCCGGTCAATTCGCCGGTCATTTTTGTGCCTTTTTTGTCTGTGCCTTCCCAGGCATATACGCTGATTTTCGCTGTTTTGACCGCCATGTTCAGTCCTTGGTGACCCGGTTGATTTCTTCAAGGCTGGTGATGCCTTGCATGGCCTTGAGCAGGCCCGAAGTACGCAGGTCGTTGAAGCCGTCCTTACGCATCTGGATGTCGATTTCCAGTGAATTGCCTTCGGCCATGATCAGCCGTTGCAGTTCTGGGGTGTTCTTTACCACTTCATAAATCCCTACCCGCCCTTTGTAACCGCTGTTGCACTGATCGCAACCGACCGGTTCATAGATCGTGAATGAGCCGATGCGTTCCTCGGGAAAGCCTTCTTTGAGCAACGCCTCGCGGGGAATCTCGATGGGTTTTTTGCAATGACTGCACAATTTGCGCGCCAGGCGCTGGGCGATGATCAGGCTGACCGAGGTCGCGATGTTGAACCCCTGAATTCCCATGTTGTGCAGGCGGGTCAGGGTTTGCGCGGCGCTGTTGGTGTGCAGAGTGGAAAGCACCATGTGCCCGGTCTGGGCAGCCTTGATGGCGATTTCAGCGGTTTCGAGGTCGCGGATTTCGCCGACCATGATCACGTCCGGGTCCTGACGCAGAAACGAGCGCAGCGCCTGGGCGAAATCCAGTCCCTGCCTGGGATTGACGTTGACCTGGTTGATGCCTTCGATGTTGATTTCTACCGGGTCTTCGGCAGTGGAAATATTGATGTCGACGGTGTTGAGGATGTTCAGCCCGGTATAGAGCGACACGGTCTTGCCCGAGCCTGTGGGGCCGGTCACCAGGATCATTCCCTGTGGCTGCTTGAGCGCGGCCATGTACAGGGCTTTCTGGTCGGGCTCGTAGCCGAGGGCATCGATGCCCATTTGGGCACTGGACGGGTCGAGGATCCGGATTACCACTTTCTCGCCCCACAAGGTCGGCAGTGTGTTGACCCGGAAGTCGATGGACTTGCTTTTGGACAGCCGCATCTTGATTCGCCCGTCCTGGGGTTTGCGCCGCTCGGAGATGTCGAGACTGGCCATGACCTTCAGCCGCGAGGCAATGCGGTTGGCCAGTTGCGTCGGCGGCCTGGCGACCTCCCGCAGCATGCCATCGGTGCGCATGCGCACGCGGTAGATTTTTTCATAGGGCTCGAAATGCAGGTCGGAAGAACCGCTCTTGATCGCGTCGAGCAACATCTTGTGGACGAAGCGCACCACCGGCGCATCATCGGCATCTTGCCCTACAATAGAGTCCTGTTTCTGGTCATCGACCGACTCGATGTCCACCCCGTCGAGGTCGACATCGGCCATGTCTTCCAGGCCGGTGGAGTGGTTGTCGAAGAATTTTTCGATGGCGTCGCTGAGCTTGTCTTCCTCCACCAGAATGGCTTCGGTGCTCAGCCCGGTGCTGAACTGGATGTCGTTGATGGCCTGGTGATTGGTCGGATCGGAAATCCCCACGAACAGCTTGTTACCACGCCGCCAGAGGGGCAGGGCGTGGTGCTGGCGGATCAGCTTCTCACTGACCAGCCCTCGGGGTTGAGTGTCCTTGTCCAGGCAGTTGAGGTCCAGCAGGGCCATGCCGAAATGCTCCGAGGCCACCTCGGCGACCTGCCAGCTTTTCAGCAGTTTGTTTTGCACCAGATAGCTGACCAGCGAAATTCGATTGCGTTGGGCTTGTTGATACGCCTGTTGCGCACTTTGGTCAGTGATCAGTTCGGCCAGTACCAATTGCTTGGCCAGACCGCTAAGGGCGATGTCATTCATTGGGATACCGGACGCAGACAGTGAATGACTTATAGCCTAGTCAAGCAGTGGAACCAAACCAGCCGGGGTGAGGTGACAAAAAGTGTCAGATAGTGCGGATCCTTGGAGTAGGAAAGGTCTTTGCCGCGATCTCGCGCCCAGCAGGCAGGGGCGCACGCAACTTGGCATGACCTGTGCTGTGCCTTGTTCAGATCATGAGATTTCGACTCATGCATGGAGCCTGTCTATGAAAAATCAAAAAGGTTTTACTCTGATCGAGCTGCTGATCGTGGTGGCGATCATCGGGATTCTGGCGACGTTTGCGTTGCCGCAATATTCGAAGTACCAGGCGCGGGCGAAAGTGACCGCTGCTCTTGCAGAAATCTCGGCACTGAAAGTGCCTTTCGAAGACATTATCAACCAAGGTACTAATCCGACCCTCGCTCTGATCGGCGGTACGGCGACCACAGGTAATTGCACAATTACAGCATCGGGTACCGCCGCTGACGGCGCAGGTACTATCGGTTGCACGATCCTCAATGCTCCAGGACCGGTACTCAGCAAAACCATTACGCTAACACGCACACTCGCTGGTGGTTGGACGTGCGCCACCACGGCTGAACAGGAATATGCTCCTAAAGGCTGCACGGGTGCTGCCGCTGCTGGCTGATCCATTGTCATCCTGCCAATGCCCTGCTTCTCACGACGCGGGGCATTTTTTTGTTCGTCTTTTCCCCTGTTGTTCGAATTATCAAGAAACCCCCGACAATTCATGGCCTTAGGCCTGCGTTAAAACCCGCAAGTTGCATGTAGATAATTTATCAGTCATGCATTTTGCATGATTTCGGAAATTGTCTTTTTATCTAACTTATTGATTTATAACTATTTATTTTTTATCTGACAGTTGGCACAGCGTTCGCACTATCTCCTGTAACCCTGCTGACAAGACACGCAGCAGACTTTCCAGAAATACAGGAGTTACTCGTATGAAGAAGTTCGCTATCGCTGCCGCTACTGCTACCGCGTTGACCCTGACCATGGCCAACGCTGCATTCGCACAGACCACCCAGGCGACTCAGGCACCCATGATGCTGGCCGCCGGTGAAGTCACTGAAGCGAAAGAGGATGTTTCCGATACCTGGATCACAACCAAAGTCAAAGCAGACCTGGTCACCGAAAAAGGCATCCCAGGCACCGACATCAAAGTCGAAACCAACAAAGGCGTTGTTTCCCTGTCTTCCATGACCGTTCTGACAGATGCTCAGAAAACAACCGCCGTGGCTATCGCCAAGAAAATCAAAGGCGTCAAAGCGGTGTCCGCTGACGGCCTGAAATCCGAGTAAGACAAGGCTTCTCGCCTGGACCGGGAGAAGGTGCGGTAGACGGGCCGAGTCATACGTCTGCCGCTACTTGAGAGTTCATGCGAAGGCTACAAGGACGTGGCCATTACAGGCCCCGGCATTCGTGTCGGGGCCTGTTCTATTGCGGACTACGTAAAACAACTGTGGGAGCGGGCTTGTGTGGCGAGGGGTATTGCCCCCGTTCGATTGCGAAGCAATCGTAAACCGGTCACCGCATTCCCATTCAAGATCGCGGAGCCCGGTTTCAGGGGCGCTCCGCACCCCAACGGGGGCAAGCCCCCTCGCCACACAAGCCCGCTCCCACATTGGTTTGTGGTGGATTCAATTACCACGCTTGCTGGTGATTCGAACCAACCTGTTTCCTTCAAAGCGCAGGTACTGGTACATCCCGCTGTTGGGCCCGTAGGTCCATTCCTCGACTTGAAATTCTTCCCGTCGATTGGCGCTGCGCTTGTAGCCCAGCAAGTCGCGGGCAACGGGCTCTCCGCATTTTTGCAGCACTTCGCTGGACCTGTCCCCGACGCTGATCAATTGACTGCCGCAACGCAAGGTATCGGCCGCCGCTGCCTGGCCGGCAACCAGCAACAGAGACAGGCTCAGAAGCCAATGTGCGCCCATCATTCGGCATCCAGATGCATGGGCGTGATAACGCGGCCATCGCTTTCTGCCTCGCCGAGGCTGGCATCGATGAAGTACACGCGGTCATCGGCCAATTGCCCCTTGTCCACCAGATAATCCTTGATGCTGCTGGCCCGTTCTTGCCCCAGTTGACGCAACAGCACCTCGCTGGAACTCCAGAACGCGATCACGTCTTCCCGCATTTTTTTGCTGCGTTCTTCCTTGCCCAGATCCTTCCATTCGGCGGGCGGCTGGGTCTTGAGGCGTGTGCGGTAGATCCCTTCAAGCAGCGGGCCTTTCTCGTTGTCCGGTACGTCCAGCAACGAGGCTTGGGCCGGTACTTTGTCACCGCGACGCTGGAGCATTTTGTAGTAGTTGTACTGGTATTCCCGCTCCAGGCGTTGCTCGGCAATCAGCGGGCCGTCGCTGCTCTTGGCGGCGGTGCCTTCGATTTCCAGGCGCAGGGCCGGACGCTCCTTGAGCGCTTGGGACAGTTTGACCAGCGCCGCTTCGGCGTCTTTGCTCAAGTCACTGGAACCCGGTGCAAATGCCACGCTGCCCAAGTCTTCCGAACCACCGCCGCTGACCAGCCCGCCAATCATTTTGAATGGCGCTGCGGCGGCTTTCACGATCAGGTTGCGCAGGGTCTGCCAGATAATAGGCATGACACTGAACTGAGGGTTGTTCAGGTCGCCGCTCACCGGCAGTTCGATGGAAATCTTGCCGTCGACATCCTTGAGCAAGGCAATCGCCAGTTTCAGTGGCAGGCTCACCGCGTCCGGGCTGTCGACCTTTTCACCCAGTTGCAACTGCTCGACCACCACTTTGTTTTCGGCCAGGAGCTGGCCGTTGGTGATCTTGTAATGCAGGTCGAGATTGAGCCGGCCCTTGCGGATACGGTAACCGGCGAACTTGCCGGAGTAGGGCGTCAAAGTGGTCAATTCCACCCGTTTGAAACTGGTGGCGATGTCCAGGCTGGCCATCGGGTCGAACGGATTGACCGAACCCTTGATGGTCACCGGTGCATAGCGGTCGACCTTGCCCTTGACGTCGACGCTGGCCGGTTTTGCCTGGCGGCTGTCGATGGTGCCAATCTTCCCGTTGAGCTGTTGAACGGCGGTGGCGAAGTTCGGGGTCAGGCTGAAGTCGGCGAAGTTTGCCGAACCGTCATTGATGGCAATGCCGCCAATGTGGATGCCCAGCGGTTTTTCTTTTCCGGCTGCCGGTTTGGCCGCAGCGGTGGTTGTGGCGCCGGCGTCGGCCGGTTGCGGGATCAACAGGTCATCGACGTTGGTGGTGCGATCATCGTTGATCATGAAGCGTGCATAAGGCTGGAACAAGTTGACCTTGTCGATCGACAGGCTGTCGCCATGCTGATAGTTAAGGCCTTCGAGCACCAACTGTTGCCACTTGAGGAAGTCGCGGGTTTTCAGAGTGTCGAGGGTATGCAGTTGATCGACCTGGGCTTTGCCTGTGACGCTGAACGCCAGCGGTTCGGTGCTTTTCAGGTCGACCGCCAGATCACTGCCCAGCATTCCGCTGCGCAATTCGAGACGAATGAACGGGTTGATGTAGGACTGGGCGACACGGAGGTCGATGTCCTTCGTCTGCACGTTCAGTTTGGCGCTGATCGGGGCCAGATTGACCACGCCGTCCGCGGTGATCTTGCCTTGCTTGCCCACGCCGGAGTCGAGCTTGAGGTTGAAAGGTGAGCCATTGAGGCTGTCGAAATTTTGCAGGTCCAGGTTTAGCGGACCCAGCTCCAGCGCCACCGCCGGTTGTGCCTTGCGGTCGGCCAGGTGCACCTGATAATCGCGTAGCTGCACGTCTTTGAGCAGCACCTGCCAAGGCTTGCTCGGCGCGGTCGGTTCAGGCTTCGGCGAATCGGCCACTGCCGGCGCGCTGGCTGGCTCGGCATTGGCTTTGTTGGCCGCTTTGGACGGCTGACTGGCGAACAGTTTTTGCCAGTCGAGTTGCCCGTCGGCTTCGAGGGCGGCCCAGGTTTCCAGTTTTTTGCTACGGATCTTGCCGACCACCACTTGCTGTTTGGCCAGGTCTACGGTGGTTTCGCTGATGTCCAGCCGCTCGAGCTTCGCCATCGGTCGACCGTCCGGCGTCTTGATGGCGAAAGGCGCGACACTGACGGCAACGTTACTTAGCAGCAGTTCGGTTTCCTTGGCCAGGTTGAGTTTGTAGTCGGTGCTGAGGCTGATGACGCCATCTTCGAGTGCAAGTGGCACAGCATCGCGCACATAGGGCCAGAAGGATTTCATCTTGCCGTCGGTGATTTTCAGCTTACCTTCGGAGGCGATCGGGATCAGGCTGAAATTACCGGTCCAGTCGATCTGTCCACCTGCCGGGCCGATGGCGACCAACGTCATGTCGGCGCTGTCTTCAGGCAGGGTGCTGAGGTTTTTCAGTTCGAAATCGAGTTTGTCATAGAGGAACTCGATGGGTTCGCTGGGCCGTGCATCCTCGAAATGTAAGGAGCCGCCGGCCAGTTTGATTCGCTCCACGCGCAGAGGGAATGGTTTGGCGTCCGGATCGACCGGGGTCGGTTCGCTGGCGGGGATTTTGAACAGGCCGAGCAGGTTGAGTTTGCCGTCTTTGCCGAAAAGGATTTCGGTCTTGGGTTTGTCCAGTTCGATATCGGACAAGTGCAGCGCCTTGGTCCAGAGGCTATCGATCTGCAGGTTGGCGTACAGACGTTCGAAGCCCACTTGCTCTTTGCCCGGCTCGCCGATGACCAGGCCCCAAAGGGTGACTTCAAGGCTGAACGGATTGAGTTCGATCCGCTGAATCGTGGCGGGCGTCGTGGCGTAGTTGGCCAATTGTTGGTTGGCGATTCGCAACGCGATGCCCGGCAAAATCAGAAATCCCAACAGGCTATAAAGAGCCAGGGCAGTCAACAAGGCGCCGATAGCGCGAATCAATCCTTTGGGCATGTGCGGCTTCATCTGTCGGAATCGGAGTGCCTTGGAGTATGGCATGCGTTTGCGGTTCCGAAGCAACCAGGCTTTATAGGATTTATCTGATTATCGGTGCGAATTTTCAGAGCTGCAGAATCAGCGTTTTCAGTGGCGGCTGCTGATCCAACGATGGGAAATCGCTGCCCGGTGTCAGCGCTGTCCACTCACGCACCGGGCGCCCAGCCTTCTCTGCGCAGCGCAAAACCTGCTCGCGCCAATCGTCCATGCTGACCTTCGCCAGGTTGTTGCAGCAGATCAGTACGCCATCGTCGGCGGTGGTCAGCAGCGCCGGTTTGAGCAGGCTCTGGTAGTCGCGCAACAGGTCGACCGTGCCGAAAGCACTCTTGGCCCAGGCCGGAGGATCAAGCAGTACCAAATCGTACTGACGCGGGTCCAGACGTTGATAGCTCGGCAGTTTCTGGCCGCGACGCTGGCTGATCGGCAGACCGGCCAATTGACGAATCGCCGGGAAATAATCGGACTGGATGAATTCCATCGTCGGCAATTGCGGGTTGAGCAGACCGTTCTCACGACCGACCGCCAGATTGCCTTCGGCAAAGTCCAGGTTACACACCTCGCTCGCACCACCCGCCGCGGCGCTGAGGCCGACGCCACAGGTGTAGGCAAACAGGTTCAGCACACTTTTGTTTTTGCTGTGCGCCTTGACCCAGCCGCGAGCGTTGCGCAGATCGAGAAACAGCAACGGGTCCTGGCCAGCGTGGCGCCCGCGAACCCGGTAGTTCAGTCCCCATTCGTGGCCGATCAAATCTTGCAGGGCGGCTTCGTCGGCGCGGTAGACGGTGTCTTCGCGGTCGATGCGCGAGTTACCACGGGAACGGTCGTTGTAGACCAGCAGGGTGTCGAGGCCCAACTGCTGATTGACGATCTCGTGCAGTTGCAGCAGAGCGTCACGCTCCAGCGCCTGATGAAAACTCTGCACCAACAGTTGCGGACCGTAGCGGTCGATGGTCAGGCCGCCGGCGCCTTCCTGGCTGCCGTGGAACAGGCGATAGCAATCGGTGCCTTGCTGATGCAGCTCGGCAAGCAGGTCCTGACGATGATCGAGGGCGGCGCGCAGCGCCTGATTCAAGGAAGACATGCTGGGCGCCTTGCAGGAGGGAATTGGGGCGCGGGAGTTTAACAGCTATGGGCTTTGAGTTTTGTGGGCAAATGTGAGGGATGTGCTGGCTGCGAGGCCGTCTTCGCGGGCAAGCCCGCTCCCACACTGGATGTATGACGTTCAAAAATCCAATGTGGGAGCGGGCTTGCTCGCGAAGCTTTTAAGCTCTTTCGCTCGCAGTGCTACGCCTTGGCCTCAGCCGATGCACAACACGAGTTCATTGGTTCAGCCGCTGATCGATCAGCCCTTGCACCACGCTCGGGTCGGCGAGGGTCGAGGTGTCACCCAGGCTGTCCAGTTCGTTGCAGGCGATCTTGCGCAGAATTCGTCGCATGATCTTGCCCGAACGGGTTTTCGGCAGGGCCGGCGCCCACTGGATCAAGTCCGGTTTGGCAAAGCTGCCGATTTCCTTGCTGACATGCGCCAGTAATTGTTTCTTCAGTTCGTCGTTGGGTTCGGTGCCATTCATGGGTGTGACAAAGGCATAGATGCCCTGGCCTTTGACGTCGTGGGGGTAACCGACCACGGCGGCCTCAGCGATGCTGTCGTGCAGCACCAGGGCGCTTTCCACTTCGGCCGTGCCGATGCGGTGCCCGGAGACGTTGATCACGTCGTCGATGCGCCCGGTGATCCAGTAATCGCCGTCCTCGTCGCGACGTGCGCCGTCGCCGGTGAAGTAATAGCCGGGGTAGGGCTTGAAGTAGGTTTCGATCATCCGTTTCGGGTCGCCGTAGACGCTGCGGATCTGCGCCGGCCAGCTGGACTTGATGGCCAGTATGCCGCTGCCGGCGCCTTTGATTTCCTTGCCGTGTTCGTCGAGCAATACCGGTTGCACGCCGAACATCGGTTGGGGGGCGCAACCGGGTTTGATCCGTTGGGTGCTGACCAGCGGGCTGAGCATGATGCCGCCGGTTTCGGTCTGCCACCAGGTATCGACAATCGGGCAGCGCTGCTCGCCGACTGTATTGAAATACCACTCCCAGGCTTCCGGATTGATCGGCTCGCCGACGGTGCCGAGTAACCGCAGGCTCTCGCGGGACGTTTCCTTCAACGGCTCGGGGCCTTCACGCATCAGTGCACGCAGGGCAGTCGGGGCGGTGTAGAAGATGTTCACGTGGTGCTTGTCGATCACCTGCCAGAAGCGCGAGGTGCTGGGGTAGCTCGGCACACCTTCGAAGATCAGCGTGGTCGCTCCGTTAGCCAGCGGCCCGTAGACAATGTAGCTATGGCCGGTGACCCAGCCGACATCGGCGGTACACCAAAAGATTTCACCGTCGCGATAGTCGAACACGTACTTGAAGGTCATGGCGGCTTGCAGCAAGTAGCCGCCAGTGGTGTGCATTACGCCTTTGGGTTTGCCGGTGCTGCCGGAGGTATAGAGGATGAACAGCGGGTCTTCGGCGTCCATAGGCTCTGGCGGGCAGTCGTTGCTGACGTCGCGCAAAGCCTGGTGGTACCAGATGTCCCGATCCTCGACCCAGTTAACCTGGCCTTGGGTGCGTTCGACCACGATCACGGTGTTCACGTTGGGGCAGCTTTGCAGCGCCGTGTCGACGTTCTGTTTGAGCGGCACGAATTTACCGCCGCGCACGCCTTCGTCGGCAGTGATCACGGTGCGGCAATCGGCGTCGAGAATCCGGTCGCGCAACGAGTCCGGAGAGAAGCCGCCGAACACCACCGAATGAATCGCGCCGATTCGCGCGCAAGCGAGCATGGCGTAGGCGGCTTCGGGGATCATCGGCATGTAGATGCACACGCGGTCGCCTTTCTTCACACCACGGCTTTTGAGCACGTTGGCCAGTCGGCAGACGTTGTGATGGAGTTTTTTGTAGGTGATCTGGGCGGATTCGGCGGGGTCATCGCCTTCCCAGATGATCGCGATTTGATCGCCGCGTTTTTCCAGGTGACGGTCGATGCAGTTGTAACTGACGTTTAACTGTCCACCAGCGAACCAGCTCGCCTCACCGGTTTTCAGGTCGTAACGCTGGACGGTTTGCCACGGCGCGCTCCAGTCGAGAAAGCGTGTGGCCTGTTCTGCCCAGAAGGTGCTGGGGTGCTCGATGGATTGGCGGTACAGGCGTTGGTAGTCGTCTTGACTTAACTGTGCAGCCCGGCGGACGGCATCGGCTTTGGGGAACGTGCTGATATCGAACATGACGGTTCCTTATTCTTGTTGCAACAAGTAATAAAGATGCGCCCTGTGAATTTTGAGTTCAAGTGTACATAGAACCAATGTGGGAGCGGGCTTGCTCGCGAAAGCGGTGTGTCATTCAACATTGGTGTCGACTGATACACCGCTTTCGCGAGCAAGCCCGCTCCCACAGGGTCAGTGATGACCTGTGGGAAAGAGTCTCAAATCACCCGCGGTGACGACCGCGGAAGTAGTTGATCAAGCCTTGGGTGGAGGCATCGTCGGCCGGGGTTTCTTCGCTGCCGACCAGGCGGTTGTAGACGCCTTTGCCCAGTTCCTTGCCCAGCTCCACGCCCCACTGGTCGAAGGCGTTGATGCCCCAGACCACGCTTTGCACGAAGACTTTGTGTTCGTACATCGCCACCAGTGCGCCGAGACGACGCGGGCTGATACGTTCGACCACGAGGGTGTTGCTCGGACGGTTGCCCGGGATCACCTTGTGCGGCGCGACTTTTTGTACTTCCTCTTCGCTCAAGCCCTTGTCGCGCAGTTCGGCTTCGGCCTCGCCCAGGGTCTTGCCCAGCATCAGCGCCTGGCTTTGCGACAGGCAGTTGGCGTACAGCCACTGGTGGTGGTCGGACACCGGGTTGAAGCTGACGATTGGCACGATAAAGTCGGCCGGAATCAGTTGGGTGCCTTGGTGCAGCAACTGGTGATAAGCGTGCTGACCGTTGCAGCCGACGCCGCCCCAGATCACCGGGCCGGTATCGGTGGACACTGGCGTGCCGTCCTGGCGTACGCTCTTGCCGTTGGATTCCATGTCCAGCTGTTGCAAGTGTTTGGTGATGTTGCGCAGGTAGTGGTCGTACGGCAGGATCGCGTGGCTTTGCGCGCCCCAGAAGTTGCCGTACCAGACGCCGAGCAACGCCAGCAGTACCGGCATGTTCTGTTCGAATGGCGCGCTCTGGAAGTGCTGGTCCATGGTGTAGGCACCGGACAGCAGCTCTTTGAAGTTCGACATGCCGATGGCCAATGCAATCGGCAAACCGATAGCCGACCACAGCGAGTAACGCCCGCCAACCCAGTCCCACATCGGGAAGATGTTTTCTTCGCGAATACCGAACGCTACCGCTGCCGCGTTGTTGCTGGATACGGCGATGAAGTGACGGTACAGCTCGGCTTCCGAACCACCCTGAGCCAGGTACCAGGCGCGTGCGGCCTGGGCGTTTTTCAGGGTTTCGAGGGTGTTGAAGGATTTCGACGAGACGATGAACAGTGTGGTCTCGGCGCGCAGCTTCATGGTCAGTTCGTGGAATTCACTGCCATCGATGTTCGCCAGGTAATGGCAGCGCACGCCTTTCTGGGCGTAGGACAGCAGCGCTTCGGACACCAGTTCAGGGCCGAGGAACGAGCCACCGATGCCGATGTTGACCACGTCAGTGATCGGCTTCTCGGTGTAACCGCGCCACAAACCATCGTGGATGCGGCCCACGAGGTCGGTGATCTGGTTCAGCACTTTATGCACGTCGGGCATCACGTTGACGCCGTTGACCGACAGCTTGTCGCCCACCGGGCGGCGCAGTGCGGTGTGCAGGGCGGGGCGGCCTTCGGAAGAGTTGACGATTTCGCCATTGAACAGCGCTTTGATCGCGCCTTTGAGGTCGACTTCGTTGGCCAGGCCCACCAGCAGGTTGCGGGTCTCGGCGTTGATCAGGTTTTTCGAGTAGTCGAGAAACAGGCCGCAGCTGCTGAGGGTGAATTGAGTAAAACGCTGCGGATCGGCATTAAAGGCTTCGCGCATGCTGAAATCCTGCATGGCTTGGCGGTGGTCATTCAGCGCTTGCCAGGCGGGCAGAGCGGTAACGTCGTGAGGGGTGCGGTAATACGCCATCGCTGCGGTTTTCCTTTTTACTTGAACGGCCTTTTGAACACGATAAATCCCGGAGCGCTGTGGGTGGGCGTCCGGTCAACTGCGTCGACACGATTTCATGGCGCAGGGCGAATACAGTAAACCTCGCGCTGCAATCTGTCTTGACTTTGTCTGACCTGCTCCCGGTACTTTTTTAACATTTAAACAGGGAGCGGTCCGACAAACGGAAGGCTGACAGGGGCGTCGGCTCGATCAGGCGACCTGAACCGCAATGGCATTGCTGGTGTGGCTCAACTCGTTACCCGGCGCCATGTAGAGCATGCGCGGCTTGAAGTTGAGCAGTTCGGCTTCGCTGTAGTGGGCGTAGGCGCAGATGATCACTCGGTCGCCGACCTTGGCCTTGTGCGCCGCGGCACCGTTGACCGAAATCATGCGCGAACCTTCTTCGCCACGAATCGCGTAGGTGGTGAAGCGTTCGCCGTTGTCGATGTTGTAGATCTGGATCTGTTCGTACTCACGGATGCCGGACAGATCCAGCCATTCACCGTCGATGGCGCAAGAGCCTTCGTAATCGAGTACAGCGTGGGTAACTTCGGCGCGATGCAGCTTGGCCTTGAGCATGATGGCGTGCATGAGTGTTTCCCCAGGTCGGAATCGAACGGCGGGCAGTTTGCCCGAAGGCTTTGGAGGCAGCAATACAGTCTGGAAACGACGTAGATCTAATGTGGGAGCGGGCCTGTGGCGAGGGGGCTTGCCCCCGTTGGGCTGCGAAGCAGCCCCAAAATCTCTGATGTACCAAAGATCTTGTGAGTGCTATGCACTCAAACGGGGGCAAGCCCCCTCGCCACAGGCCCGCTCCCACATTGGTTTTGCGGTGCTCAGGCTGGTGCGTCGAGGTTCAGATGCAGGTTGTCGATCAACCGCGTCGTGCCCAGGAACGCCGCCACCAGAATCACCAGATCCCGATCTTCCGCCGTCGCCGGACGCAAGGTCAGCGCATGGCGAATTTCCAGATAATCCGCACGCAGGCCAGCGGCTTCAAGCTGTTTGATCTGCTCGTTGATCAACGTCGGGTAATCCCGCTCTCCCTGTTTAATTGCATCGGCAATATGGGTCAGGGTGCGATAGACCACCGGCGCGATGGCCCGCTGTTCTTCGCTGAGGAAACCATTGCGCGACGACAGCGCCAGACCGTCGGCTGCACGTACGGTAGGCTCACCGATAATCTGGATCGGCATGTTCAAGTCATGCACCAGGGCGCGAATCACCGCCAGTTGCTGGAAGTCTTTCTGGCCGAAGATCGCCAAGTCCGGCTGGACCATATTGAATAGCTTGCTGACTACGGTCGCCACCCCTTCGAAATGCCCCGGACGACTGGCGCCGCACAGGCCCTCGGACAGTTGCGGAACACTGACGCGGGTCTGACCGGCCATGCCATCGGGGTACATTTCTTCGACAGTCGGTGCGAACAGCAGATGGCAACCGGCCTGGAGCAGTTTCTCCTGATCGGCGGCCAGGGTCCGCGGGTACTTGTCGAGGTCTTCGCCGGCACCAAATTGCAGCGGATTGACGAAAATGCTCGCGACCACGAAATCCACCCGTTGGGTGGCTTTGGTAATCAGCGCGATATGCCCGCTGTGCAGGTTGCCCATGGTCGGCACGAAGCCGATGCGCTTGCCTTCGCTACGGGCGCGGGCCACGGCGGCCCGCAGTTCGCGTACGGTTTTTACGGTGTTCATGCAGAGAATCCGTGTTCGATGCCAGGGAAAGTCGCCGCTTTGACTTCAGTGACGTAAGCGCTCAAGGCTGCCTGGACGCTGGTTTGGCCAGTCATGAAATTCTTCACGAATTTCGGCACGCGGCCTGTAATGGACAAGCCCAGCATGTCGTGCAGGACCAGCACCTGGCCGTCGGTGCCACTGCCGGCGCCGATGCCGATCACCGGGATCTTCACCGCCTGGGAGATTTCTTCGGCCAGTTCGCTGGGCACGCATTCAAGCAGCAGCATGGCCGCACCAGCCTGTTCCAAGGAAATCGCGTCGGCACGCATTTGCCGCGCCTGGTTCTCGTTGCGGCCCTGGACTTTATAGCCACCCAGGATGTTGACCGATTGCGGCGTCAGCCCCATGTGCGCGCACACAGGGATGCCACGTTCGGCCAGCAGACGGATCGAGTCCGCGAGCCACAATGCTCCTTCAACCTTGACCATGTGTGCACCGGCCTGCATCAACAGGGCGCTGTTGGTCATGGTTTGTTCGAGGGTGGCGTAGGCCATGAAGGGCAGGTCGGCGAGGATCAGGGCATCGGTGTTGCCGCGTTTGACGGCTGCCACGTGGTAGGCCATTTCGGCGGTGGTCACCGGCAGGGTGCTGTCGTGACCTTGCAAGACCATGCCGAGTGAGTCGCCCACCAGCAGCACTTCAACCCCAGCCTCGTTGCAGGCGTGGGCGAAGGTCGCGTCATAGCAGGTCAGCATGGTGATCTTTTCACCTTTCTGCTTGAGGCTCTGGAGCGTGGTCAGGGTGATGGCTGGCATGAAAAAATCCTCATTACAGGCGCTATGGAAACTACTGCGAGTAACGCGCGTGATTCGTCATTTATACAGGCGCACCTTCTTTCGTGGTGCTTGTAAGGCCTGGATTGCGCCCTTTGGCGCCGCGTTGGCGGCAGCGGGACGCCTATAGTCGTGAGGAGAACCCGGGAAGTCAATTGCGTGTGTTACCGGGTTGTTACGCGTGGGGTGTTACCGGCGTTACTGATGCGATTCAGCAGATTTTTTTGCGGCTGCAGATCTTTGATACGACAGGAACCATTGTGGGAGCGGGCTTGCCCGCGATGGCGGACTATCATTCAACATTGATGTTGAATGTAAAGTCGCTATCGCGGGCAAGCCCGCTCCCACAGGGTTCTTTGTCAATTAGGGGGGAGGCGTTCCAACCCGACGAACGGGCAGGCAGCGAGTAATTCTGTGAGGGGGCGGCCGTCGGCCAAGCGCAGATCAGCTGGTGCCAGCTCGGCCAACGGATAGAGCACAAAGGCCCGTTCCTGCAGGTGATAGTGGGGAACTTTGAGGCGAGGTTCGTCGATCAATCGATCGCCGAACAGCACGATGTCCAGATCCAGCGTACGTGGGCCCCAGCGTTCAAGGCGTTCACGGCCTTGGCCGTTCTCGATGGCTTGCAGCGCATCCAGCAGGTCCAGCGGTGCCAGGCTGCTGTCGAGCGCGGCAACCGCGTTGGTGTAACGCGGTTGGCCGGGCAGCAGCGAGTCGCTTTGATAAAACCCGGAAACCCCGACCAGTTCGGTTTGCGGCAATTGCGCCAGCGCTGCGACAGCGCTGCGCAACTGTTCGGCGGGGTCAGCCAGATTGCTGCCCATGCCGATGTAGATGCGTTCCATGGCTTACTCGCCTGTAGCGCTCGGTGCGCCGGCAGCGCGCTTGCGCTTGGCACCGCCGCTACGGCGACGTTTGCGCGGAGCACCGGTACCGTCGTCCTTGCCGCTGAGGTCGCGGATCATGTCCCGGCGTTCGCTGTCGTTGGCGTCCTGATAGTCGGTCCACCATTCGCCCAGGCCATCGGTCTGTTCACCGGCGCTTTCACGCAGCAGCAGGAAGTCGTAACCGGCACGGAACCGCGGATTGTCCAGTAACAGGTCGGCGCGTTTGCCGCTACGCCGTGGCAAGCGCTCCTGCATGTCCCAGATCTCGCGGATCGGCATGGTGAAGCGTTTCGGAATAGCAATGCGCTGGCACTGCTCTGCGATCAATTCGTGAGCGGCTTCCTGCATCGCCGGAATCGGCGGCATGCCGCGTTCTTGCAGGCGCAACACACGGGCCGGCAGGGCAGGCCAGAGCAGGGCGGCAAACAGGAATGCCGGGGTGACCGGTTTGTTCTGCTTGATTCGCAGGTCCGTGTTGATCAGCGCTTCACTGATCAGCGTGTGCGTGTAGGTCGGGTTGTACTCCAACGCGGCCGCACTGGCCGGGAACAGCGGATCGAACAACTGCAGGTCGACCAGCATTTCGAAGGTGTCCGCGGCATAGCCGGAGAGGAACAACTTGAGCACTTCTTCGAACAGACGAGCCGACGGAATCTCGCGCAGCAACGGCGCCAGTTCGCGGATCGGCGTGGCGCTGTGTTTTTCGATGCCGAAATTCAGCTTGGCGGCGAAACGCACGGCCCGCAGCATCCGCACCGGGTCTTCCTGGTAGCGTTGCTTCGGATCGCCGATCAGGCGGATCAGATGATTGCGGATGTCGTGTACGCCGTTGGCGTAGTCGAGAATGCGCTCGCTGACCGGATCGTAATACAAGGCGTTGATGGTGAAGTCGCGACGTTGCGCGTCTTCTTCCAGGGTGCCGTAGACGTTGTCGCGCAAAATGCGCCCGCTTTCATTACGAGACGACTGGTTGCTGTCTTCGTCTTCGTCGTTTTGCGGGTGATTGGCGCGGAAGGTCGCGACTTCAATGATTTCGCGGCCAAAGTGGATATGCACCAGTTTGAAACGCCGACCGATGATCCGCGCGTTGCGGAATTCGGCGCGTACCTGTTCAGGCGTGGCGCTGGTGGCAACGTCGAAATCTTTCGGCGTGATGCCGAGCAGCATGTCACGCACACAGCCGCCGACCAGGTAAGCCTGGTAACCGGCGTTCTGCAGGCGTTCGACGATATTCACCGCGTAACGGCTGAACTGTGCCTTTTGCAGCGAATGTTGGCCGCTGTTGAGCACTTCAGGCGTACTGCGAATGTGTTGCGTATGACGCTTGGGAGAACGGAATGACTGGAACAACTTCTTCAGCATGGGATGCACTGTTTGAAGGAATGTTCGGCCATAACGAAGAATGACCGCATGATGGGCGGGGATTCTAGCATTTAGTCGGGGGATGGTGTAGGAAGCTGCGCAAGCGTGTGAAGGGGATGTCGGTAGCAGGGGCAAACGGCAGAAACCACAAGGGGAGCCGAAGCTCCCCAAGAAGTAGTTGCATGCTCTATTTTTATTATTGGTTTCGGGCTTCTTGTTTTTGTTGAGCGCCCTCGCCATGAAGTTTTCCTTCATGACCCTCCCAATCGGGAGCCAAGAGCAAACGGATTGCTTTGGTCGCTGTGTTGCTGTGATCGTTCGATCCAACCAGTTCAGGCACTGTCTCGGGACAGTTTTTTATTATTCTCGGCCTGGTCGTGGGGCAAGCCCCAAATGCAACGCCTCTCCAAAAGAATCAGTTAGCTACGCCTCTCGCCGTCTTGTTTTTATTGTGCGTGAGTCGATTCGTCTTATTTTTATTGTCTTGTACAGTGCTTGTTATTGTTCTTGTACTGAACATATAGCAGGGTGCGTGCCAACTTTTGTGAAGCCTAGTAAAACAAGGGGTTAGGCGGGCTGATGGTGTTGTTCGAGGCCAAAAAAAACCGGGGCTTCGTTACCGTAAGCCCCGGCTTCTGTTACGCGAAAAAGCTGAGGTAACAGTTTTTTCACAATGTCATGTGTTACCCGCACATACGACAGGTGCGGTTCAGCTCTCGCTGGCCACCCCGGTCTTGCGCCGCGGAATGCCCAGGCGCTGACGGCGTTCCCACAGGCATTTGCGGCTGACCCCGAGTTTGCGGGCCAGTTCGGTTTCGGTCATGTGGTCCTGATGCTCGAGAACGAAATGCTGGAAGTAGTCTTCCAGGGACAAATCTTCGGTCGGTTCGTGGCTGGTGTTACCGGCGCCGTTGCCCTGCTGCGGCGCCAGGCCGATGAAGTCGTCGTCATCCAGATCGCTCAGTTCGATGTCGATGCCCAGCAGCTCGGCGGAAATTTCCGGGCTTTCGCACAGGATCACCGCGCGCTCGACCGCATTTTCCAGCTCGCGAACGTTACCCGGCCAGGAGTAATGCCGAATGGCCTGTTCGGCATCCAGGGCGAACTTCAGATCGGTACGGCCGACCCGTGCGCTCTGCCGCGCGAGGAATGCAGTGGCAATTTCATTGACGTCTGCGCCGCGTTCGCGCAAGGCCGGCAGTTTCAGGGCGATTACGTGAAGGCGGTAATACAAGTCTTCACGGAACTGCCCGATCTTCGCCAGGCTCTTGAGGTCCCGGTGCGTCGCGGCAATCAGGCGTACGTCGACCTTCTGCGACTGCACCGAGCCTACCCGGCGGATTTCTCCTTCCTGCAACACACGCAGCAGGCGGGCCTGGGCTTCCAGTGGCAGTTCGCCGATTTCATCGAGGAACAAGGTGCCGCCGTCCGCCGCTTCCACCAACCCGGCACGCCCGGCACTGGCGCCGGTAAAGGCGCCTTTTTCGTGGCCGAACAGTTCGGACTCGATCAGGCTTTCCGGAATGGCCGCACAGTTCACCGAAATCATCGGCGCCTTGGCACGTTTGGACAGGTTGTGCAGGGCGCGTGCTACCAGTTCTTTACCGGTACCGGACTCGCCCTGGATCAGGACATTGGAATCGGTCGGTGCGACTTTGCGGATCTTGCTGTACAGGTCCTGCATCGGCGGGCAGGAGCCGATAATGCCGATTTCGCCGTTGCTGTTGTCGACACCGTTTTTCGCGGCGCCATTGGTCGTCTTGCCGACGACCGGTTCACCGCTGGCTTGCGCCGATTGCCGGTCACGCAGGATTCGCGCGACGGCCTGGAGCATTTCGTCGTGATCGAAAGGCTTGGCGATGTAATCCACCGCGCCCATCTTCATGGAGTCGACGGCCGAACGCAGGCTGGCGTAACTGGTCATGATCAGCACCGGAGTGCCCTGGCCAAGTTTGATCAACTCGGTACCGGGGGCGCCCGGCAGGCGCAGGTCGCTGACGATCAGGTCAAATGTGGGGATGCTGAAACGCTCTTGTGCTTCCTGCACGGATCCGGCTTCGCTGACCTGGTACTGGTTACGTTCCAGCAGACGGCGCAAGGCGGAGCGGATAATTGTTTCGTCTTCGACGATCAAAATGTGCGGCATTGATTCGATACTCTCGACGGTCTCAGTTCACAGCGGACGTCGCTTCGACATGACGCGGCAAAGTTACCCGGATACGGGTGCCGCGTTGGCTTTGAACATCAGCCGGGCTGTCGATGGTGATTTGTCCATAATGCTCTTCAACGATGGAATAGACCAGTGCAAGGCCCAGACCGGTGCCTTCGCCAGGGTCCTTGGTGGTGAAGAAAGGTTCGAACAGTCGGTCCATGATGCTCGAGGGAATACCACTGCCTTCGTCTTCGACGATCAGATCGACCGTGTGTTCGCCGGCTTCGCTTTTGACTCGCACCGCACTGCCCGGAGGCGAGGCGTCGCGGGCATTTGAGAGCAGGTTGATCAATACCTGGGCGAGCCGCTGCGGGTCGCCTTCGACCCAGTGGTCGGGGTCGCACAGGTTGTAGAACTGTACTTCGAAATTGCGCCGGTTCAAGGCCAGCAGGCCGATGGCATCCTGGGCCACTTCCGCCAGACAGACGGGCTCGTCACTGTGCTGATAACTGCCTGCATGGGCGAAGCTCATCAGCGACTGAACGATGCGTGACACGCGTTTGGTCTGCTCGAGGATCTGCCCGCTGATTTCCGTGAGTTCGGCGTCTTCTTCACGCTCTTCGCGCAAGTTCTGCGCGAGACAGGCAATGCCGGTGATCGGGTTGCCGATTTCATGGGCCACGCCGGCCGCCAGTCGACCGATGCTGGCCAGGCGCTCGGAGTGCACCAGTTTGTCTTCGAGCATCTGGGTTTCGGTCAAATCTTCCACTAGTAGCACCAGGCCACTGTTGCCCGGCGCCAGCGGTTCATCGATCGCCGCTTTGTGCAGGTTCAGCCAGCGCGTCTGACCGTCGAGGGCCAGGTGCTGTTTGTGCAAATGCTCGTCCGGCAGATTGATGAAGCCTTGCAGCAGTTCTCTCCACGGATCGCCAATGGTGCTCAGGCGCGAACCGACCACACGCTGCGCGGCAATCCCGGTCAGTTCCTCCATGGCTTTGTTCCACATGAGGATTTCCTGATCCTTGGCCAGCGAGCACACGCCCATCGGCAATTCCTGCAAGGTCTGGCGGTGGTAGCGGCGCAGGGCATCGAGTTCGGCGGCAAGACCGGTGAGGCGCGAGTGGTAGTCCTCAAGACGGCTTTCGATGAAGTGGATGTCTTCGGTGACGTAGTTTTCGCCGCCAGCCTTGTAGGGCAGGAAGGTTTCGACCATGTCCTGCGCCACGCTTGGCCCCATCAGGCCGGAAAGGTTGGCTTCGATACGGTCACGCAAACGGCGCAAGGCGTATGGCCGGCGCTCATCGAACGGCAGATAGAGGTCACGCAGCGCCTGTTCGACTTCTTTCTGCGCTGCCTTGGCGCCCAATGGTTTTGCAAGCTGCGTGGCAAATTCCTGAGGCGAGGCGGCATGCAGTTCGCGGCGTTGCGGGCGGCGAACGTTGTCCACCGCACAGGCTTCGGCGGCGCTGGCTTCTTCAGGGCTGGCGTTGGTGAACAACGAGATCAGCGTGAACATCAGCACGTTGGCAGCCAGCGAGGCGATTGCCGCCATGTGCCAACTGGTGTCGTCCAGCACGTAAATCATGTTCAACAGCGGAATGTAGAAGCCTTGCAGATTGCCGACCAGCGGCAGCAGCATGGTCACCAGCCACACCAGAATCCCCGCCAGCAGGCCGGCGATGAAGCCGCGACGGTTGGCGGTCGGCCAGTACAGCACCGACAACACCCCCGGCAGGAACTGCAACGTGGCGACGAAGGCGACGATGCCGAGGTTGGCCAGGTCCTGCTCGGCACCCAGCATCAGGTAGAAACCGTAACCGGCCATGATGATCGCGACGATCAGCGCCCGGCGGGTCCATTTCAGCCAACGGTAAATATTGCCTTCGGCCGGCGGCTGATAGAGCGGCAACACCAGATGGTTCAGCGCCATCCCGGAGAGCGCCAGCGTGGTGACGATGATCAAACCGCTGGCCGCTGACAATCCGCCGACATAGGCCAATAGCGCCAGGGCTTTGCTGTTGGCGGCGATGCCGATGCCCAGGGTGAAGTATTCCGGATTGGTCGTGGCACCGAGTTTCAGCCCGGCCCATAGAATCAGCGGCACCGCGAGGCTCATCAACAGCAGAAACAGCGGTAAACCCCAGCTCGCACTGACCAGTGAGCGCGGGTTGAGGTTTTCGGTAAAGGTCATGTGGTACATGTGCGGCATCACGATCGCCGAGGCGAAGAACACCAGCAGCAGCGTGCGCCACGGGCCTTCCTGCAATGGCGTGTGCAGGGCGGCGAGGGCGGTCTGGTTTTGCAGCAGCCACAGTTCCAGCTGCTGCGGGCCGTCGAATACGCCGTACAGCGCATACAGGCCAACGCCGCCGATGGCGATCAGCTTGATCACCGACTCGAAAGCAATCGCAAACACCAGGCCTTCGTGTTTCTCGCGAGTGGCGATGTGGCGGGAGCCGAAGAAAATCGTGAACAGCGTAATCAGTGCGCAGAAGCTCAGGGCCACGCGATGCTGCACCGGCTCGCGGGTGAGGATGCTGATGGAGTCGGCCACTGCCTGAATCTGCAACGCCAGCAACGGCAGCACGCCGATCAGCATGAAAATTGTCGTCAGTGCGCCGGCCCAGGTGCTGCGGAAACGAAACGCGAACAAGTCGGCCAGGGACGAGAGCTGATAAGTGCGGGTGATTTTCAAGATCGGGTACAAAAGCACCGGTGCCAGCAGAAAGGCCCCGGAAACCCCGAGGTAGCTGGACAGAAAACCGTAGCCGTACTGATAGGCCAGGCCCACCGTGCCGTAAAACGCCCAGGCACTGGCGTAGACGCCCAGCGACAAGGTGTACGTCAGCGGGTGGCGAATGATCGCCCGGGGGATCATGCCCCGTTCGCTGATCCAGGCCACGCCGAACAGCACCGCCAGGTACGCGGCGCTGATCAGGATCATCTGGGTCAGGCTAAAGCTCATCGGCATCTTTTTGGCTCTGCAGGATGAAGGTCACGACAATCAGAATCAGCCAGAGCAAATAAGGGCGATACCAGGCGCCCGTGGCGTCGATCCACCAATCCATGATGGCCGGGGAGAACAGATAAATCCCCACTACCAGGAGCAGGACCAAGCGATAGATGTACATCCCGGCCTCTCTTTTTTATGCGCGTGCCCGAAAACGTGCGGCGATGGTAACGGATGGGCGCGCCACTGCAAGTGGCATCACTGCAGTTGCGCTTCAGGCAACGTCAGTGTGCGCGGGATCAGCGATGCATCCCAGTGGGTAATCCCCCAGTTCAGCACTTGCCGTGGCGTGGCGTCATTCAGTTCGGTGACAGGCTTGTGCCCCAGCGCCCTTAATGCGCGCAGCAACAGCGGCGTGGCCTGATCTTCGGTCAACGGCGGCGAGCGATAGGATTTGCCGAGTTTGTGGCCGTCCGGCTGGGTAATCAGCGGGATGTGCAGGTAGCGCGGTTGCGGCAGGCCCAGCAGTTCTTGCAGATAGAGCTGGCGCGGCGTGGAATCCAGCAGATCGGCACCGCGCACGATATCGGTGATGCCTTGCCAGGCGTCGTCCAGCACCACCGCCAATTGATAGGCGTAGAGCCCGTCGCGACGGCGGATCACGAAATCACCGACTTCCTGGCCCAGGTGTTGACGGAATTCGCCCTGCACCCGGTCGATGAAGTGGTATTCCAGTTCCGGTACACGCAGGCGGATCGCGGCGTTCTCGGTGCCGTGCCCCGCGTTGCGGCAGAACCCGGGATAGATGCCGTGATACGGCTCCAATTGCTTGCGCGAACAGGTGCAAGCGTAGGCCAGGCCCTGATTGAACAGGCGATTGATGACTTCGTCATAGGCAGCGTGTCGCTCGCTCTGTCGGACCATGTCGCCATCCCACTCGAACCCGTAGCTTTCCAGGGCCTTGAGAATCGCCGCCTGAGCGCCGGGTTCTTCGCGCGGCGGATCGAGATCTTCCATGCGCACCAACCAGCGGCCGCCGACCGAACGGGCGTCGAGGTACGAGGCCAGCGCTGCGACCAGCGAACCGAAATGTAAGTGGCCACTGGGTGTAGGGGCGAAACGCCCAATGTAGGCGGGGGAGGCGATGGCGGTCATAAGGTCGATATTACGTTGTCCGGGCGTGCACCAGCCACCTGTGGGAGCGGGCTTGCTCGCGAAGGGGTCATCAGCTTCAACATTAATGTTGCCTGACACACTGCTTTCGCGAGCAAGCCCGCTCCCACAGGTTTGCTGCCAGGGAAAATGTCAGAAACAAAAAAACGGAGCGTTCGCACGCTCCGTTCTTCGTTCAAGTCGCAAAGATTACTTGCCGACTTGCTTTTCCTTGATTTCCGCCAGGGTCTTGCAGTCAACGCACATGTCGGCGGTAGGGCGGGCTTCCAGTCGCTTGACGCCGATTTCGACGCCACAGGATTCGCACCAGCCGTATTCTTCGTCTTCGATCAATTGCAGTGTTTTGTCGATTTTCTTGATCAACTTGCGCTCGCGATCGCGGGCGCGCAATTCGAGGCTGAATTCCTCTTCCTGGCTGGCACGGTCTGCCGGGTCAGGAAAGTTGGCCGCTTCGTCTTTCATGTGATCAACAGTACGGTCGACTTCCTGCATCAAGTCCTGTTTCCACTTGTTCAGGATCTTGGTGAAGTGAGCGCGCATGGGCTTGCCCATGTACTCTTCGCCCTTCACTTCTTTGTAGGGTTCGAAGCCGCTGATCGACTGATTTTGCTGCTTTGCTTGGGTGGGCATGAAATGGACCGCCTCTACTCTTGTAATCCATTGCGCAGGATTGCTCCATCACCGACACCTGCCGGCCCTGCGGCTGCAAGCGGGCGAACTTACCAGATCAAATCGGACCGCGCTACTCCCGGATGTCGAGCCCGCGGCCCGTGGCGCTTGCAAAAGATTGCAAAGCCTTGCCTGGTGGCTCTGGAGACCTGATCAATTATTGATTTTAGTCAAACCTGGAGCATACGCTTGAACCGTTTGAGACCAGCGTTATATGGGCTCTGACCGCTTTAGGTTCTCGCTCGTTCCTGCGCTTGGGTAGAATCGATTCTTTTCCCCGTTGTAAGGAAGGCTAATGGCTCTGTCCTACAGTGCGCGCAGTCGCGCTATCGAACCGTTTCACGTTATGGCCCTGCTGGCGCGGGCCAACGAGCTGCAAGCAGCCGGCCACGACGTGATTCACCTGGAAATCGGCGAGCCGGACTTCACCACCGCCGAGCCGATCATCCAGGCCGGCCAGGCCGCGCTGACGGCGGGAAAGACTCGTTACACCGCCGCTCGCGGCATTCCTGAGCTGCGTGAAGCCATTTCGGGCTTTTATCAGCAACGTTACGGGCTGAACATCGATCCGCAACGAATTCTCATCACGCCCGGCGGTTCAGGCGCATTGCTGTTGGCCAGCGCCTTGCTGGTGGACCCAGGTAAACACTGGCTGCTGGCAGACCCGGGTTACCCGTGCAACCGGCATTTCCTGCGGTTGGTGGAAGGCGCGGCGCAACTGGTGCCGGTCGGCCCGGACGTGCGTTATCAGCTGACCCCGGACTTGGTTGCGCGTCACTGGGATCACGACAGCGTCGGCGCGCTGGTAGCGTCGCCGGCCAACCCGACCGGGACCATCCTGACCCGCGACGAGTTGGCCGGGCTGTCTGCAGCGATCAAGGCCCGCCACGGCCATTTGGTGGTCGACGAGATCTACCATGGCCTGACTTACGGCACGGATGCGGCCAGCGTGCTGGAAGTCGATGACAGCGCCTTCGTCCTCAATAGTTTTTCCAAGTATTTCGGCATGACCGGCTGGCGTCTCGGTTGGCTGGTAGCACCAGAAGCGGCGGTTGGTGAGCTGGAGAAGCTCGCCCAAAACCTCTACATCAGTGCGCCGAGCATGGCCCAGCACGCCGCATTGGCTTGCTTCGAACCCGCCACTATTCAAATTTTCGAGGAGCGCCGCGCCGAGTTCGGACGACGTCGTGATTTCCTGTTGCCAGCCCTGCGTGAATTGGGCTTCGGTATTGCCGTAGAGCCGGAAGGTGCGTTCTATTTGTACGCCGATATCAGCAAGTTCGGCGGCGATGCCTTCGCGTTTTGCCGACATTTCCTCGAAACCGAGCACGTCGCGATTACGCCGGGCCTGGACTTCGGTCGTTATCAGGCCGGGCATCATGTGCGGTTTGCCTATACCCAGAGTCTTCCACGCTTGCAAGAAGCGGTCGAACGGATCGCTCGCGGTTTGAAGAGCTGGCAAGGCTGATGCGCTTTCATCCTCCCCTCGAAGAAGGTCGCTTGATTCGTCGCTACAAACGTTTTCTCGCCGATATCGAAACCGTTAGCGGCGAGTTGCTGACCATTCACTGCCCAAACACCGGTTCGATGCTTAATTGCCAGGTTGAAGGCGGGCAGGTCTGGTTCAGCCGTTCCAACGACCCCAAGCGCAAATTGCCCGGCACCTGGGAAGTCGGGGAAACCCCACAGGGGCGGTTGTTTTGCGTAAACACCGGGCGCGCCAACGGTTTGATCGAGGAGGCGTTGCGGGCCAATGTCATCACCGAGCTGAACGGCTTTACCGAACTGAAGCGCGAAGTGGCCTATGGTCAGGAGAGCAGCCGCATCGATTTCCGTCTCGACTACCCGAGCGGGCCGGCTTATGTGGAAGTCAAAAGCGTGACCCTGGGCTTCGATGGCTCGTTGGTGGCGGCATTTCCAGACGCAGTGACCCAGCGCGGAGCCAAGCATTTGCGAGAGTTGGCGCATTTGGCCCGGGACGGGATTCGTGCCGTGCAGTTGTATTGCGTGAACCTGACCGGCATCGACTCCGTGCGTCCTGCTGAAGAAATCGATTCGGCCTACGCCGCGGCGTTACGCGAAGCGGTGGCGTGCGGGGTCGAAGTGCTGGCGTATGGCGTGCACTTGACCCACGAAGAGATGGTGGTCGATCGGCGCCTGGAGGTGCTGTTAAACGGTTAGCCAGATTCCTTGCTCGTCTTCGCGGCTGGGGATGGTAGTCAGGGATTGCCCGGCGCATGGGCCGGCGACGCATTCGCCGTCTTCAATCAGGAACAGTGCGCCATGGGTGGCGCACTGGATCATGCTGTTGCTGGGGTCGAGAAACTGGTCGGGCTTCCATTCCAGTCCGACGCCCCGGTGCGGGCAGCGATTTTCATACACATACACCCGGCCGCCCCGGCGCACGGCCAGGAGTTTCTGGCCGTCGATGTCGAAACCGCGACTGCTGGCGTCAACCAATTCGGCGCCTGCGCAAAGAAACTTCATGTCTATCCTCAAGTTCCGCGGCTCGTGACCAGATATGTCCGAGCTTGACGTTCAAATGCAAGCAATTATCAAATGGCCGTCTTGCCCTTCAGGCATGGGTGCCAGACGCCAAGGATACGTGGCCTGTCATTTCGATGCCCGGGAAAACCCTTAAAGGAAGCTGTTTATGCGCCTGAGTACCCGTGTTGTTGCGCTCTGTGTCGGACTCCTCGTCAGCCACCACGGCGCAACGGCCGAGTTGCCACAACGTTGGGTCAGTGCCGGTGGAGCGCTGACGGAGTGGGTCATCGCGCTGGGCGGAGCGTCAAAACTGGTCGGTGTCGATACCACCAGTCAGTATCCTGACTCCCTCAAGACGCTGCCAAGAATCGGGTATCAGCGGCAACTGTCGGCGGAGGGCATCTTGAGCTTACGCCCGCAGATTTTGATCGGCACCGAAGAAATGGGGCCGCCGCCGGTGCTGTCGCAGATTCGCAGTGCCGGTGTGCAAATCGAACTGTTTTCCGCTAAGCCGGATCTGATGACTTTGCAGAACAACTTGAAGCATTTGGGCTCGTTGCTCGGCGCTGAAGACTGGGCGACGCAGTTGTTCAAGAGTTATCAACAGATGCTCGATCATGAAAGGGGGCGGGTCACTCAGTCACAACTGACGCAAAAATCGCCGGGCGTGCTGTTGTTGCTTGGTCACGCGGGCGGCAAACCGCTCATCGCCGGCAAGGACACCGCCGCTGATTGGTTGCTGCAACAGGCCGGAGGGCACAATCTGGCCACGCATACCGGCTACAAACCCTTTTCTGTCGAATCCCTGGTCAGTCTGGATCCTGAGGTGCTGGTGTTTGCCGATCGCGCACTGATCGGCGATGCGGCCCGTGCGGCATTGTTCAAGGAGAACCCGATCCTGTCCTCGACCCGCGCGGCCAAGGACGGGCGAGTCATGGAGCTTGATCCGACTTTGTTGGTCGGGGGATTGGGACCGCGGCTACCCCCTGCGTTGAAAAAACTGTCTGACGCCTTTTACCCCGATTCGGCCGGCCAATGACCATCCTGGTTAAACCCCGTGCTTTGTTCATTGGTCTGATCCTGCTGTGTGTGTTGGCCATCTGGTTGTCATTGGCGCTTGGACCGGTGAGCTTGCCGTTGTTCGACACCTTGCGTGCAGCCCTGCGGTTGGTGGGTGTACCGATCGCGCCCGACGGGCTGGAGCAGGCCGAGCTGATCCTCGGGCAGATTCGTCTGCCGCGAACCTTGTTGGGGTTGGCGGTGGGGGGGGTGTTGGCGTTGTCTGGCGTGGCGATGCAGGGGTTGTTTCGTAATCCTCTGGCCGATCCGGGGCTGGTGGGCGTCTCGAGCGGCGCGGCGTTGGGTGCGGCGATCGCGATTGTCGGTGGTTCTGCGTTCGGCGGTCTACCTGAATCCTTCGGGCCTTACCTATTATCGCTGTGCGCGTTTCTTGGTGGGCTCGGCGTGACGGCGCTGGTGTATCGGCTGGGCCGGCGCAACGGGCAGACCCATGTCGCGACCATGCTGTTGGCCGGTATTGCGTTGACCGCACTGGCCGGATCCGCCGTGGGTCTGTTCACCTATCTGGCGGACGACGCAACGCTGCGCACCCTGACGTTCTGGAATCTGGGCAGCCTTAATGGCGCCAGCTATTCGCGACTCTGGCCGTTGTTGCTGGTCACTGCCGGCGTGGCGTTGTGGCTGCCGCGCCGGGCCAAAGCCTTGAATGCGTTGCTTTTGGGGGAGTCGGAGGCCGGTCACCTGGGCATCGATGTCGAAGGGCTCAAGCGCGAGTTGGTGTTCTGCACGGCGCTGGGTGTCGGTGCGGCGGTCGCGGCAGCGGGGATGATCGGGTTCGTCGGTCTGGTGGTGCCGCATCTGGTGCGTCTGTTGGCCGGTCCCGATCATCGAGTGCTGCTGCCGGCTTCAGTGCTGGCGGGTGCCAGTCTGTTGTTGTTTGCCGATCTGGTGGCGCGGCTGGCCCTGGCACCGGCCGAATTGCCGATCGGGATCGTCACGGCCTTCATCGGCGCACCGTTCTTTCTGTATCTACTGCTCAGAGGGCGTGCCTGATGTTGCGAGCGCAGAACCTGCAAATCCGGCGCGGTCGAAAGATTGTTCTCACCGACATCACCCTTGAACTCAAGCCGGGCGAAGTCCTCGGCGTGCTGGGCCCCAACGGTGCCGGTAAAAGCACATTGCTCGGCGCCCTCTGCGGCGAATTGCAGGCGGACCACGGCAGTGTCTGGCTCGATGAGCGCGAGCTGAATCATTGGGCCGGGGCGCAGCGAGCCCAGCGTTTGGCAGTGTTGCCGCAGGTGTCGACCCTGGACTTTGCCTTTCTCGTCGAAGAAGTGGTCGGCATGGGGCGTTTGCCTTATCAAAGCGGCCGGGTCAGGGATGACGAAATCGTCGCCGCCGCGCTGCACGCGGCCGATGCGCGGCACCTGAGTGGACGCAGTTATCTGGCGCTGTCTGGCGGTGAACGTCAGCGGGTGCACCTGGCGCGGGTGCTGGCGCAGCTGTGGCCGGGGGAGGCGGGGCAAACGTTGTTGCTCGACGAACCGACGTCGATGCTCGACCCGCTGCACCAACACACCACTCTGCAAGCGGTGCGCGAGTTCGCCAATCGCGGTGCCGCGGTGCTGGTGATCCTGCATGATCTGAACCTGGCGGCACGCTATTGTGATCGACTATTACTGCTCGAAGGTGGGCGTCCCGTGGCGCTGGATACACCGGAGCAGGTGCTGCGCCCGGAACCGCTCAAGGCCGTGTTCGGGCTGGAAGTACTGGTGCAGCTGCACCCGGAGCGTGGGCATCCGCTGATCATCGCCCGCTAAGCATTTCATCGAGGTGAGAACATGCGTGTGATGGTGATCCTGGCTGTGCTGTTACTGAGTGCCTGTCAGCATGTGCCGGCGGTATCGCCACCCGTCAGCGGCGAGATCCGGGACCTGCGTAGCGGGCAAACACTGACCGCGCAGGAACTGCTTGCACGGTTGGCCAAGCCTTCGCGGTTGATCGTCGGCGAGCAGCATGACAATCGTGATCACCATCAACTGCAATTGTGGTTGTTACAGACGCTGAATGAGCAGCGACCCCAAGGCAGTCTACTGCTGGAAATGCTCACGCCGGATCAACAAGGGCGCGTCGATCATGTTAAGCGCTCTTCACCGCTACCCGCTGACTTGCCCAATGCATTGGCCTGGCAACCGGGTTGGGACTGGAATCTGTATGGGCCGATCGTTGGTTTTGCCCTGACTCAGCCGTACCCGTTGCTGGCGGCCAATCTGGATACGCTTGAAGTCCGTAATGTCTACGCCAAACCCCCGGCATTGAGCGGTTCGCTCTCTAACGCGCCGGTGGTCAAGGATGAGTTGCTGGCACAAATCAGCGATTCCCACTGCGGCTTGCTGCCCACATCGCAAATGCCCGCGATGCTTGCCGTCCAGCAGCAACGTGACCGGCGGATGGCCGGGCGATTACTGGCCGCACCGACGCCTTCTCTGTTGTTTGCTGGCGCGTACCACGCACGCAAGGATGTCGGGGTGCCGATCCATGTTCAGGACTTGGGTGAGTCTGAAGCGCCGATGGTATTGATGCTGGCGGAGCGGGGTGCAGAGGTCACGCCGGCCATGGCCGATTACGTTTGGTATACGCCCGCCACGCCACCGCAGGATTACTGCGCGCAAATGCGTAAACAGTTCGGCAAGCAGTCAGGGCAGTAAAACCTGGCGAGTTTTCCACAGGCAAAAAAAGACCCGGCAAGAGCCGGGTCAAATAACCGTGATTAGCCTGATGAGGAGATAATCTGAGAGTCCGAACCAAGGGCTTTTCAGAATATCGACCAGTCTCGCGACCAGTTGTGATAATCATAGCGATTCTCATTACCAAGTCAACCGCTGATTTTCAATTTCTGTGGATCTCACCAGTTCCCTTGGTGAAGGCCTTGCAATCATTGCTCTTCAGGCTGTGTGCGTAAGCGTAATTACCCGTTCAAATCTTGTGGCGTGACGAGATAGCGTCCAGCTGTTTGTTCAGGGCTTCCTTGCGTTCGGCGGGAATGTCGTTCCAGTGAACATCCATCAGTGCGCCTTCGATCGCATACAACAACACCTTGGAGGCCCGAAAACCGCGCGTGCGCACGGCCCGATAAGCATCCACAGCTCCCAGCCGACGCAAGTCCGATGCACTGTGGATGCCCACGGCATGCAGCCATTGTGCCGACGTCTTGCCAAGATTCTTCAGGTGTTGCAGTTCATCATTCATCAAGCCTCCTTGCGACAGCCGAACGGTGCGTGGGCGAGCCTCTCAGCAGTGTAGCCATCAGTAGGAAAAGCGTGATTGTTTGGTCGGTTTCGACGCAAAAGCTTCTAAGACGCGGGCTCTAGAAGTGGCGGGAAAAGGCTGCGAGTGCGGTCGGAAGATGTGAGTTTCGGGAGGGGTAAAAAAGTACAAGTCCAGCGCTAGGCAGGGGCGCCGGACTTGGTAGAGCCTCGCTTTTAGCGAGTGCGATAACGCAGTCGCGTACCGAAATTCATCGACATCAGAATCTCATCGGCGCTCAGCTCTGGCGGGAAGTAGGCGCCGGAGATCTGTGCGTGGGCCAGGCTCGCGCCTTCCAGGGAAGCGTTGCGAAAGTCGATGCCGCGCAAGTCGGCAGAGCGGAAATAGGCATCTGTGAAGTCGACGCCGTCGGCGTTCAGTTCACGCAGATCGAGACCACGGAAGTCGCCGCCGACCATGTCGATAGGTCCATCTTTCGGGCGTTCGTTGTTAAAGCCTGTGATGTCGTCTTTGTGCAGCAAGGCATAAAGCGGGGTGTCGAGAAGTTTCGGCTGGCTCATGTCACATCACCTGATGGTTTTATGGCGCCAGTATAGTGCCACTATTTGGCAGCCGTGAAGCCGGTGAAGGCTTCACGGTTGAAATAGTTTCTTACAGGCCTGGCAGACGTTGGCGAATCTGCGCAACGACGGTATCGAGCGTGCCACTTTCATTGGTCTGGACGCGTTTGCTGCAGAGAATTTCTGCTGGCGTCAGGGCCTCGCGGCTGGCTTGCTGGGCGGCGATAACGGCCAGGTTGGCGTCAGACGGATCCTTACTGTCTGCCTGACGTTGCTTCAGCCAGCTTTCGATCACCGCTTGCGGTGCGTCGCAATCGAGGATCAGGAACGGCGCACCCGTGGCTTCGGCGATTTTTGCCGCGCCGTCGCGTTGGTCGCGCTTGAGGTACGTGGCATCGACCACCACCGGGAAACCGGCATGCAAAATTACACCGGCAATTTCATGCAGACGGCTGTAAGTAGCGGCGCTGGCGTCGGCGCTATAAATACCGGCCTGCAGGTCGTTCGGTACGGCTTGCTCGCCGAACATACGCTTGCGCTCGACATCGGAACGCAAGCGGATGGCGCCCAGCGCTTCCACCAGGCGCATGGCCACGTGACTCTTGCCGACGGCGGAAACGCCGTGGGTGATCGCCAGGAAGCGCGAAGGAATGGTGCTGTAGCTTTCCGCCAGGTTGGCGTAGTTGCGGTACTGACGCAGCGTGGTAGCGCGCTGCACCGGATCGGCCTCGGCCGGCATGCTGAACAGGCTGACCTTGGCGCGAACCAGTGCGCGGTAGGCTTTATAGAAGTTCAGCAGCTCCAGGCCCTGATAGTCGCCAGTCAGTTCCAGGTATTGGCTGATGAAACGGCGCGCCAGGCTTTTCAGGCCGCGGTCTTCCAGGTCCATGGCCAGGAAGCCGGTGTCGGCGTAAACGTCGGTGAAGCGGAACGGTTCGTTGAATTCGATGCAGTCGAAGATCACCACTTTGCCGTCGATCACGGTGGCGTTGCCCAAATGAATGTCACCGTGGCATTCACGAATGAAACCGTCGGCCTTACGCTGGGCGAATAGTGGCTTGAGGCGTTCGAAGCTGCTTTCGGCCCAGGCTTGCAGCGCCTCGAGTTGCAGCAGATCGGCCTTGTCGCTGAGGAACGGGCGGATCTGTTCGAAGTTCTGCCGCACCGGCGCCATCACGCTGTCCGGCGTGCCGGCTTCGTGTTCGGCAGGCACTTTTGGCGCGCTGAGGTGGAATTGAGCGATCTGCGCCGCCATCTCGTCGATGTGCGTGGTGGTCAATTCGCCGTTGGCTTGCAAGGTGCTGAGCAATTGGCTTTGTGGGAACTGACGCATTTTCAGGGCGTAATCGACAATCGGGCCATCGCCACCCAGTTGTGGCGCCTCGGCGCTGCCAGTGATAGGCAACACTTCAAGATACAAATCTTGGGTCAGGCGCTGGTTCAGGCGCAGCTCTTCAGCACAGAAATGCTCGCGAGCCTCGAGGCTGGTGAAGTCGAGGAAGCCAAAGTTCACTGGCTTCTTCACTTTATAAGCGTAGGGGCCGGTGAGCAGCACCCACGAAATATGGGTTTCGATGACCTGAAACCCTTCTACGGGATGCGGGTAGAGGGCCGGGTTTTGCAGGGCAGCGATCAGGGACTGGCTCACAGGCGATCCTTCAGAGTCTGGGAAAAATTCAAGGCCGCCATTATGGCCGCAAGTCTGCCCGACGCAAACCTCAGCGGGCTTCTGTTGAGGATGAATAAAGTGCGTATAATCCGCCGCCATGACTCGTACTCGATCCCCCCGCACCCCCAAAAAACCACCTTCCAAGGGCATGCGCCCCTGGCTGGGCTGGGCCCTTAAACTCAGCCTGGTCGGCCTTGTGGTGCTTGCCGGGTTCGCGGTTTACCTCGACGCAGTGGTCCAGGAGAAGTTCTCCGGCAAGCGCTGGACCATCCCGGCCAAGGTGTACGCGCGCCCGCTTGAGCTGTTCACTGGCCAAAAGCTGAGCAAGGAAGACTTCCTCACCGAGCTCGATGCCTTGGGCTACCGACGCGAAGCCGTCAGCAACGGCCCTGGCGCGGCGGCGGTCAATGGCAATACCATCGACTTGAATACCCGAGGCTTCCAGTTCTATGAAGGCATGGAGACGGCTCAGCCTGTGCGCGTGCGCTTCTCCGGCGATTACGTGGCCGAGCTCTCGGCGACCAACGGTTCGAAGCTTTCTGTGGTTCGCCTGGAGCCGCTGCTGATTGGCGGGATTTACCCGAAAAACCTTGAAGACCGCATCCTGATCAAAATCGATCAGGTTCCGCCGTATCTGCTCGAAACCCTGATTGCCGTAGAAGACCGGGATTTCTACAGTCACTGGGGCGTGTCGCCGAAGTCGATTGTCCGAGCCATCTACGTCAACACCTCGGGCGGCAAAATGACCCAGGGCGGCAGTACGCTGACGCAACAGTTGGTCAAGAACTTTTACCTCACCAGCGAACGCAGCCTGACCCGTAAGCTCACCGAAGCCATGATGGCGTTGTTGCTTGAGCTGCATTACGACAAGCGCGAAATTCTTGAGGCTTACCTCAATGAAGTGTTCGTCGGCCAGGATGGTCAGCGCGCGGTGCACGGTTTCGGCCTGGCCAGTCAGTTCTTCTTCGGGCAGCCATTGTCTGAGCTGAAACTGCATCAAGTTGCTTTGTTGGTGGGCATGGTCAAGGGGCCGTCCTATTACAACCCGCGTCGCAACCCTGAGCGGGCGCTGGAGCGGCGCAATCTGGTGCTCGATGTTCTGGGGGAACAAGGCGTTGCCACCGCCGAACAGGTTGAGGCGGCGAAGAAAATGCCACTGGGTGTGACCACTCGCGGCAAGTTGGCTGACAGCTCGTTCCCGGGCTTCCTCGACCTGGTTAAACGTCAGTTGCGCGAAGACTACCGCGACGAAGACTTGACCGAAGAAGGGTTGCGGATTTTCACCAGTTTCGACCCGATCCTGCAGATGAAAGCCGAAGCCTCGGTCAACGACACGTTCAAGCGTCTGGCCGGGCGCAAGGGTTCCGATGAGGTTGAGGCGGCCATGGTCGTGACCAACCCGGAAACCGGAGAAGTCCAGGCGATGATCGGCAGCCGTCAGGCGGGTTTTGCCGGTTTCAACCGGGCGCTGGACGCAGTACGACCGATCGGCTCGTTGATCAAACCGGCGGTTTATCTCACAGCCCTCGAGAAGCCGAGCCAGTACACGCTGACCAGTTGGCTGTCGGACGAATCCTTTTCGGTCAAAGGTGCGGACGGTCAGGTCTGGAAACCGCAGAACTATGATCGCCGTTCCCACGGTACGGTGTTCCTTTATCAAGGGCTGGCGCATTCCTACAACCTGTCGACCGCACGTCTCGGCTTGGCGGTGGGCGTACCGAATGTCTTGAAGACCCTGGCACGTCTGGGGGTGAGTCGCGAGTTCCCGGCGTTCCCGTCGATGTTGCTGGGGGCCGGTGGCTTGACCCCGATCGAAGTGGCGACCATGTACCAGACACTGGCCAACGGCGGATTCAATACGCCGATGCGCGGGATTCGCAGCGTGCTGACTGCCGAGGGCGAGCCGCTCAAGCGTTATCCATTCCAGATTCAGCAGCAGTTCGATCCGGCGTCCATTTACCTGGTTCAGAGCGCCATGCAACGAGTCATGCGTGAAGGCACCGGTAGTTCGGTTTATAACGTGTTGCCGAAAACCCTGACCCTGGCCGGCAAAACCGGTACCAGTAACGATTCGCGGGACAGCTGGTTCGCCGGTTTCAGTCAGGATCTGCTGGCGGTGGTCTGGCTGGGGCGCGATGATAACGGCAAGACGCCGTTCACCGGTGCCACCGGTGCGCTGCAGGTCTGGACCAGTTTCATGCGCAAAGCCGATCCGCTGCCGCTGGACATGCCGCAGCCGGACAACATTGTTCAGGCCTGGGTCGATTCGCGCACCGGACAAGGTTCTGAAGGCAGCTGCCCAGGCGCAGTGCAGATGCCGTATATTCGCGGCAGCGAACCGCCTCCCGGTCCCGCTTGCGGTGGTGAAAGCCCTGCTGAATCGGTGATGGATTGGGTCAAGGGCTGGATGAATTAAGCAAAGAGGGTTTCAAGTGAACAAGTGGTTGATTCCAGCAGTGACCGCCGTGGCTTTGCTCAGCGGCTGCTCCACCGTACAGCGTGGTTCGATCCCGGTTGTGGATTCCGGCACCGCCGTCTCCAACAGCGAACGGATTTCGGCGAATGGCGGTTTCCGGCAGTCGACGGTAAAACGTCCTGCGCAAGCCCAGACTCAGGCGATCCCGCAAGGTGACACTGGCGTTGTTGTGATGGTGCCGGGTGGTGGCGCTGTTTCCTCGGCCCCGATCAGCACTTCGCCGATTACCCCAGGCCCGATCACTCCGGGGCCGATCGATACCTCGCCGGTTCAGTCGGCACCGATCAATCAGGGCAGCTACAGCATGCCATCGACGCCGAGCGGGATTCCTTCGGCGAGCTCCGGCGGCCTGTCTGCCGATGAGCAACTGGACGGTCCGGTCCTGGCGTTGTTGACCACTGCCCAGCAGCAACAGGCCAGCGGCGACCTTAATGGTGCGTCTTCCAGTCTCGAGCGCGCCCAGCGTGTCGCGCCGCGTGAGCCACAAGTGCTTTATCGTCTGGCCCAGGTACGTATGGCTCAAGGCGATGCGGCACAGGCCGAACAATTCGCTCGTCGTGGTTTGACGTTCGCCAGTGGTCGTCCGGCCCTTCAGGCCAGCCTGTGGGAATTGATCGCCCAGGCTCGTGAGAAGCAGGGTGACTCCGCCGGTGCAGCGTTGGCTCGTCAGAAGGCCAAGGTCTCGCTGTGATGGATGCACGCTTCCCGAAGATTGCCGAGCAGTTGCTGTTGATCGAGCGCGAACTGCGTGTCCAGGGCTGGTGGGACGAAGTCGCGCCGTCTGCTGAAGCGCTATCCAGTGTCGAACCATTTTCGGTGGATACGCTGGATTTCGAGCAATGGCTGCAATGGATCTTCCTGCCGCGCATGAAAACGATTTTGGAGCAGGACCTGCCCTTGCCGAACGCGTCGGGTATTCAGGAGATGGCCGAAATGGTCTTCGCCGCCCGCAACGTCCAGGGCAAGGATCGACAGCTTCAGGTCTTGCTCAAAGAGTTCGACCTGTTGATCACCGCCTCTCGCTAACTCCAGCCGTTGTAGGCGCCGTGGGAGTCGTAGGAGCTGTCGAGTGAAACGAGGCTGCGATCTTTTGATCTTTTAAAATGCCAAGATCAAAAGATCGCAGCCTCGTTTCACTCGACAGCTCCTACATGCAGTTTTTCGCGATCTGTTTCTGTGCTTCGGTGATGCGCTCCTGACGTTGTTGGTCGGTCAGGCGGCGCATCTCACCGTCGACATCCTCCCGTAGTCGCGGATTATTCTGCAGTTGAGCCAGGTTCGTTCGGGCCTGTTCGCAGAATACTTTTAGCTGGTCTTGCTGCTCTGCGACCTGCTTTTTCACTTTGTTGTCGATGGCCCGTTGATCGCCTATGACGTTGCTGCGCGGCGGCACGCTCGGTTTGCCGACGGGCGGGGCGGGCGTCACCACGAGGGTGGGCTCCTGGCCTGGGGGCGGTTGCGCATCGAAATGGGTAACGCCCTGGGCATCGACCCATTTATAGATCTGACCCGCCATGCACAAAGGGCTCAGGCTGATCAGCAAGCCGGCGGTGAAGAAGAACGTTCGCATGCCATTTCCTTGTCATGGGTGCGCAATCGAAGCTAACACAGTTGCGGTTTAAAGGTTTTTTCTTGCGTTCTCATGCGCTTAGTTCGAATAAAGCACATTGACGGCTTGACTTGCGATGGGCGAAACAGAAGAATCCAAAGTCCGCTGTAGAGGGACTGCCAGAAGCAGACCCACTCGGTAGATCATGAGGCGCACATCCGCGCCGACCTGTTACACCCGCAACGCGTTACCTCGCGCTGGGTGGGAAAGGCCCGCAACACTTGGGACGATCCCAATACTTGCTCAGTCAGTGCTGACGTAGTCGGCGACCACCGTCGCTCATGCTCTGCCGAGAAGTAAACCTATTAAGACCCGTCCTCTTGTATGTGGGCGGTATTCTGGCGTTTTAGAGGTGAACAACGTGGAGCTTTTATCTGGCGGTGAGATGCTCGTCCGCTTTTTGCGTGACGAAGGCGTCAAATATATCTACGGGTACCCGGGCGGTGCTCTTCTTCATGTCTATGATGCCCTGTTCAAAGAACCGGAAGTGACCCACATCCTGGTTCGTCACGAGCAGGCTGCGACCCATATGGCTGACGGCTATGCCCGTGCCACCGGTAAAGCCGGTGTGGTACTGGTAACCTCCGGCCCGGGCGCAACCAACGCCATCACCGGTATTGCCACGGCCTACATGGACTCCATTCCGATGGTGATCATTTCCGGCCAGGTGCCTAGCACCATGGTAGGCACTGATGCATTCCAGGAAACCGACATGATCGGTATCTCCCGGCCGATCGTTAAGCACAGCTTCATGATCAAGCATGCGTCGGAAATCCCGGAAGTCATGAAGAAAGCGTTCTACCTGGCGCAATCCGGTCGTCCTGGTCCGGTCGTTGTCGATATCCCGAAAGACATGACCAACCCGGCCGAGAAGTTCGAATACATCTTCCCGAAAAAAGCCAAGCTGCGTTCCTATAGCCCGGCCGTTCGCGGTCACTCCGGGCAAATCCGCAAGGCAGCCGAAATGCTCCTGGCGGCCAAGCGTCCTGTGCTTTATTCAGGCGGCGGGGTGATTCTCGGTGGTGGCTCCGCGCCGCTGACCGAACTGGCGAAGATGCTCAACCTGCCAGTGACCAATACCCTGATGGGTTTGGGGGCCTACCCTGGCACCGACCGTCAGTTCATTGGCATGCTCGGCATGCACGGCAGCTACACCGCCAACCTGGCGATGCACCATGCCGATGTCATCCTTGCAGTCGGCGCGCGTTTCGACGATCGCGTGATCAACGGCCCGGCCAAGTTCTGTCCGAATGCCAAGATCATTCACATCGACATCGACCCGGCTTCGATCTCCAAGACCATCAAGGCAGACGTGCCTATCGTCGGTCCGGTCGAAAGTGTCCTGACCGAAATGGTCGCGATCCTCAAGGAAATCGGCGAGACCCCGAACAAAGAGTCCGTTGCCAGCTGGTGGAAGCAAGTCGATGAGTGGCGCGGTGATCGCGGCCTGTTCCCTTATGACAAGGGCGACGGCAGCGTGATCAAGCCGCAGACCGTGATCGAAACCCTGTGCGAAGTGACCAAGGGCGACGCCTTTGTGACCTCCGACGTGGGTCAGCACCAAATGTTCGCTGCGCAGTACTACACGTTCAACAAACCAAACCGCTGGATCAACTCCGGTGGCCTGGGCACCATGGGCTTCGGTTTTCCGGCGGCCATGGGCATCAAGCTGAGCTTCCCGGATGATGACGTCGCCTGCGTAACGGGCGAGGGCAGCATCCAGATGAACATTCAGGAACTGTCGACCTGCCTGCAATACGGTTTGCCGGTGAAGATCGTCATTCTGAATAACGGTGTACTGGGTATGGTTCGCCAGTGGCAGGACATGAGTTATGGCAGCCGCCACTCGCACTCCTACATGGAATCGTTGCCTGACTTCGTCAAGCTGGCCGAGGCCTATGGCCATGTTGGCGTGCGCATTACCGAATCGAAAGATTTGAAGTCGAAGATGGAAGAGGCGTTCGCCATGAAAGATCGCCTGGTGGTTATCGATATTTCGGTCGACACCAGCGAGCACGTCTACCCGATGCAGATCAAAGACGGCTCCATGCGCGATATGTGGCTGAGGCGTCGCATCGAGCAAGGTAATCACCGTGGCCATGACCTTGTCGCGGCTGAAGCCGGGGGCCGCCAGCAGCGCTTCCAGTTGCTTGCGCAGTTTC
>NZ_JBNNVP010000041.1:0-59135 GCF_050280605.1 Pseudomonas sp. NPDC089918 | reverse complement strand
CTGAAACGGTGTAGCATTTTTTTGTACTTATAATTCCACTTAAATTAATCCTGAATACCGGTGATTTTGATCTCGGTGTACCACTGGCGGTGGCCCATACGCTTCATGTGGTGCTTACGACGACGGAACTTGATGATGCGGACTTTATCGTGACGACCTTGGGAGATCACTTCAGCCACAACGGTAGCGCCAGGAACAACTGGAGCGCCGATATTCACGTCGTCGCCATTGGCAACCAACAGAACGCGATCAAAAGTAACGGATTCGCCGGTAGCGATTTCCAGTTTTTCGATCTTCAGGTATTCACCTGGAGCAACTTTGTACTGCTTGCCACCAGTAACGATTACTGCATAAGACATGGTATTTCTCCGATAATCCTGCTCACCCAGCTCTTTATAAGAAGAGGTATTGGCTGGCATGGCTGCATAAGGCTGGAAGGCCTGTTTGCAATTGCGTAAGGCAGGTGCTGCCCAGGAAGTTCAGGGTGCGCGATTGTACGCAAGCTGCTTGAGCGTTGCAAGTGGTCGTCTATCGTGCCTTGACACCCGCCGACGTGGGTCCTAGCATGCCGCGCAACCCTTCTGGAGCAACTGTCGCTGATGCAACCCCAAGCTTTCTACCGCGCGGTGGCGGACGATTTTAGCGCCGTCGACGGCATCATCAAGAAACAGCTGACTTCCCGAGTGCCGCTGGTATCGAAAATCGGCGACTACATTACCTCGGCTGGCGGGAAACGCCTGCGCCCGTTGCTCGTGCTGCTGTGCGGCAAGGCACTCGGCCGTGAAGGCGATGACCTGCGCCTGCTGGCCGCGACCATCGAGTTCCTGCACACCGCCACTTTGCTGCATGACGACGTTGTCGATATGTCCGGTATGCGCCGTGGCCGCTCGACCGCCAACGCCATGTGGGGCAATGCGCCAAGCGTGCTGGTGGGCGACTTCCTGTATTCGCGCTCTTTCGAAATGATGGTCGAACTGGGCTCCATGCCGGTGATGAAGATCCTTTCGCAAGCCACGCGCATCATCGCTGAAGGCGAAGTGTTGCAGCTGTCGAAGGTCCGCGACGCCAGCACCACCGAAGAAACCTACATGGAAGTCATCCGCGGCAAAACCGCGATGCTCTTCGAAGCCTCGACCCACAGTGCCGCCGCTCTGGCCGGTGCCTCGCCGGAACAGAGCGAAGCACTGCGCACCTTCGGCGATCACCTGGGGGTGGCCTTCCAATTGGTCGACGACCTGCTGGATTACCGTGGCGATGCCGAAACCCTGGGCAAGAACGTCGGCGACGATCTGGCCGAAGGTAAACCGACTCTGCCGCTGATCTACACCATGCGCGAAGGCACTCCGGAGCAGGCCGCACTGGTTCGTCGGGCGATCCAGAAAGGTGGCATCGAAGATCTGGAAAGCATTCGCGAAGCTGTTGAAGCTTCCGGTTCGCTGGATTACACCGCGCAACTGGCCCGCGATTACGTGGCCCGTGCGATCAAGTGCCTCGACGCCCTGCCCGCCAGCGAATACCGCGATGCGCTGGTTGAGTTGAGTGAGTTCGCGGTCGCCCGCACGCATTAAGATCAAAAGATCGCAGCCTTCGGTGCTCCTACAGGTGTCCACAAAACCCTGCAGGAGCTGCCGAAGGCTGCGATCTTTTGCTTTCAGCTCCCTGCGCCTTAAAAACCCTATACAATGTGCGCTTTTTAGCGATCCTGAATCCAAGGAGCCTTAGTGAGCACGCTGCCACCCTGCCCAAAATGCAATTCCGAATACACCTACGAAGACGGCACCCAGCTGATCTGCCCCGAGTGCGCCCACGAATGGTCCGCCAGCGGTGAAGCCGAAGCGGCGTCCGATGACACCGTGAAAAAGGATTCGGTCGGCAATGTCCTGCAGGACGGCGATACCATCACCGTGATCAAGGACCTCAAGGTCAAAGGCACATCGTTGGTGGTCAAGGTCGGCACCAAGGTCAAGAACATCCGCCTGTGCGATGGCGACCACGACATCGACTGCAAGATCGATGGCATCGGCCCGATGAAACTCAAATCCGAGTTCGTCAGAAAAGTCTGAGTCTGCTGCATTCCATCCCGCGCCCGGCGCGGGATGGTGCTTCGCCCTTCCCCGAATCACCCAGCATTCCCGCGCAATAGCCAAACGCCAGTCGTTTTGACACTCAGCAATTTCCCCACAGAAAAAAACACAAACCGCCAATAGGCCCTTGCTATTTGATGAATAAGAACTATTCTCATTGAAACCCATCAATGGAGATGAGACTCATGACTTATTTGATCGATGCCTGGCTGGACCGCCCACACCCCTACCTCAGAATCCTGCATCGGGAAACCGGGGAAGTTTGTGCGGTACTTGAAGAAGAAGCCTTGAACGAACTGCAGGATCAGGGTGATCTGGACGTCAACGGTTTAAGTTCCAGCGAGCCGGTGGTGCTCAAGGAACTGGTGCGCAATCTGTTTCTGTTCTGCTATGCCCGGGCGTTGCGCCCGACCAGCGATCTGAACCATAAGATCGAACTATGAGACAACGCAAAAAACTGTGGGAGCGAGCCTGCTCGCGATGGCATCACCTCGGTTTCACGGAAAAACAGAGTTGACTGCATCGCGAGCAGGCTCGCTCCCACATTAGCCCGTCATGACGACAGGCCGGGCATTACAGAACGTCGAGCAGTTCGACGTCGAATACCAGTACGCTGTGCGGCGGAATGCTGCCAACGCCTTGAGCGCCGTAAGCCAGTTCGCTCGGCACGTACAGACGCCATTTGCTGCCGGCGTTCATCAGTTGCAGGGCTTCGGTCCAGCCAGCGATAACGCCGCCTACCGGGAATTCTGCAGGCTGACCACGATCGTAGGAGCTGTCGAACACAGTGCCGTCGATCAGGGTGCCGTGGTAGTGAGTGCGCACTTGGTCTTCACGGGTTGGCTTGGCGCCTTCACCTTGAGTCAGCACTTCGAATTGCAGGCCGGAAGCCAGAGTGGTGATGCCTTCGCGCTTGGCGTTTTCAGCCAGGAAAGCCAGGCCTTCGCCAGCAGCGGCTTCAGCCTTGGCTGCAGCTTCGGCTTGCATGATTTCGCGGATAACCTTGAAGCTGGCGGACATTTCTTCCTGACCCACACGGCTTGGCTTGCCGGCGAACGCGTCGGTCAGGCCAGCCAGGATTGCGTCCAGGCTAACGCCCGGAGGCGGATTGTCACGCAGCTGGTCGCCCAACTGACGGCCAATGCCGTAGCTGACGCGGGTTTCGTCGGTGGACAGATTTACTTCGGACATGACACTGCTCCGTTGTGCGGACGGCCCTGGAACTTGCCGTGCATGCACAGCGCATCCCGGAGCGCCCGGAATCAAAAGGGCGAGCAGACTAGCACAGATGCCGTCACGTTGATGAGCCGTGTCGGCCCTGTCACGCGGAGCGGAAGGTGATCGGTACTTTCAGGCTTTCCTCGGTGCTGGCACCGCACATTTCATCCTGAACCGAGGTATGCACGACGTTGAACGACAACTTGGGAAAGGCATGAAGCACTTCACGCGCATGCTCGACCGAGCGCAGATGCAATATCTCGCCGTGCGCATCGCGCAATGGATGCCCCGCGCCATGCATCCGTGCCTCCAGCACGTAAAACACGCCTTCCATCGAGATCAGGTTCAGCTCATCGACCTTTCCGGCGACGGCATACGCATTCAGCTCTTGCAGATTCATGAGCGCACCTCACGCGGTGGCGGGCCAGGATCTCTACATGGAATGCCTCGGCGGGCCAAAGTACAAGCCACAGACGACACCACCCGTCTGTTTCACAAAACTGTAGGAGCGTGGCTTGCCCGCGATGGCATCACCGCGGTTTATCGTCAGACCGAGGCGATGCCATCGCGGGCAAGCCACGCTCCCACAAGGATTAGTCGATCAGTGCTTGGTCAGCTTGTCCAGATAGCCCATGGCAAACGCCGACACCACGAAGGTCATGTGAATGACCACGTACCACTTCAAATGCTCGGGATCGACGTTCTTGGCGTCCATGAAGATCCGTAGCAGGTGGATGGACGAAATCGCCACGATGGACGCCGCGACCTTCATCTTCAACGAAGACGAATCCATGGTGCCTAGCCAGTTGAGCTTTTCCTTGCTGTCGTCGATATCCAGCTGAGAAACGAAGTTCTCGTAACCGGAGATCATCACCATCACCAGCAAGCCGCCCACCAGCGCCATGTCGATCAGCGACAGCAGGACCAGAATCAGATCCGACTCGGCCATCGAGAACACGTTAGGGATGACGTGGAAGACTTCCTGGAAGAATTTCAGTGCCAACGCCAGCAAGCCCAGGGACAAACCGAAATAGATCGGCGCCAGTAACCAGCGGGAGGCGTACATTGCATTTTCGATAAAGCGTTCCATTGAATCTCACACAAGGGGCTGGAAATGGCGGCGAGTATAACAGCCACCTGTTACACCCAGAAACCGCCGGAAAATCCGCAACCTGCGTGTGTGTGACAAAGTTTTTCTGCTAGTGTCCAGATGATTGACAGGTCAGCGACGTCGGACAGGAAGACTGGAAATGGATGTGCGATTGCCGTTAACGAGTGCCGGGCTTTGCTTCGCATTGTTGCTCGGTGGCTGCTCACCCAACGATGAGAAACGCCAGGTCAGCCTCGAAGAAAAGATCGCACAGTTCGAACAATCCCTGGAGACGATCGAGGACCCCAAACTCAAGGATGCCGTGGCCGAGCTAGGCGGCTCCCTATTGTTACTCGAGCGCGCACAACTCAAACTCGACACCAAACCAGTGGTCACCGAATACGGCGAAGACGCCCTCGCCGTGCTCAAGCACTACCCCACACCCCAGGCCCTGGTCGACACCTACATTAACGGTCTGCTCGTGTTACACAAGGAGTCCAGCTCGGATTACCTGACCGATCTGCAACCGGTATTCCCCTTCAACTTCAACATTCCGGGCGCGTTCCTTTTTCCTCATGGCCTGGAATGGCAATCGGTGACCCTGAGCAACAAGCGCGTCATCGCGTTCCAGCCGGAATGGTCGGAAACCGATCCCGGCATTCAGCTGAGCCCGTCGAGCTCCAACCTGACCAACCCCGATGATTTGACGGTGACCTACCCCTTCATCGAAGGCCTGGATGTGGACAAGAAGAACCAACCACAACCGGTGAGCCTGCAAGGCAAGGTGGAAGTCATCGCCCCACGCCGGCTCTACAGTTTCGACCTGACGAAAAAGGACGTCGGCCAGACTCGCACCAACGACAATCTCAGTGTCACCTTATTGAAACTGGGGGATAACTACGCCGAAATCGAATTCAGTAATAGCACGCCGCTGGCCCCCGAGATACGCGACATATCACTCACCCCATTGATCGTTCAGGCCAGGGACGCCACCGGGCAATTCCTCTCTCGTTCAGGTGCGATCAACGAAACCGCCGCGCAAATTGCGTTTTATCAAAAACAGCTGGCGCAGATGCAACTGCAGAAGGCGTGGAACGAAGCGTTCGAAAAACAGCTCGATGACGAGCAGCGTGCGTTTGAAAAGCAACAAACCCGGCATTACACCAAGGTCTACTTCAACGGGCCGATCGACACGGTCGAAGTCAGCCTGCTGGACTTCTCGACGGTCACGGTGACTCACAAGGACCTGGACCTGCCGATACGCCGCTTCGACCCGCACACCACGGAAAAAACCATCCAGCCACTGACCTTGCCGGTGGTGGTGTATGACGACCAGGCCGCGACTTGGCTCAAGGGCGCAACGCTGGGCGAGGAACAACTGAAAAAAAGCATCAGCATCAGTCAATCGGTGGATGACCTGAGTGCCGCGCGCATCGAGTTCGATCATCCCAGAAGCTTCAATGACGAGTTGCTCGGCACTTCTTTCAATCCCGGCGAAAGCCCGGTGACGTTCTTTACCCAAGATCGCAACGGCCAGCGCGATGGGCCGATCGAACTGCCGCCGGAAGCGTATCAGGTCGATCCGATACGCGGCGCCATCACCTATGATCTGAACCTGTTCCCGGAAACCCCGGCCTACGCCGTGGGCTCCATGCCGCAGTACCTGGCGACTGTCGAGCAGCAAACGTACGACGCCCGCCAATTGCCCAAAGGCCTTGAGCTCAAAGGGAATGCGTTGGTGGTGGATTTGAAACTGTTTCCCGCCCAGGACTGGCGTTTTTTCGCCAAGGACGACAGCGGCAATTATTTGAAAGAGATTCTGTCGGTCAGTCACGACGCGAGCGCGCAAGGCCCGGCGTTATTTGCAGTGCATTACTTCTATGGCCAGCCCACACGTCTGGAAACTTATCAGCGAACGAACCTCACCACCGTGCAATATGGGTTTGAGGTCAAACTCGACAAGGCTGAGCCAGGCAGCCTTGATCAATAGCCTGTTCAGTGCTCGGGCCGAAACTCGGGTCCGCTAAGGTTGCGGTAACGACCACCATTGATCTCTCGCAACTGGGCTTGCAGATGCAGGCACCAGATTTGCGGGTCGTCGGCCAGCTCGTAACCATGCAAGGTCAGACTTTCAACGATGGTGTCGAGGATCGATTCCGCCACGACCGGCCCACGGAACGGGCCTTGGGCCTTGATGGCAGAAGGCTGCTCGCCGGCCATTCCGGCGGCGAAGAGCAAGGTCCACATGCCCGTATCTCCCGCCAGCGGGCGGATAGCACATTCGATACGGGTCACAAGGCCCAGGCATTGACGGGTGAGACAGAGGTTGCGCGACATGGCGGCGACCCTCGGTAGATCCGGTATTCAGCCTCCACGGGAAGGCTGTCTCGATCCAGTGATTACTGTCGATATCCTTGAGCAGATAATAGAAGAAAAGTCTGGCTCGCACGCGAACCAGAATCAGAAGGTGCCGAGTGGTCACTGCGTGAATATTGACGCCATTTCGATGGCGCTCTTTTGCATTGAATACAGTTTGCAAAAACAACCTGTGGGAGCGGGCTTGCTCGCGAAGACGGCATAACAGTCGACATTGATGTTGAATGTTAGTCAGTCTTCGCGAGCAAGCCCGCTCCCACATGGGGGTTGTGTCAGGCCGGTTTGATTTCCAGCATCGCTTCCTGCGCCAACTCCTTTTCGGCTTCCTTGAGGTCTTCCTCGCTGATCATTTCCGCAATCACCCGCAAGCGTTCCACTACCCGCGCGTTGATGCTGCCTTCAGGGAATGCGCCATTCTCATCCGGCGCGCCGGCTGGCTCGCCGACCAACAGGCTCAGAGCCTCGTCGGCCTGGCGCACTGCGTAGACATGAAACTGCCCTGCGCGCACCGCCGCCAGCACCTTCTCGTCGAGCATCAGCGTGGCAACGTTGGCCTGAGGAATGATCGCCCCTTGCTCCCCCGTCAAACCACGGGCTTCGCAGAGTCGGAAGAAACCTTCGATCTTCTCGTTGACCCCACCCACCGCCTGCACTTCACCGAACTGGTTGATCGAACCGGTAATCGCAAAGCACTGCTTGAGCGGGGTTTTCGACAAGGCCGAGATCAGCGTGCACGCTTCGCCAAGAGACGCGCTATCGCCGTCGACATAACCATAGGACTGCTCCAGAGCGATACTCGCGGAAATCGCCAGCGGGAATTCCTGGGCATAACGGCTGCCCAGATACCCGGTGAGGATCATCACGCCTTTGGAGTGGATCGGCTGACCAAGGTTGACCTCACGCTCGATGTCGACGATGCCGCTGCCGCCCGGATAAACCGTGGCGGAAATCCGCGCCGGCACCCCAAAGGCCGAATCGCCGACTTCCAGTACCGTCAGCCCGTTGCACTTGCCAACCGCCGCGCCATCGGTGTCGATCAGAATGATCCCGGCCAGCATGTCATCGAGAATCCGCGCCGAAACACGCCCGGTACGGGTGGCCTTGGCCTTGAGCGCACGCTCGATGTGCCCGGCGTCGGTCATGTCGTCGCCCGCCAGGTCGCGAATGAAATCCGCCTCGCTGACCAGCTGGAACAGATCGCCGATCCGCGCCGACAGACGCCCCTGATGTTCTGCCAGACGCGCGCTGTAAGTCGCCAGGCGCGCCACCGCATCGGCGGTCAGCGGCGCCATGCCTTCCTCGGACGTACGGGTTTTGAGCAACTGGGCGAACTGCTCCAGGCTCTCGTCGACCATCGGGATGTCTTCGTCGAAATCCACCAGGACGCGGAACATCTCCTGGAAGTCCGGATCGAGGTCTTGCAGCGTGTAGTAGAGCTGTCGGGCGCCGATGATGACGACTTTGACCTGCAACGGAATGTGTTGCGGTGTCAGCGTCACGGTGGCCAGACGGCCCAATTCACCCAGCGGTGACTCCATTTTCAGCTTGCGCGATTGCAGGGCGCGCTTGAGCGCATCCCAGACAAAAGGCTCGCTGAGCATTTTTTCCGCTTCGAGAATCAGGAAACCGCCGTTGGCCCGGTGCAGCGCACCCGGTCGCAGCTGCCGATAGGTGGTGTAGAGCGCGCCCTGATCGGTGCTGTATTCGATGCGGCCGAACAGGTTGTCGTAGGTCGGGTGCGGCTCGAACACCACGGGTGCGCCGCCGCTGAACGGATGACCGACCACCAGGCTCGGGGCGTATTGCTCTTCGAGCAATTTGCGGGCGATGGCGTCGGTCTTGCTGTCGTCCACCAGTTGCTCGACCACCGTCTTGAGCAGGTACACCTGCATCGCTTGCAGGTAACCGCAAACACCGGCGTTTTCCGCGTACTTTTCCGACAGCGGAGCGAGCAATGGCTGCAAGGCCAGGGTGATGGTTTCTTCGTTGAGCTGACGCAGTTGATTGCTCGACTCGCGCTTCCATTGCGGCAAGCTGGCGAGTTCTTCGTTCAACCGCTCTTCCAGCCCGGAAATGTCGTCGTGAAAACGTTCGCGCTCGGCTTCCGGCAACTGGGCGAATTCCGCCTCATCCAGCGCCTTGCCTTCGCTCATCGGGGTGAAGGCAATGTTGCTGCTGTCGCGGTAGAGCGCGACCTCTTTCTCCAGCGCCAGACGCTCGATCACATCCAGTGCACGGTCATAACGCTGATTGAAAGCGCGGTCGATGGCGCTTTTCTTCTGCTGGTAGGACGGGTGCTCGAACACCGCCGGAAAGGTCGCCAGCAGGTTGTCGATCAAACCGTTGATGTCGCCGATGAAGGCTCCGGCGGTGCCCGACGGCAATTCCAACGCACGAGGCTCGCGCGGCTCATCGAAATTATTGACATAGACCCAGTCAGCCGGGGTCTGCAGGCGCTTGCCTTCGGCCTTGAGGTAGCGTTTGACGAACGAAAACCGGCCGGTGCCGGGCTCGCCCATGACGAATACGTTATAACCGGGGCGTGGCATGGCCACACCGAACTGCAAGGCTTCAACCGCACGTTCCTGGCCAAGCACACCGCGGAAGGGCTCCAGATCATTGGTGGTAGAGAAGCTGAACTGTTCAGCGGAAAACGGACGGGTCAGCGCTTCAGGCGCTAGACGCAAGCTGGCAGCAACAGGATCAGGCATCGGGCTTCCTTACATCAGGCGGGGCAGATAGCGGCATTCTGGCGCTGCCCGTACCTCACTGGCAAGGCGCGCCTCAAGCCAAAGTCTAGACAAAGCGTCAGCCCCGGGCCGAGCGGGTCAAAATCAGTGTTTTCAAGGAATGTTTCGCAAAAGATTACGGAACCCCCGGAACCTGCCTAAACTCCAAGCTGCGCGGCTGGATGATAACCGGCCCACTGGCACCATTAGGGGCCAGCACCCTTGTCCATTGGTATGCACACAAAGAGAACATAGCTATGAAACGGATTCTTCTCGGTACTCTCTTCACCGCTGTATCCATCAACGCCATGGCTCAGGCGCCAGGCGGTCCGGACTGCGGTTGGGGCAACATGCTGTTCGAAGGTCAGCGTGGCACCCCGGCACACTTCCTGGCATCCACCACCAACGGCACTTCCGGTAACGCAACGTTCGGTATGACCTCCGGCACCAACGGTTGCTCGACCAATGCGTCGCTGACCTATGGCGGCAAATCCTGGATCGCCATGAATGGCATGATGAACGAGCTGTCCGAAGACATGGCCAAAGGTCAGGGCGAAGCGCTGACCACTTACGCCGTGGTACTGGGCGTGGCGCCGGAAGACCGTGCGCATTTCGCCGCTGTGACTCATCAGCACTTCCAGCAAATCTTCAGCAAAGCTGACGTGACCGCTGATGACGTGCATACCAACACCCTGGCCGTGCTGAAAAGCGACCCTCGTCTGGCCAAGTACGCCACTCAAGCTTAATCTCGACCGGCCCGCTCCTTTCGGGGAGCGGGTTTTGTTTTTTGGACCTGGCCCTTTTGGCCTGCCCCTTTGGGTCTTTGTTTCTTTCGACTTAAGTTGCTCACTATGCTCAAACGCCTTGCCTGGCTGGCGCTCTGTGTCTGCGCCCCGCTGTCCGCCGCGCCACACATCGACAATCAACGTTTGCAGCAACTGGCCAACGACCCCTTCTGGATTTCCCTGGGTCATTACGAAACCGCCAAGCTCGGTGGCTGGCGCAGCTATGTCAGCGACAAGAAATTCTTTCTCGCCCCCGATGGCAATGAACACCCCGACCGCGAACTGGCGGCGACCGTGCAGGCACTGTATGCCCCGGCCAGTGCCGGCGAGCAGCATGCCCAATGCGTCTATCCGGCCCGCACCCGCTGGCTCAAGGCGCAACTTGCGCTGAGCGATCTGCCGACACCGGACTGTGCGCAGTTCAAGCAATGGTTCAAGGATGTTTCGCCCCACAGCGCGGTGATGATTTTCCCGGCGGCCTACCTGAACAGCCCATCGTCGATGTTTGGCCACACCTTGCTGCGCATCGATCAAGCCAATGTGCAGAGCGACAAGACGTCGCTGCTCAGTTACGCGATCAACTTCGGCGCCTACATCGAAGGTTCGGACAACAGCATTCTTTACGCTTGGAAAGGCTTGATGGGCGGCTATCCCGGGCTGTTCGCGCTGGTGCCGTATCAGGAAAAACTCTCGGAATACCGCAGCCTCGAGAACCGCGACCTGTGGGAATACCGCCTGAACCTGACCCAGCAGGAAACCGAGCGTATGGTCGAACACGTCTGGGAACTCAAGCAGATCCAGTTCGACTATTTTTTCTTCGACGAAAACTGCTCCTACCGCCTGCTTGAGCTGTTGCAAGTGGCACGGCCGAGCCTGCATTTGACCGAGCAATTCCCGTTGACCGCTATCCCCACCGACACGGTCAAAGCGGTGAAAGAAGCCGGACTGGTGGAATCGATCGAGTATCGCCCGTCCCGTGAGCGCGAACTGCTGAGCCGTGCCGAGCCATTAACCTTTGAAGAACAGGAATGGGTACTGAACGTCAGCGCCGATCAGACGCAATTGCAGACTCCGGCGTTCATGGCCCTTCCTCGCGACCGTCAGGCGTTGATCATCGATGCGGCTTATCGTCTGGAGCGTTATCGCGCCAACGGTCAGGAGCGTGACCCGCAACGGTCTCAACGCAGTTTCGAATTGCTGCGCGCAATCAATCAAAACCCGCCCCCGGAGCTGGAAATCCCACAACCCGGCTTGCCCGAGGACGGTCACGAATCCCGCACCTGGCAGGCCGGCATCGGCACTCGAGGCGACAAAGCCTTTGGCGAATATGGCCTGCGCATGGCCTATCACGACCTCAATGACAACATGGAAAGCTTCCCCCTCGGCGCGCAGATCGAAATTCTGCAGATGAAGCTGCGTCAATACGAAGGCAATGACTGGCAGTTGCAGCAACTGGACCTGGCGACCATCCGCTCGCTGACGCCTCGCAATGAATTGTTGCAGCCGCTGTCATGGCAAGTCACCGGCGGCCTGGAACGCGTACCGGGCAAGCATGATGACGAAACCCTGGTCAGCCATGTCAATGGCGGTGGCGGTGGGACCTGGCAACTGGGTGACGATATGCTCGGTTTTGCCTTGGGCACCGTGCGTGTTGAGCATAACAACGACTTCGCGGGTTTCATCGCCCCGGCAGCGGGATTCAACAGCGGCCTGCTATGGAAAAACCCGCTGGGCAATTTCAGCCTGGAAGCCAAGGGTGATTACTTCACCAATGGCGAAGTGCGCCGCAGCATGAGCCTGAATCAGCAGTGGGAACTGTCGCGCAATCTGGGTGTGCGTCTGAGCGCCCAGCGCGAATTCAGCCACCTGGCTTCGCCCGAAAACGAAGTGATGCTTGAGGTGAAGTGGTATCACTATTGACGCAAGTCCCTGTGGGAGCGGGCTTGCCCGCGATGAGGGAGTGTCAGTCGGCATCAATGTTGTCTGACACTCCGCCTTCGCGAGCAAGCCCGCTCCCACATTGAATCCTTGTACGCCCACAGATTAATCACAAGCCTTTCACATACACCCGACAAATCCGCTTCTAGACTTCCCTTATAGGCCGTTGAACGGCCCAGGAGTCCGGGATGTGGCGTTGCGTGGGTGTGTTGGGGTTATTGGTAGTGATCACGGGGTGCCAATCGACCCACGAGGATCTGATCGCCAAGGGTTATCCGCCGGCATTCGCCGATGGCTTCGATGACGGTTGCAGCAGTGGCCGGCAAGCCGCTGGGGCGATCACCGGTGAGTTTCGTAAAAATGTCCCGCGTTACCTCAAGGACAAGCAATACGCCGAAGGCTGGACCGATGGCTTCCGTCAGTGCCAGGCCATGCGTGAAAACGAGGATCGTAACGAGTACAAGGACCGCCATTGGGACGAGCGCGAACGGGCCTGGCAACAAGAGAAAGACAGGGACGCCGCGCGAGCCTATCGCTCGCAATAAGTCGTTTACAGACATTCGTCGAAACTTAAAGCCTGCGACCATGGCCCAAACCCTATAACGGGAGAACAGCATGAGTCGCGCCTTCGTCAATGAAGATAACGCCGCCGCGCAAGCCGATCAGCCAGTCGAACGGCAGGTCAGCGCGCAGCCCAATTACGTCACGCCAGCGGGCCTGGCGCAGCTTCAGGCAAAAGTTGCCGAGCTGCAAAGCCTGCTTGATCAGGAAAGCGCCAAAGGCGAACTGGCCGATAAGCAGCGCCAGGCCGACCTCGACCGCGACTGGCGCTATTTCAAGCAGCGCCTGCAAAGCGCCCAGGTGGTCGCACAGGCCTCCTCGACCGACAAAGTGCAGATCGGCAACTGGGTGACCTTTGCCGACGAACACGATCATGAGCAGCGCGTGCAATTGGTCGGAGAAGACCAGGCGGACGCTACCCATGGCTTGATCAATTGGAGCTCGCCGCTGGGACGGGCGTTGCTCGGGGCGCAGGTGGGCGATGAAGTGTTGTGGAAGCGACCGGCGGGGGATTTGGTGATTGAGGTGTTGGCCATAGAAATTGGATGATCTCAAGGCCGCCTTCGCGAGCAAGCCCGCTCCCACAGATGATCTCGAGCGTTCTCAAAATCCGAGCCTGAAGCAGATCCCTGTGGGAGCGGGCTTGCTCGCGAAGGCCGCGACTCGGTCTTACTGAACACCCATAAAAAAACGGAGCCCCAAAGGCTCCGTTTTTTCTATGCGACCAACCTGATATCAGGCCAGCTTCTTGTGCCGTACCCGGTGCGGCTGGGAAGCCGCTTCGCCGAGGCGTTTCTTGCGATCGGCTTCGTACTCGGTGTAGTTGCCTTCGAAGAACACCGCTTGCGAGTCGTCTTCGTACGCCAGGATGTGAGTCGCGACGCGGTCAAGGAACCACCGATCGTGGGAGATCACAATGGCGGCGCCCGGGAAGTCCAGCAAGGCCTCTTCCAGGGAACGCAGGGTTTCAACGTCGAGGTCGTTGGACGGTTCGTCGAGCAGCAGGACGTTGCCGCCCTCTTTCAGGGTCAGGGCCAGGTGCAAGCGACCACGCTCACCACCGGACAGGTCCTTGACGAACTTCTGCTGATCGCCGCCCTTGAAGTTGAAGCGACCAACGTAGGTGCGCGACGGGATCTCGTAGTTGCCGATGCGAATCTGGTCGGAACCGTCGGAGATCTGCTGGAACACAGTCTTGCTGCCATCCAGGTCTTCACGGCTCTGGTCGACGCACGCCAGTTGTACGGTTTCGCCGACTTCGATGGAGCCCGAATCCGGTGTTTCCTTGCCCATCAGCATGCGGAACAGGGTCGATTTACCGGCACCGTTACCGCCGATCACGCCAACGATGGCGCCTTTAGGCATGGAGAACGACAGGTTGTCGATCAACACGCGATCGCCGTAGCCCTTGCTGACGTTCTTGAACTCGATAACCTTGTCGCCCAGACGCGGACCGGCCGGAATGTAGATCTCGTTGGTTTCGCTGCGCTTCTGGAATTCCTGCGATTGCATTTCTTCGAAGCGTTGCAGACGAGCCTTGGATTTGGACTGGCGGGCCTTGGCGCCTTTGCGCACCCACTCCAGTTCTTCCTTCATGGCCTTTTCGTGAGCCGATTGCTGCTTGGATTCGGCCGCCAGACGATCGGACTTGGCTTCGAGCCAACCCGAATAGTTGCCCTCGTAAGGGATACCGGCGCCGCGGTCGAGCTCGAGGATCCAGCCGGCGACGTTGTCCAGGAAGTAACGGTCGTGCGTGATCGCAACCACGGTGCCCGGGAAATCGTGCAGGAAGTGCTCCAGCCAGGCGACGGAATCGGCGTCCAGGTGGTTGGTCGGTTCATCGAGCAGCAGCATGTCCGGAGCGGACAGCAGCAGGCGGCACAGGGCCACACGACGCTTTTCACCACCGGACAGGACTTCGACCTTGGCATCCCACGCTGGCAGACGCAGCGCATCGGCGGCGACTTCCAGTTGGCGATCCAGGTTGTGACCGTCGCTGGCTTGCAGGATGGCTTCGAGTTTGGCCTGTTCTGCCGCCAGTTTGTCGAAGTCGGCATCCGGTTCAGCGTAGGCCGCGTAAACCTCGTCCAGGCGCGCCTGAGCGTCCTTGATCACGCTGACCGCTTCCTCGACCACTTCACGCACGGTTTTGGTCGGGTCCAGAATCGGTTCTTGCGGCAGGTAGCCAATATTCAGGTCCGGCATCGGACGGGCTTCACCGTCGAACTCTTTATCGACGCCCGCCATGATTTTCAGCAGCGTGGACTTACCCGAACCGTTGAGACCGAGTACACCGATCTTGGCGCCAGGGAAGAACGACAGCGAAATGTTTTTCAGGATTTCCCGCTTCGGCGGAACAACTTTGCCCAGCCGATGCATGGTGAAGACGTATTGAGCCATGGAGAACCTTGGGTCAGTGACTGATGAATGATTGGAGCGCAGGCGATGCCCGGCCAGGCCATGCGCGTCGTTCGTTTGATGGGTATCAAGGCGTGCGCGCTGAAAAAAACCTGATTCTAGGAGCTGGAACGCTCCCGCGTAACCGGCAAAGCTACCTTATTGATAGGAGGCAGTCCAGCCGATCGAGGGCTGGCACTTCGCCACAACTCAAGGCATGCTAGCCGCCCTTCGGGCGTCCGGCTTATAGTGCACGTCGCGCCAGTCCAGCCAAACCGCAGGATTACAGTTTGTCCAAGGTCACTCCGCCATCGTCCGTGAGCGCACTCAATCCTGCGACCGGCTCGCCCCTGCGCGGAACCTTGAAGGGCGCGCTGGCAACCCTCGTACTGTTGCTGCTCGCACTGCTGTTCTGGCAGCTGCTGGATCAGCTTCGTGAAACCCAGAAAAACCAGCGCCAATACACCATCGACTACTCCGCCGATCTGGCTGCGCAAGTCAGCCTCAACATGGCGCTCAATGCCCAGATCGCCCTCAACCTGCTACCGATCATCGAACAACCACAAAGTCCCGACGAACAGCAGGCGTTGCTGCGCAAACTGCAGAAATCGCTGCCCGACCTGCGCAGCCTGGCCCTACTCAGTCCCTCCGGCAAAATCCTCAGCGACAGTGCCGCCGACAGCCCGGACGCCTATTACCTGAGCGAACTGGTTCAACGCAGCCGCGCCCAGGCCCACTATTTCAGTAATGCCGACGACGGCTCAGTGGTGCATCTGCTCCTGCATCAGGCCAGCGGCAGCAGCCGCGGTTATTGGGCCCTGCGTCTGACACCGACGTTTTTCTCCTCATTGACCAAACAGGGCGACGCCGGCATCCGCCCCCTGTGGCTGGTGGAAAACCGTATCAATCATCAGATCATCAGCCGCGATGACACCCAGCCCTCGGCCAAGCCGGCCGTGCTGACAGCCGACGAACTGGCCAACAGCGTGTTGACAGTCCCTCTGAGCAGCAGCGACTGGCAATTGCGCGGGCTGTTCGACCGCCAACGGGTGCTCGAACAACTGCTGCCGGCGTTCATCGGCAAATGCCTGCTGGGTCTGGCCCTCTCTTTGTTGCCGTTCATCGCTCTGCTGAACATTCGTCGCCGTCAACGCCTGTTGCATGAAGGCCGCCGACGCTATCAGGACATTTTCGAAGGTACCGGCGTTGCGCTGTGCGTGCTCGACCTGTCCGGGCTCAAAAGTATCTTCGGCAGGGCTCAACTCAACAGCAGCGAGCAGTTGAAGGCCTGGCTCCAGACACCGGAGCAACGCCAGCAACTGCTGCAGGAACTGCGCATCACCGAGGTCAACCAGGTCGCCCTGCAACTGCTCAATGTCAATTCCTGCGATCAAGCCTGGAAACTGCTGATCAACGGCTGCCCATTGGACTGCACGGCCATCGGCAATCAAGTGCTCGAAGCGGTGCTCCAACAGCAGAAACAGCTTGAACTGGAAATCAAACTCCAGGACGCCAATGGCCGCGACCAGCATTTGTGGCTGGTGCTGCGTCTGCCGGAAGATCAGGCCTACTATAAAGCGGTGATCCTGAGCATCAGCGACATCACCAGTCGCAAGCTCATCGAATTGTCGCTGCTGGAGCGTGAAGGGTTCTGGTCCGACGTGGTGCGCACCGTGCCGGATCATCTGTATGTGCAGGATGTAATCAGCCAGCGGATGATCTTCAGCAACCATCACCTGGGACAAACGCTGGGTTACAACCGCACCGAACTGCACCAGATGGGCGAGTACTTCTGGGAAATCCTGTTGCACCCCGAGGATGCCGACTACTACCACCGATCACGCCAGTCCCAACGTCACGCGGGTTACACCCAACTGATGCAATGCCAGCTGCGTTTCCGCCATCGCGATGGCAAATGGCGGCGTTTCGACATTCGCGAACAGGCCCTGGCCCGGGACAAACACGATCAGGTCACGCGCATCATTGGCGTGGCCAAGGACATCACCGAGCAGATCGAAGCCAGTGAGTCCCTGCGCGACAGCGAGCAGCGTTACCGGATGCTCGCCGAAAGCATCAGCGACGTGATTTTCTCCACCGACAGCAAGATGTCGCTCAATTACGTCAGCCCCTCGGTACAAGCCGTGCTGGGTTTCGACGCCGACTGGATATTCCAGAACGGCTGGCAATCGACCATCGCCAACCCGCAACAACTGACCGGCATCTACAGCCTGATGGACCGGGTCAGCAAAGCGCTGGATAAACCCGAACAGCTGGCGCTGCTGCGCAGTCAGGTACAGACCCAGCTGTTTCTGTTCGACTGCCTGCGGGCCGACGGACGCAAGATTCCCATCGAGCTGCGTCTGGTGCTGGTCTGGGACGAACACGGTGCCTTTGAAGGTGTGCTCGGGGTCGGCCGCGACATCAGCCAGCAACGTCGGGCCGAGAAAGACCTGCGCATGGCGGCCACGGTATTCGAGCACTCGACCTCGGCGATTCTGATCACTGACCCGGCCGGCTATATCGTCCAGGCCAACGAGGCTTTCAGTCGCGTCAGCGGCTATGCAGTGGCCCAGGTCCTCGACCAATTGCCGAATATGCTCACCGTCGATGAGCAGCAGGAAGCCCATCTGCGCTACGTGCTCAAGCAATTGCATCAGCACAGCACCTGGGAAGGCGAAGTCTGGCTCAAACGACGCAATGGCGAGCATTACCCGGCCTGGGTCGGGATTACGGCGGTACTCGACGATGAAGGCGATCTGGCCAGCTACGTGTGTTTCTTCAGCGACATCAGCGAGCGCAAGGCCAGTGAACAACGGATTCACCGCCTGGCCTATTACGACGCCCTGACTCACCTGCCCAACCGCACGCTGTTCCAGGATCGCCTGCACACCGCGCTGCAATCGGCTGAACGGCAGAAGTCCTGGGTGGTGCTGATGTTCCTCGACCTCGACCGTTTCAAGCCGATCAACGACTCCCTGGGCCACGCCGCCGGCGACCGCATGCTCAAGGAAATGGCCACGCGCCTGCTTGGTTGCGTCGACGATGACGACACCGTGGCACGCATGGGGGGTGATGAGTTCACTTTGCTGCTGCAACCGCGGGTCAACCGGGAGATCGCGTTGAACCGGGCGATTCACGTGGCCGAACAAATCCTCGCCAGCCTGGTGAAACCGTTCGTGCTGGAAGGCCGCGAGTTCTTTGTCACCGCCAGTATCGGCATCGCCCTGAGCCCTCAGGACGGCAGCGAACTCAGTCAGTTGATGAAGAACGCCGACACCGCGATGTACCACGCCAAGGAGCGTGGCAAGAACAACTTCCAGTTCTATCAGGCCGACATGAACGCCAGCGCCCTGGAGCGTCTGGAGCTGGAAAGCGACTTGCGCCATGCCCTGGAGCAAAATGAATTCGTGCTGTACTACCAGCCGCAATTCAGCGGCGATGGCAAACGCCTGACCGGTGCCGAAGCCCTGCTGCGCTGGCGTCACCCACGACGTGGCCTGGTACCGCCGGGGGATTTCATTCCCGTGCTCGAAGAGCTCGGGCTGGTGGTGGACGTCGGCGACTGGGTGATCAGCGAAGCCTGCCGTCAGCTCAAGACCTGGCATCAAACCAAAGTCCGGGTACCGAAGGTTTCGGTGAACATTTCGGCCCGGCAGTTCTCCGACGGTCAGCTCGGCACGCGGATCGCCACCATCCTCAAGGAAACCGGCCTGCCGCCGGCGTGCCTGGAGCTGGAGTTGACTGAAAGTATTCTGATGCGCGAAGTCAGCGAAGCGATGCACATCCTCGCCGGGTTGAAAAACCTTGGTCTGAGCATTGCAGTCGACGACTTCGGCACCGGTTATTCATCGCTCAACTACCTCAAGCAATTCCCGATCGACGTGCTGAAAATCGACCGCACTTTCGTCGATGGCCTGCCCTCGGGGGAACAGGACGCACAAATTGCCCGGGCGATCATCGCCATGGCCCACAGCCTCAATCTGGCGGTGATAGCCGAAGGCGTGGAAACCCACGAGCAGCTCGACTTCCTGCGTGAGCATGGGTGCGATGAGGTCCAGGGGTATCTGTTTGGCCGGCCGATGCCGGCGAGTCGGTTTGAGGCGCAGTTCAGCAATGATGCGTTGTTCATGTTTGACTGACTGATCGTTCCCACGCTCAGCGTGGGAATGCAGCCCGTGACGCTCCGCGTCACATGCCGAAGCGGACGCAGAGCGTCCAATGAGGCATTCCCACGCAGAGCGTGGGAACGATCACCTGACTCTGGCCAGCCCAGACACCGCAAATCCGGCGCATGAACACCACTTGTCTGCGACATGATGTCCTTTCATATGCCATCTAAAACCCATTGGGTTAGAATGCCCCCCTTTTCTGCCCCGATCCTTGAGGACCGCCATGTTCAGCCGTGATTTGACTATTGCCAAGTACGACGCCGACCTTTTTGCCGCCATGGAGCAAGAAGCTCAGCGCCAGGAAGAACACATTGAGCTGATCGCTTCGGAAAACTACACCAGCCCTGCGGTGATGGAAGCTCAAGGCTCGGTACTGACCAACAAGTACGCCGAAGGTTATCCGGGCAAGCGCTACTACGGTGGTTGCGAGTTCGTCGACGTGGTTGAGCAACTGGCCATCGACCGTGCCAAAGAACTGTTCGGCGCCGATTACGCCAACGTTCAGCCACACGCCGGCTCCCAAGCCAACAGCGCCGTTTATCTGGCCCTGCTGCAAGCGGGCGACACCATCCTGGGCATGAGCCTGGCCCACGGCGGTCACCTGACCCACGGTGCCAGCGTTTCGTCCTCCGGCAAGCTGTACAACGCTGTTCAGTACGGTATCGATGCCAACGGCCTGATCGACTACGACGAAGTCGAGCGTCTGGCGGTCGAGCACAAGCCAAAAATGATCGTGGCCGGTTTCTCTGCCTACTCGCAGATCCTCGACTTCCCGCGTTTCCGCGAAATCGCTGACAAAGTCGGTGCCTACCTGTTCGTCGACATGGCTCACGTGGCCGGTCTGGTCGCCGCTGGCGTCTACCCGAACCCGGTTCCATTCGCTGACGTCGTGACCACCACCACCCACAAGACCCTGCGCGGTCCACGTGGCGGCCTGATCCTGGCTCGCGCCAACGCCGACATTGAGAAGAAGCTGAACTCCGCCGTATTCCCGGGCGCCCAGGGTGGCCCGCTGGAGCACGTGATCGCTGCCAAGGCGATCTGCTTCAAGGAAGCGCTGCAACCTGAGTTCAAGGCCTACCAGCAACAAGTGGTGAAAAACGCCCAGGCCATGGCCGGCGTGTTCATCGAGCGCGGTTTCGACGTGGTGTCGGGCGGTACTCAGAACCACCTATTCCTGCTGTCGCTGATCAAGCAGGAAATCTCCGGTAAAGACGCCGACGCCGCACTGGGCAAAGCGTTCATCACCGTGAACAAGAACTCGGTACCGAACGATCCACGCTCCCCGTTCGTCACCTCCGGTCTGCGTTTCGGCACTCCGGCTGTGACCACTCGCGGCTTCAAGGAAGCAGAGTGCAAAGAGCTGGCCGGCTGGATCTGCGACATCCTGGCAGATCTTTCCAACGAAGCGGTGATCGACGCCGTTCGTGAGAAGGTCAAGGCCATCTGCAAGAAGCTGCCGGTGTACGGCGCTTAATTGCCCCGCTGAACTGCAGCAATGAAAAAAACCGGCCAGTGATGGCCGGTTTTTTTTCGTCTGCCATAAAGATCAAAAGATCGCAGCCTTCGGCAGCTCCTACAGAGGTTGTGTACATTCGTGAAATCATGGGTGTACGCGGTTTTTGTAGGAGCTGCCGAAGGCTGCGATCTTTTGACCTTGATCGGCATCTCCTGCCCGGCCTCGGCCACTGGTCAGACCGGTCATGCCAATTTTTCGATTTCCACTTGTAATCCTGAAAAAATCCAGCGTAGACTGCGCCTGCACTGGACATACCGGTAAGACCACAATAATTAAGTCCTTAATCTGATGCGCATCGCGCACGGCAGCCAGGACACCGACCAGGATTCCTCCCATGCTCAGATGGTGCTCGCGTTCAATCTTCCTTCAAGTGGTTCTCGGACTGGTGCTCGGTATCGTCTGCGGGCTGACCCTTCCCGAATACTCCGCCCAACTCAAACCTCTCGGCGACGGTTTCATCAAACTGATCAAGATGCTCATTGGTCTGATCGTGTTCTGCGTGGTGGTCAGCGGCATCAGCGGTGCCGGCGACCTGAAGAAGGTCGGACGCATCGGCCTCAAATCGGTGATCTACTTCGAAATACTGACCACCATCGCCTTGGTGATCGGCCTGGTGTTCGCCTTCACGACCGGCATCGGCAGCGGTGCGAACATCCATCTGGAGCAACTCTCCGCCGCCGACATGGGCGACATCGCCCAGCGCGGTCAGCACATGCAAACCACCTCCCAGTTCCTGATGAACCTGATCCCGACCTCGGTAATCGGCGCCTTCGCGGAAAACAACATTCTGCAAGTCCTGCTGTTTTCGGTGCTGTTCGGCAGCGCGCTGAACCTGGTGGGCGAAGCAGCGTCGGGTATTTCCCGGCTGATTAATGAGCTTAGCCACGTGATCTTCCGCATCATGGGCATGATCGTGCGTCTGGCGCCGATCGGCGTGTTCGGCGCCATCGCCTTCACCACCAGCAAATATGGCCTGGATTCGCTGCAGCACCTGGGCAGCCTGGTCGGTCTTTTCTACATGACCTGTGTAGCGTTCGTGGCATTGATTCTCGGCCTGGTGATGCGCCTCTCGGGCCTGAAGATGTGGCCGCTGCTCAAGTACCTGCGTGAAGAACTGCTGATCGTCATGGGCACCGCTTCTTCCGACGCCGTGCTGCCACAAATCATGCGCAAGCTTGAGCATCTGGGCATCGGCAGCTCCACGGTCGGGCTGGTGATTCCGACCGGGTACTCGTTCAACCTGGATGGTTTTTCGATCTACCTGACCCTGGCCATTGTGTTCATCGCCAATGCCACCGGCACGCCGCTGGCCATGACTGACCTGCTGACGATTCTGCTGGTGTCGCTGATCACCTCCAAAGGTGCCCACGGGATTCCCGGCTCGGCGCTGGTGATTCTCGCGGCGACACTGACGGCCATTCCGGCGATTCCAGTGGTCGGGCTAGTGCTGGTATTGGCAGTGGACTGGTTCATGGGCATCGGCCGGGCGCTGACCAACCTGATCGGCAATTGCGTCGCCACGGTGGCCATCGCCCGTTGGGAAAAGGACATCGATATCCAGCGAGCGAACAAAGTGCTTTCCGGTCAGGTGGGTTATACCTTCCAGCCCAGGAAACCGGTGGTCCCGGCGCACCAGCAGGAATTTTAAACTACGTGTGCCTGCCCAAGGTCAGGCACATTTATCACGACTTGGAGCGAACAGTGATTACCTCGTCAACCGTTGTAAATTCGGTGGTAGAAAAACTTCGGGCCGCCCTGGCCCGCGGTCAGTGGCGCTCCGGCGAAATGCTGCCGGGCCAGCGTGAACTGGCCGAGCAACTGGGCATTAGCCGCCCGAGCCTGCGCGAAGCGGTCATCGTGCTGGAAACCCTCGGGCTGGTGCGCTCCATGCCGGGCAAAGGCGTGGTGGTGCTGGAAGCCAATCTCAGCGACAGCCAAAGCCACGACAGCGCGGTGGCCGGGGCCAGCCTGGAAGACGTGCTGCAACTGCGCTACACCCTCGAACCCTTCATCGTCGGCCTGGTTGCACAATCCATCAGCAGCAAGGAAGTCGGGCAACTGCGCCTGACCCTGATGGACATGCGCGAAGCCTTGGAGGCCAACGACAGCGAAGCCGGGGTCAGCGCCTACATCGCGTTCCACGAAGAACTGTTCACCCTGACCTCGAACCCGATCTTCCAGAGCGTTGTGCAGCAGACCAGCAACGCCCTCAAGCAAAGCGCCGAGGTGCTACGCAATTCGCCAGAGCATCTGGCTGAACGCCTTGAAGAAAACGAAGCCGTGGTGCGGGCCATTCGCAGCAAAAACAGCGCCCAGGCCAGCGCCGAGATGCGTCGGCACATCCTGCGCGAAGGCCAGCGGATGGGCATCGAATTGAACATTCCGGATGACCACCTCGGCAGTTGACCCCCTCTTCGAACTGGAGACAGGCCATGAACAGCTTCGCCTCACCACAGATATTCACTGCCCTGCCCTTCTCCCGAACCGACACCGGGAAACCGCCGGCGGATGATCTCTATTCACGGATCGTCGACGCCATTCTTGAACAGCGCATCCATGCAGCCAGTCGTTTTACCGAAGACAGCATGGCGCAGATGTTCAGCGCTCGCCGCAGTGACATTCGTGGCGTGCTGACGCAGTTGTCCCATCAGCAGATCATTATCCTTCGCACTCACCATCGTCCCCGAGTCGCAGCGCCCGATGCCGAGCAGATTCGCCAGACGCTGCATGCCCGACGACTGACCGAGATCACGCTGGTTCGACTGGCCTGCCAGCAACCTCACCCGCAAGACTTGAAACGCCTGCGCGCCCTGATCGACAGCGAACGCCAATGCACAGCACGTGGTCCGGCGATTCGATTGTCTGGGGAGTTTCATCTGCAACTGGCCGAAATGGCGGGGAACGCACCGTTGGCGCATTTTCTTGGCACTCTGGTGCCGCTGACTTCGCTGGCGATTGCGCAGTTTGATGCGCAGTTTGATGCGCAGGCAGGCGGTGATTGCGCGTGGCAGGAGCACATGGAGATTGTCGATGCAGTGGAGCGTGGGGATGCTACGGCGGCCGAGATGTTGATGACCCGGCATCTGGATCATCTTGACGAAAAACTGCTGAACGCTGGATCGGTAGTCAGCCAGAATCGTGTCGCCGGTTAGATCGCCTTCGCGAGCAAGCCCGCTCCCACATTGGTTTTGTGTCGCGCCAGATAGAGTGGGCAATACAGATCAAATGTGGGAGCGGGCTTGCTCGCGAAAGCGGCCTCAAACACGCTGAAGATACCTGAGCTTACTCAGCCGCAACCCGCGCAAACCCCTCGCGAATTTTCTCTTCCGGCAAATCATCGGCAATGAACACGATCACGCTTTCCCGCGCCTCATCGTCCGCCCACTCGGTATCCCAATCGAAGCCGTACAGTTTCAGCACTCCTTGGAACACCATGCGCCGCGGTTCGCCAAGAATGTTCAAAACACCTTTGTAGCGCAGCAATTGCTTGCCGTGGTCTTCCAGCAGTTCGTTCATGAACTCACTGAGTTTGTCGATATCCAGCGGCTTGTCGGTGCGCAGCACCAGGCTGGAAATGCGATCGATGGAGGGCGCCTTGCTCACTGGACGCAAACTCACTCCACCGCCGAGATCGGCATTGAGGTTGAAGCCGCGCACGTCCAGCAGTTCGGCCAGATCAATCTTGCCGTGGTCGACCACGCGGATTGGCGCGCGACGGTTGATGCGGGTCAGACGCTCGCTGAGGGCAGTGAAGGTCGGTTCGTCCACCAGATCCCGTTTGCTCACCAGCAAGCGGTCGGCAAAGCCGATCTGTGCCTGGGCGATGGTCTGGGTCAGGTGCAGGTCGGCGTGGGCCGCGTCCACCAGGGTGATGATGCCGTCGAGGATGTAGCGCTCACGCAGTTCTTCGTCGATGAAGAAGGTTTGCGCCACCGGGGCCGGGTCGGCCAGACCGGTGCATTCGATGACCAGACGATCGAAGGCGATTTCGCCGCTGTCCAGGCGTTCGAGCAGCAGGTACAGCGCTTTGGTCAAATCGGTGTGGATGGTGCAGCAGACGCAGCCGTTGGACAGCGTCATCACTTGCACCGGCTCGTCGCCCAACAGTTGGGTGTCGATACCAGCGTCACTGAATTCGTTTTCGATCACGGCGATTTTCAGGCCGTGCTCGGCTTTGAGCAGGTGGCGCAGCAGCGTGGTTTTGCCAGCGCCGAGGAAGCCGCTGAGAATCGTGACTGGGATGGGAGAGGACAACTGGAATCTCCTGTTTCACAAAATTAGAAATCAACACAAAAACAAATGTGGGAGCTAGCCTGCTAGCGATGGCGGACTGTCAATCAACAGTGATGTTGAATGTTCAGGCGCCATCGCTAGCAGGCTAGCTCCCACAGGGATTGCTATTAACCCGACAACCGGGTCAACAGCACTTCGGCCCACCCTTACCACCGTAACGGGCTTCCTGACGCTCGCGAAAGAACATCTCGTAGCTCATTACCGGTTTGTCCGGGTGTTTGGTTTGCATATGCTCGACGTAGTTGTCGTAGTCGGGCATGCCGACCATCAGGCGCGCGGCCTGACCGAGGTATTTACCGAGGCGACTCAGGTCATTGAACATGGTGCAATCCTCGATTACGCATCCGGCTGAGCCTGGAACGGCGATTCTTTATCCGTACGTTCTTTGCTACCCCAGGCAGCAATGCCGACCTTGAGCGCATAGAACAGGATGCTGAATACCACAAACAGGAACAGCGCAGTCAATGTTGCGTTGGTGTAGGCGTTGTAGATCACGTGCTGCATCTGCTCGATGCTTTTGGCCGGGGCCAGAATCTGCCCGTTAGCCAACGCATCGCTGTATTTCTTCGCCAGCGACAGGAAACCGATCGCCGGGTTGGCGTCGAACAGCTTGATGAAGCCTGCGGTGGTGGTGCAGATCAGCAACCACACGGCGGGCAACATGGTGACCCAGATGTAACGTTGGCGCTTCATTTTGATCAGCACCACGGTGGCCAGCATCAGCGCGATTCCGGCCAGCATCTGGTTGGAGATGCCGAACAGCGGCCACAAGGTGTTGATGCCACCCAGCGGATCGATCACGCCTTGGTACAGCAGGTAACCCCACATCGCCACGCAACCGGCCGTTGCGATCAGGTTGGCGGTCCAGGACTCGGTGCGTTTCAGCGCCGGAACGAAGGAGCCGAGCAAATCCTGCAGCATGAAACGCCCGGCACGGGTGCCGGCGTCGACCGCAGTCAGGATGAACAACGCTTCGAACAGGATCGCGAAGTGGTACCAGAACGCCATGGTGTTTTCACCGGGCAGCACACTGTGCAGGATCTGCGCGATACCGACTGCCAGGGTCGGCGCACCACCGGCACGGGCCAGAATGGTGGTTTCACCGATGTCCTTGGCCACCGCTTGCAGCGCTTCCGGGGTAATCGCAAAACCCCAGCCGCTGACCGCTTGTGCCACAGCCACCACGTCACCACCGACGACCGCCGCCGGGCTGTTCATGGCGAAGTACACGCCTGGCTCGATCACCGAAGCGGCCACCATCGCCATGATCGCCACGAAGGACTCCATCAGCATGCCGCCGTAACCGATGTAACGGGCGTTAACTTCGTTATCCAGCAACTTCGGCGTGGTGCCGGAGGAGATCAGCGCGTGGAATCCCGAGACAGCGCCACAGGCAATGGTGATGAACAGGAACGGGAACAACCCACCCTTCCACACCGGCCCGGTGCCGTCGATGAACTGGGTCAATGCCGGCATTTTCAGCTCAGGCATGGTGATCAGAATGCCGATCGCCAGCGCAACGATGGTGCCGATCTTGAGGAAAGTGGACAGGTAATCACGCGGCGCCAGGATCAGCCACACCGGCAACACTGCCGCCACGAAACCGTAGCCGATCAGCATCCAGGTGATCTGAACCCCGGTAAAGCTGAACGCCTTGGCCCACACCGGGTCAGCGGCAATCTGCCCGCCCAGCCAGATCGAACCCAGCAGCAACGCCACGCCGATCACCGAGATTTCACCGATGCGGCCCGGGCGGATGTAGCGCATGTAAATGCCCATGAACATCGCGATCGGGATGGTCGCCATCACCGTGAAAATACCCCACGGGCTTTCGGCCAGGGCCTTGACCACGATCAGCGCCAGCACCGCGAGGATGATGATCATGATCAGGAAGCAGCCAAACAGCGCGATGGTCCCGGGGATGCGGCCCATTTCCTCACGGACCATGTCGCCCAGGGAACGACCGTTGCGGCGGGTGGACATGAACAGGACCATGAAGTCCTGAACCGCACCCGCCAGCACCACCCCGGCAATCAGCCACAGCGTACCGGGCAGGTAGCCCATCTGCGCCGCCAATACCGGACCGACCAGCGGCCCTGCGCCGGCGATGGCTGCGAAGTGGTGGCCAAAAAGAATGTGTTTGTTGGTCGGCACATAGTCCAGACCGTCATTGTTGAGCACGGCAGGTGTAGCCCGACGCGGATCGAGTTGCATCACATTGTTAGCGATGAACAGGCTGTAGTAGCGGTACGCGACCAGATAAATGGCCACCGCGGCGACCACAATCCACAAGGCGTTGATCGCCTCGCCTCGGCGCAATGCCACTACACCCAGGGCGCACGCTCCCAGGATTGCCAGCAGCAGCCAGGGTAAGTGGCGTAGCAGGCTATTATTATTTTTCATTTTATGATTCCAGCCAGAGTGGACAAGAAAGACAGCCATCCGGAGTTTAGCGCTACTGACGGCAAAGGCCATACCCCGACATTGATCCAGAGCCTGTCTTTGCTGGCAGGCTTTAACCATGCGGGTCTATAGTCAGCGGACATTCAGAGGATTGCGCCATGAGTGACCACCCTGCTGATCGCCGCCGCTTCAAACGTTTTGCGTTCGATGCCCGAACCGAGCTGAGCCAAGGGGAATTCATCTGGCCGGTGAAGTTGATCGACCTGTCGCTCAAGGGGTTGCTTATCGAGAAGCCCGAGCCGTGGCTGGGTAATCCAGACTGGCATTTCCTGGTTGATATTCATCTTAACGAAGAGATCGAGATCAAGATGGATGTGATGCTGACCCACGATGACCATGGTCAACTCGGGTTTGTCTGCAAACACATCAGCCTGGAATCGATTGAACGCCTGCGGCGGTTGATCGAGTTCAACCTGGGCGATCCGCAAGAGCTTGAGCGTGAGTTGGGCGCCCTGATCGAAATCTGAAGGCCAATCCCATACCCATGTGGGAGCGAGCCTGCTCGCGAATGCGGTCTGACATTCAACATTTAAGTCGACTGACACACCGCTATCGCGAGCAGGCTCGCTCCCACAGGTTTTGTATCGATCTGAAAGTTATTCGAACAACGCGTCCAATGCCTGTTCCAGGCGCGTCACGGCAATAATCTGCAACCCCGGCGGCGCCTCTTTCGGCGCGTTGCCCTTGGGCACGATGGCGCGCTTGAAGCCGTGCTTGGCCGCCTCTTTCAAGCGTTCCTGACCACTCGGCACCGGGCGCACTTCACCCGACAAGCCGACTTCGCCGAACACCAGCAGATCATGGGGCAGCGGCCGGTTGCGCAAACTGGACATGACCGCTGCCATCAGGGCCAAGTCAGATGCTGTTTCCAGCACCTTCACCCCGCCGACCACGTTGAGGAACACGTCCTGGTCGTGAGTCGGGATGCCGCCGTGGCGGTGCAAAACCGCCAACAACATGGCCAGGCGATTCTGGTCCAGACCGAGCGTCACCCGGCGGGGGTTGGCCAGATGGCTGTCGTCCACCAACGCCTGGACTTCCACCAGCATCGGCCGGGTGCCTTCCCACGTTGCCATGACCACGCTACCCGGGACTTCTTCCTGGGCCCGGGTCAGAAAAATCGCCGAGGGGTTGGAGACTTCCTTCAGGCCTTTGTCGGTCATGCCAAACACGCCCAATTCGTTGACCGCGCCGAAACGGTTTTTCACTGCCCGCAAAAGACGCAGGCGCCCGTCGGATTCGCCTTCGAAATACAGAACGGTGTCGACCATGTGCTCCAGCACTCGGGGACCGGCCAGCGCGCCTTCTTTGGTGACATGGCCCACGAGGAAAATCGCCGTGCCGCTTTGTTTGGCGTAACGCACCAGCAATGCTGCACTTTCGCGCACCTGGGAAACGCCCCCCGGCGCCGATTGCAGTTGCTCGGTGAAAATCGTCTGGATCGAGTCGATCACCATCACCTTGGGCTTTTCCTGCCGGGCCGTGGCGATGATGGTTTCGATGCAGGTTTCGGTCATCACCCGCAGCTGATCCTGAGGCAAGCCCAAGCGCCGGGCGCGCATGGCCACTTGTTGCTGAGACTCTTCGCCGGTGACATACAGTGCCGGCATGCTCTTGGCGAGGTTGCACAAGGTTTGCAACAAAATGGTCGACTTGCCGATACCCGGATCACCACCGATCAACACCACCGAGCCATCCACCAGGCCGCCGCCCAGAACGCGATCCAGCTCGCTGGACGCCGTGGAGAAACGCGGAATCTCTTCGACGCTGACTTCGGCCAGGGTTTTGATCTGCGCCTGCTGGCCGGTCCAACCGGTGCGCCCGCTGGGGGCTGCGGCGCCGCCACTCTCGACCATGGTTTCGGTCAGCGTGTTCCAGGCCCCGCATTCGCCGCACTGGCCGGCCCACTTGGGGAAGGTTGAGCCGCACTCGGTGCAGCCGTACATGCGCTTGGCCTTGGCCATCTGAACTCCCGGCAAAAACCGCGATGATAGCTCAGCTCGCGCGGATCAGCGCGGCGGCGCCGTACGGATTTCACCGCTGGCCAGACGCGCGGCGCTGTTGCCCAGCGGATCTTCGGCGTTCATATCCGCCCCTTTGGCCTTGAGGGCGTCCAGCAACTCAACGCGCTTGAACAACCCGGCGTACATCGCGGCAGTCTGTCCCGCGCCGTTGCGGTGGTCGGGGTTGCACTGGGCGGCCAGCAGCGTTCTGGCAATCTGCACTTCGCCTTTGAAAATCGCGCCCATCAATGCCGTATTGCCACGTTGATCCTGGGCACAGGCGTCCGCCCCGGCAGCGAGCAAACGCTCCACTGCAGCGCTCTGGCCATGATAGGCGGCCAGAATCAGTGCGGTGTAACCCTTGCTGTCGCGGGTATCGAGGGAATAGCCGGCCTCGATGAAGGTATCGAGCATCGGCACATCACCGCGTCGAGCGGCATCAAAGTAGTAATCCTGTAATTGGGTCTTCAGCGCCTGAGGGCTCTTCGAGGCTTGCACGTCCGGCCCGGCGAACACACTGAGCGACCAGCACGCCAGAAACACAGAAAGATAAAAACGCATGGCGCAACTCCTTGATCAGACGGGACCTCGCATGAGGCCCCGTTTCAGGCAGATGGATCAGTCGACCAGTTTGGCCGCCAGCGCCTTGACCCGAGCCAGATCACCCTTGGCTACTTTGGCCACGCCGGTCCCGTATTCCGGGTCGGCCTTGTACAGGAAGGACAGGATGATGTGCTTGCTCTCGTCATCGGTGGTGGCCAGTGAGCCACCGAAGCTGTCGATCAAGTCCTGACGTTCCTTCTGGTTGAACGAGCGGTACAGATCGCCGGCCTGCTTGAAGTTCTGCTCACGCTGAATCTTCGCCTGCTGCGTGCTGCCCGACAGGGTCGACTGGCTGTAACGCGCGGTTGGAGGTTCTTCACGCGACACCAAACGACTTGGCTGGTAATTTACGCCGGTGCTGTTGGCGCCGATGTTCATTGCGCCATCCTGATTACCGTTGTTCACGGCGACTTTGGGTGCGTTGATCGGCAACTGCAGAGCGTTGGCCCCCAGACGATACAGTTGAGTATCGGCATACGAGAACACTCGCCCTTGCAATAAGCGATCTTCCGAAGGTTCGATACCCGGAACTAAATTGGCCGGGGCCATGGCCACTTGTTCAGTTTCCTGGAAAACATTCGCCGGATTACGGTTCAACACCATTTGTCCAACTTTTCGTTCCGGCACACCTGGCCAAATTTTGGTCGCGTCCAATGGATCGAAATCAAACTTGGACAAGTCTTGTGGATTTAGAACCTGGATGTACAAGTCCCATTTAGGAAAGTTGCCCTTGTTAATATTGGCGACCAAGTCGTTAGTCATATGACTGTAGTCTTGACCTTGAACACCCGTCACTTCTTTAGGGTCGAGATTCTTTAACCCCTGCAGACTTTTCCAATGGAATTTTACATAGTGCACATCGCCTTTGGCGTTCACTAACTTGTAGGCATGTACACCGTTACCGTCCATCTCCCGATAACTGGCCGGCGTACCGGAGTTGGAATACAACTCGGTCAGGGTACGAGTGGCTTCTGGAACATGGGAGAAAAAGTCGAAACGACGGGAATCGTCATCAAGGTTGGTACGCGGATCCGGCTTGAAGGCATGAACCATGTCTGGAAACTTGATCGCGTCACGGATGAAGAAGGTCGGAAAATTGTTGCCGACCAGGTCCCAGTTGCCGTCTGCGGTGTAGAACTTGGTGGCGAACCCCCGCGGATCACGCAAGGTTTCCGGCGAATGGTTGCCATGGACCACAGCGGAGAAACGCACAAACACCGGCGTGCTCTGGCCGCCGGCGAACACCTTGGCCTTGGTCAGGTCACTGAGGTCGTCGGTGACGGTGAACGTGCCATGGGCGCCAGTGCCACGGGCATGCACCACGCGTTCGGGAATGCGTTCACGGTCAAAACGCTGGAGTTTCTGGATCAGTTGCACGTCTTGCAGCAGCACTGGCCCGGTCGCGCCGGCGGTTTGCGAGTTCTGGTTGTCGCCGACGGCGGCACCGTTATCGCGGGTCAAGGTCGCAGCATTGACGCAGAAGGACAGCAGGCTGGCGGTCAGAACGCCAAGGGTACGAGGGAAGGGAAAAGCCCCGAGGCCAAGGGGAGTTGTCATGGAAGTTTCCTCTGGTTTTATAAGGCGCATCCAGGTGCGCCCCACAGAGGCTAGTGACCCAAAGGCCAAAACATAAATAGAAATCCCGCACCGAGCCGATAGCGAAAAGGTTCTGGAATACCCGGTCTAGAGCGGTTAGTCGCGCGCGAATGGTGGCACTTTGTAAACTAATTGCCGGAAGATGTGTCGATAAGAGCGAGCATTGTAAGGCGGTGTTTCGAGCGCCAGCCGTTTTGCTGATTTACACTGCGTTCACCAACCTCATCTGTAACAAGGAAATAACCTATGGGCGTGATAAGTGAGTTCAAGGCCTTCGCGGTCAAAGGTAATGTGGTCGACATGGCCGTGGGTATCATCATCGGCGCCGCCTTCGGCAAAATCGTTTCGTCGTTTGTCGGCGACGTGGTGATGCCACCCATAGGTTTGCTGATCGGTGGGGTGGACTTCAGTGACCTGGCCATTACGCTCAAGGCTGCCAACGGTGATGTCCCGGCGGTGATGCTGGCCTACGGTAAGTTCATCCAGAGCTTGATCGATTTTATCATCGTCGCCTTCGCGATCTTCATGGGCGTCAAGGCTATCAACCGTCTGAAACGCGAAGAGGCCGTGGCGCCAACCCTGCCGCCGGTTCCGACCAAGGAAGAAGAGCTGCTGGAAGAGATTCGCGATCTGCTCAAGGCTCAGAACAATCAGCCCTGATGACTGATTGCCCCAAGAAACGGCGCCTTCAGGGCGCCGTTTGTTTACCAGTAGTTTTCCACTGCCACCTGGCCGGGTCGTCGACTGAGGCTCAGGTGCATGTCCCGTTGTTTGAGCAACTTGCGCGTGTCATCGATCATCTGTGGATTACCGCAGAGCATCACCCGCGAATGCTCGGCTGTCAGCGCTACACCGGCCGTCCGCTCTAGCTCGCCACTTTCCATGAGTGTCGTGATCCGTCCATTCAGGGCCCCAGGATGCTGCTCGCGGGTGACGGTGGCAATGAACTGCAGCTTGTGCGCGTACTCAGCCAGATAATCGCGCTGTGCCAGCCCTGCAATCAGCTCCTGGTACGCCAGCTCCCGCGCTTCGCGCACGCTGTAGACCAGGAGGATTCGTTCGAATTTCTCCCACACCTCGAAGTCCTGCAGGATCGACAGAAACGGCGCCAGCCCCGTGCCTGTGGATAACAACCAGAGGTCACGGCCATCGACGAAGCGATCCAGCGTCAGATAGCCAAAGGCCTGCCGGTCGACGAGCAGCGTATCGCCGACTTCCAGCCGGCTCAGTTCACTGGTGAACTCCCCTCCCGGTACGACAATGGAGAAAAACTCCAGGAACTCGTCATAGGGGGACGAGACCATGGAATAAGCCCGCCAAACCGTACTGCCGTCGGCCTTGGTCACGCCCAGCCGGGCGAATTGCCCTGCGCGAAAACGAAAGCCAGAATCCCGGGTGGTTCGCAGGGTAAACAGGTTTGGAGTCAACGGCTGGACGTCGAGCAGTGTCTGGCGTGTGAATTTCTCTGCACTGGCAGTCATTGGGTCGCTCCATTCAACAGATAACGCCAGTGTCCCGCAAAGCAGAAGGTATAAACACCGGTGATTTGTAATGGCTTTTGCCTCACCTCACCAAACAGTAGAAATACAAATATGATATGCAGTTGATTCCTGTTGATCCGTTAGTAAGCTAAGAACTGGTTTATGCAGTTGCATATTTTTTTTAAGAGCAAAAAAATCCACCACACATGTAGGAATTCTCCTACAATCGTGACGTGCCGGATATCGGATCCAATCAGCACCAACGACAGTAAGGCCGCAATGGAGCTACCCAATGAAAGTGTGGAAGGAGTCACAGTTAACGCAGCTTTCTTACGCTCAGAAAATAGAGACCGCGTACGAGATTTCTCTCAGTCTTGTTAAAAATCTTGGCTTTAATTTCTGTGCATTTTCAATAACATCCCAAGTAAGGGGGATACGCCGCCATACGATCAATCTGAATAATTATCCCACCGAATGGAACACAAAATATGAACAAGAGCACTTCAGTGAAGTCGACCCGATACTAGCCCATTGCAATCATTCCGAATTACCGATTCTTTGGCAGGAAGAAATCTTCTGCAAGACACCAACACTGCGGCAAGCACAAAAACAGCAAGGGTTGCGCTATGGCTGGTCCCAATCCGTTCATGATGAGAACGGGCTTTGCAGCATGCTGAGCCTGGCCAGAAGCCATTGTCCGATTACGACGCATGATCTGTATAAAAATCTGGGCTACGCGTTGTTCATTAGCCGTCACTTGCATGGGCTTGTGGCGAAAGAACTGCCTGCGCCCTCAAAACCAGGCACAGTGCATTTATCATCCCGGGAAATCGAGGTGTTGAAATACTCAGCCGATGGCAAGACGGCAGACGAGGTCGCGATCATCCTCAACCTCAGTCCAAGCACGGTACAGTTCCATATACGCGGCGCCATCCGAAAATTCGGCGTAAACAATAAAATTGCGGCAGTGATCAGAGCCGCGAAAGTGGGCGTCATCTGAATCTGTTTTGAATCCGGTAATCCCCGCGAGTAATCCAAGCGAAAAAACCGTACCATCTGTGATCCAGTCCTGAGTGATGCCGTGTGAAATTCCACGACGTAGTCCACTCGGAATGGCTCGCCCGTTATAAGCCTCTGCGCGGCGGGCCACTCGTTGATTATCCTCCGCTGATTACCCAGAGCCCCCCGTCTCATGCCTCTGCTCGAAACCCCCTTCGCTCAACTCGATCTGATCCGCCAGCCAGAACAGCCGAACGAACCGTTGCAAGCCTTTGATGCCGCAGACGAATACCTGCTCACTCATCTGGCCGGGCAACAACCGGCAGCCGATACCCGCGTGCTGGTGCTCAACGACAGCTTCGGCGCTTTGGCCGCCAGCCTGGCGGGCAAGGTTCGGGTGACCAGCAGCGGCGATTCGTTTCTGGCGTTTCAGGGGCTGGAAAAGAACCTGATACGCAATGGCCAGACGTTTGATGCAGTGCCGAAGGTGCCTGCCAGCGAAATATTCGTCGGGCCGTTTGACCGGGTATTGATCCGGGTACCGAAAACCCTGGCCCTGCTGGAAGAGCAACTGATCCGGCTACAAGGGCAACTGGCTCCTGGCGCTCAAGTGATTGCTGCCGCGATGGTGAAGCATTTGCCACGCGCTGCGGGCGATCTGCTGGAGCGCTATATCGGCCCGGTGCAAGCCTCGTTGGCCGTCAAGAAGGCTCGGCTGCTGATCGCCACGCCCCAAGACAAAGCGCCCGCGACCTCCCCCTACCCGACCCGCTATCGACTCGACGCCCCTGCGATCGAACTGCTCAATCACGCCAATGTGTTCTGCCGCGAAGGGCTGGATATCGGCACGCGGGCCTTTTTGCCGCACTTGCCAAAGAACCTCGGCGCAGCACGGGTTGCCGATCTGGGGTGTGGCAACGGCGTGCTGGCGATTACCAGTGCCCTGCAAAACCCTGAGGCGCACTACACGCTGGTGGACGAATCGTTCATGGCGGTGCAATCGGCCGCTGAAAACTGGCGCGCGGCGCTGGGCGATCGTGACGTGATCGTGCGGGCCGGCGATGGTCTGGCAGAGCAGGAACCTCAATCCCTGGACGTGGTGCTGTGCAATCCGCCGTTTCACCAACAGCAAGTGGTCGGCGATTTCCTGGCCTGGCGGATGTTCCAGCAGGCGCGTGAATCGTTGGTGGTGGGCGGCGCGCTGTACATAGTCGGCAACCGTCACCTGGGTTATCACAGCAAGCTGGCGCGGTTGTTCCGCGGCGTCGAGCAAGTCGCGGCCACACCCAAGTTCGTGATTCTCAAAGCACGCAAATAATCACGGACAAAAAAACCCTCCATCGCAGGAGGGTTATAAATCCGTGCCGTAAGGCAACGGGATGGGAAGTTCAGTGGGTACTCAGGCCCGCGGCATTCATGAACATCCGCATTAGCGTGGCCACGATGAACAGTGCCACGACGCTGCCGGTCCAGATCATCGCCAGCCAGCCGAGTCGCTGCCAGAGCGGCTTTTTCTCGGCAGCTTCGATTTCCTGCAAATCAGGTTTTCCAGCCATCATCGCTTTCTCCTCTGCAACGGCGCAGGTATCAATCCTGCGCCGTAGTCGGCTAGTGGTAACCATCTTCGTGGGTGACCTTGCCGCGGAATACGTAGTAGCTCCAGAAGGTGTAACCCAGGATGAACGGGATGATGAACAGCGTGCCCACCAGCATGAAGCCCTGGCTTTGCGGCGGTGCGGCGGCGTCCCAGATCGAGATCGACGGCGGCACGATGTTCGGCCACAGGCTGATACCCAGACCGCTATAGCCGAGGAAGATCAGCACCAGGGTCAGCAGGAATGGCGTGTAGTGCGCATTGCGGGCCACCGCGCGAATCAGACCGTACAGGGTCACCAGCACCAGAATTGGCACCGGCAAGAACCAGAACAGGTTTGGCAGGGTAAACCAGCGGGCGGCGATCTCGGCATGGGCCAATGGCGTCCAGATGCTGACAATGCCAATCACCGCCAGCAACACGAAGGCCAACGGGCGCGCCAGATCATGCATCTGCTCCTGCAGCTTGCCTTCGGTCTTCATGATCAGCCACGTGCAACCGAGCAGCGCATAAGCCACCACCAACGCCGCACCGCAGAACATCGTGAACGGTGTCAGCCAGTCGAGTGAACCGCCGGCGAACTGACGGTTGACCACCGGCAGCCCATCGATGAACGCACCCAATGCCACGCCCTGGAAGAACGTTGCGGCGATCGAGCCACCGATGAAGGCCTTGTCCCAGAGGTGACGCTTGTCATCCTTGGCCTTGAAGCGGAACTCGAAGGCCACACCGCGGAAAATCAACCCGATCAGCATAAAAATCAGCGGCAGGTACAGCGCCGAGAGCACCACCGAATAGGCCAGCGGGAAAGCGCCGAACAATGCCGCGCCACCCAATACCAACCAGGTTTCGTTGCCGTCCCAGACCGGAGCGACGGTGTTCATCATGACGTCACGATCGCTTTTGCCCTTGATGAACGGGAAGAGAATGCCGATTCCCAGGTCGAAGCCGTCCATGACCACATACATCATGATGCCGAAGATGATGATCACGGCCCAGATCAGCGGAAGATCAATACCCATGATTCAAATCTCCTTGGTCAGGCTGGGGCTGTTATCAGCTTCGGTGCCATCGTCATCGGCTGCGGACAGCGGACGGGCTGGTGTGCGTTTCTGGCCAGGACCGCCTTCGTTGGTTTCCTTGCCTTCGTCGATCTTCGGCCCTTTGCGCACCAGGCGCATCATGTAGCCAAGACCGGCACCGAACAGTGCGAAATACACCACAACGAACATGATCAAGGTGATGCTCATCTGCACGAAGCTGTGCCCGGAGGACGCATCCGCCGTGCGCATCAACCCATAAACCACCCACGGCTGACGGCCAATTTCAGTGGTGAACCAGCCGGCGAGGATCGCGATCAGGCCGGACGGCCCCATCCACAGCGCCAGGTACAAGAATGGACGTGAGGTATACAGCTTGTCGCGCTTGCGCAGCCACAGGCTCCACATACCGGTGAAGATCATCAGCATGCCCAGACCGACCATGATCCGGAACGACCAGAACACGATGGTCGAATTCGGCCGGTCTTCAGGCGGGAATTCCTTGAGCGCAGGGACCTGTTTGTCCAGGGTGTGGGTCAGGATCAGGCTGCCGAGGTACGGAATTTCTACCGCGAATTTGGTCTTCTCGGCTTTCATGTCCGGCCAGCCGAACAGAATCAGCGGCGTCGGTTCGTCGCCGTGGTTTTCCCAGTGGCCTTCGATCGCAGCGATTTTCGCCGGCTGATGCTTGAGGGTATTGAGGCCATGGAAGTCACCGATAACCGCCTGAATCGGGGCAACGATCAGTGCCATCCACATCGCCATCGAGAGCATGGTGCGGATGGCCGGGTTGTCCTTGCCGCGCAGCAAGTGCCAGGCCGCCGACGAGCCTACGAAGAACGCGGTCGCAACGAACGCCGCCGTGGCCATGTGCATCAGGCGGTAGGGGAACGACGGGTTGAAGATAATCGCCAGCCAGTCCACTGGAATGACCTGGCCGTTGACGATCTCGTAGCCTTGCGGGGTCTGCATCCAGCTGTTGGAGGCCAGAATCCAGAAGGTAGAAATAAGGGTGCCGATGGCCACCATGACGGTAGCGAAGAAGTGCAGCTTGCGCCCGACCTTGTTCCAGCCGAACAGCATGACGCCGAGGAAACCGGCTTCGAGGAAGAAGGCGGTGAGCACTTCATAGGTCAGCAACGGCCCGGTCACCGAACCGGCGAAGTCCGAGAAACGGCTCCAGTTGGTGCCGAACTGATAGGCCATGACCAAACCGGAAACTACGCCCATGCCGAAGTTGACGGCAAAGATCTTCGACCAGAAATGGTACAGATCGCGGTAAGTGTCGTTGTGCGTTTTCAGCCACAGGCCTTCGAGCACCGCCAGGTAACTCGCCAGGCCAATCGTGATGGCCGGGAACAGGATGTGAAACGAAATGGTGAATGCGAACTGAATCCGGGCGAGATCAAGTGCCTCCAAACCGAACATAAGTCTTCCTCTGTCAGGTAATACCGGCTGAAGGCTTGCGGCCTACACCCACTGCCCCCACGGATATGGAGTGTGGCGAATTCGAATTCGTTCTTTTTGTACCATCATCACAAACGTAGGGAGTCTGGCCATCTGGCCGCCGGATCAATTCCACGAAGGGTGTTGATCTGGATCAAGCAACGTTGAAAGAGTAGTCGCATTTTTGCCGATGGACGGTGTGGTCTATTGCCGCGTGACAGGTTGCCTCATGGGGTTGGTCATGCATTGCAATACATTTTTAGATGGGTGAACTAACTGTGGCGAGGGGGCTTGCCCCCGTTCGGCTGCGCAGCAGTCGTAAAGGTCTGGGGCCGCTTCGCAGCCCAACGGGGGCAAGCCCCCTCGCCACAGGGATTTCATGCTCTATAGATCGGTGTTTAGCTAACTAAATTTCCCCACCCCGCAACTTCCGGTTACAGGTTGGTGATAATCTCGCCCTTCCCCTTGCCCAGACCTGCCTTCAGATGCCCAACCAAGCGCCCCTGCTGTTACGTCATCATCGCCCGTTTATCGCGTTCTGGCTGGCTCGGGTATTTACCGCCAGCGGTTTTCAGATGCTCACGGTGGCAATCGGCTGGAATCTGTATCAACTGACGGGCAATGTGCTCGATCTGGGCCTGGTGGGGTTGGTGGAATTTGCCCCTCGCGTGTTGTTCATGCTGCACACAGGGCATGTCGCGGACCGCTATGACCGGCGCAAGGTCGCGGCGATCTGTCAGTTCTTGCAAGCGCTGATCGCCCTGTCGCTGGCCATCGGCAGCGCGACCGACCAGGTCACCCGGGAGATGATCTTCATCCTTGCGTTCCTGCTCGGCGCCGCCCGGTCTTTCGAAATGCCGACGACTCAGGCCTTGCTGCCGAGCATCGTGCCCAGCGCGTTATTCCCCCGCGCCGTTGCCGCTGCGCAGTCTGCGCAACAATCGGCCACCATCGTCGCCCCGGCCCTCGGCGGTTTGCTCTACGCCTTCGGCAGCGTCTGGGTGTATGGCCCGACAGTGATCCTTTACCTCATCGCCTGTGCGTTGATGCTCAACCTTCCGGCCCGGCAGACACCGCTGAACAAGGGCAAGGCCACCCTGGATTCGCTGCTGGCGGGTATCCGCTTCATTCGCAGTCGCCCGGACATTCTCGGGGCGATTTCCCTGGATCTGTTTGCCGTCCTGCTGGGCGGCGCGACCGCGTTGCTGCCGGTGTTCGCCAAAGACATTCTGCTGACTGGCCCGTGGGGGCTGGGCCTGCTGCGTTCGGCCCCTGCAGTCGGTGCGCTGCTGATGTCGCTGTTTCTGGCGCGATTTGCCGTAGAGCGAAACGTCGGGCGGGTGATGTTCACGGCCGTGGGTGTATTCGGCGTGGCGACCATCGCTTTCGGCCTGTCGACTTCGTTCTGGTTCTCTCTCGCCGTGCTGGTGGTATTGGGCGCAGCGGACATGATCAGCATGGTGATCCGCGCCTCATTCGTGCAACTGGAAACCCCGGACGAGATGCGCGGCCGGGTCAGCGCTGTGAATGGCTTGTTCATCGGCGCTTCGAATCAGCTCGGCGAGTTCGAATCCGGCTTGACGGCACACTGGTTCGGCACGGTGCCGGCAGTGGTCATGGGCGGTATCGGTACGCTGATGGTGACCGGGGCCTGGATCAAACTGTTCCCGACCCTGGCCAACCGCGACCGAATGCATGTGCCTGTGGAAGAAGTCAGGGCCTGATGTAGCTCAGGATACGGAAGTCCCCTACCTGCTTCCAAAAGACTGGAAATCAGCACAAAGCATAAATTCTCCGACCAAGTGCAATACATAGATAGTGCATCAAGTGTAATGTATCGCCTTACACTTCGAGCATGATCAAATCCTTTCAGCACAAAGGCCTTCGTGGCTTCTACGAAACCGGTTCGACTCGTGGGATTCGAGCAGATCATGCGAAACGTCTGGCTCGCATGCTGCAGTTCATGGATCGCGCAGTGGCCCCCGACGACCTCGACCTTCCGGGATGGCGATTACATCCGCTCAAGGGCGATCTGATCGAATATTGGTCACTCAGCATTTCGGGGAACTGGCGGGTTATTTTTCGTTTTATTGGTTCGGATATCGAACTGGTCGACTATCTGGATTACCACTGACAGGAGGCAGGACCATGCCCATGCACAACCCGCCACACCCTGGCGAAACACTCTTGATGGATGTATTGCCCGAGCTTGGTGTCAGCGTCACCGAACTGGCCAGGCACCTTGGATTCGCCCGCCCGCATCTTTCGCGAGTGCTGCACGGCCATGCGCCCATCAGTCCGGACCTGGCGGTACGTCTGGAGCGGGCTGGAATCGGTAAGGCCCGGATGTGGTTAGGGGTTCAGATCGACTACGATCTCTGGCAAGCGGAGCAGCGTGAGCAACCCTTCATCGAACCGATTGCTATCCACGCCTGACATTCACTAGACCACCAACTCCCCCGCCACCGTCGACCGCGTGGCTTTGCCGCAGAGTTGCTCCACCAGCGTCAGCGCAAACTCCAACGCGGCGCCCGAGCCCTGAGCAGTGATGCAGTTGCCATCGACCACCACCGGTTGATCGATGAAGTTGCAACCCGACAGTTGATTGCTGACCGTGGGCAGGCAAGTCATGCGCCGCTGGCGCAAAACGCCAAAGGTTTGCAGCGCCAGTGCCGGAGATTCGGCAATACCGGCGAACAGGCGCCCGGCGGCGGCCTGGTCCTTGATCAATTGTTGCAAGGGTTGGTGGGCCGCCAAATGCTGCGCCCCTACGGCACCGCCAGGCAGCACGATCAAGTCGAAGGGTTGGGCGAGCAAATCCACCAACATCGCATCGGCGGTCAAGCGGGTGCCGCGAGCGCAGGTGAGCATGCGCCGTGCCTCGATGCTGGCCACCACCACTTCAACCTTGGCGCGGCGCAGCACATCGATCAGGGTCACGGTTTGCAGATCGTCGATGCCCTCGGCGAGGGTAATCAGGGCTCTAAAGGTCATGGGCGCGGTCCACAGGATAATCTTTAAAGCGTAGTCAGCTTTCCTGACCCTTGTTCGAGGCCAGCCGTTACTTGATGTAAAGCTGCGTCGACATCGTGTTGCCGGGAGCATTGATCGAGGTGTTGCTGAACGTGAAGGTGCCGTCCTGCTTGCCTGCCAGGTTGAAGATGTACAGATAGCCGACGGTTTTTTTCCCGGCGGAGCACTCGGTCAGGTTGCCGGTATCAAAAGCACAGACAGGGGTGCGGGTGCCGTCCACCTCGAAACCGTCCAGTGCGACATGGGCTGCACGGCCGTAGCCGACCTCCAGCACATACACCTTGATGTTTGGCCCTTTGTGGTCGCAACGGGTTTGCGCCTGGCCGTCCGCAATACTTTCAAATCCACAGGATGGCGATTCGACCTTGAGCACCTTCACCTGGCTCAACGGTTGAGCCATGGCTGCAGAGGCTGTTTGCGCTCCGATGAAACAGCTGAGCAGCAATCCAAATGCCGCAATCACACGCTTATTAATGCAATACATATCTACCCCCTCCCTCCCCCAAAAAAACAGCGCGCAGTATGGCGCAGTTCCCTTTTGTGCAAAACATCGACGACGATCGCAGCCATAAGCAGCCATAGCCCCACGCTGCTGGTATGATGCGCGGCTTTTTCCGACCCACAGAAAATACCCAGGCGCCTGCAGCGGCCTGTGCTTTGCTGTTGAGGTCGATACATTCACGGCGCCGGGCGCGCCACGGGGAGCAGACATGCTGGAAAGGCTGTTTCAACTCAAGGCACACAACACCAACGTGCGGACCGAGATTCTGGCGGGCGTTACGACTTTTTTGGCCATGGCCTACATTCTGTTCGTCAACCCGAGCATCCTCGGCGAGACCGGCATGGACAAAGGTGCGGTGTTTGTCGCCACCTGTCTGGCAGCCGCCATCGGCTCGGCGACCATGGGCCTGATCGCCAACTACCCGATCGCCCTCGCGCCGGGCATGGGCCTGAATGCCTTCTTCACCTACACCGTGGTCCTGCACATGGGCCACACCTGGCAAGTGGCGTTGGGCGCGGTGTTCATCTCGGCGGTGATGTTTTTCCTGCTGTCGATCTTCCGCATCCGTGAATGGATCATCAACAGCATCCCGCTGGCGCTACGCTCGGCGATTGCCGCCGGTATCGGCCTGTTCCTGGCCCTGATCGCCCTGCACAACGCCGGCATCGTGGTCAGCAACCCGGCGACCATGGTCGGCCTCGGCGATCTGAAGCAACCGGCACCGATTCTCGCGACCCTTGGTTTTGCCCTGATCGTTGCCCTCGAAGCCCTGAAAGTGCGCGGTGCTGTGCTGATCGGCATTCTGTCGGTGACCATTGTCTCCATCCTGTTGGGCTTCACCCCGTTCGGTGGCGTGATGTCGATGCCGCCGTCGCTGGCGCCGACCTTCCTGCAACTGGACATCAAAGGCGCTCTGGACATCGGTCTGGTCAGCGTGATCTTCGCCTTCCTGTTCGTCGACCTGTTCGACAACTCCGGCACCCTGATCGGCGTCGCCAAGCGCGCCGGCCTGATGGGCAAGGACGGCCACATGCCGAAAATGGGCCGCGCCCTGATCGCCGACAGCACCGCAGCCATGGCCGGTTCCTTGCTGGGCACCTCGACCACCACCAGTTACATCGAATCCGCAGCCGGCGTGAGTGCCGGTGGCCGCACCGGCCTGACCGCCATCGTGGTCGCTATTCTGTTCCTGCTGGCGCTGTTCTTCTCGCCATTGGCGGCCAGCGTTCCAGCCTTCGCCACCGCACCTGCGTTGCTGTTCGTCGCCGTACTGATGACATCCGGCCTGGCGGAAATAGACTGGGACGACATCACCGTCGCCGCACCGGTCGTGGTCACAGCCCTGGCCATGCCATTCACTTATTCCATCGCCAACGGCATCGCCTTCGGTTTCATCTCCTGGACAGCCATCAAGTTGCTGTCCGGTCGCGGCCGTGAGTTGAATTCGGCGCTGGTGATTCTGTCGATTCTGTTCGTGATCAAGTTGGGTTGGTTCAACGCATGACTTTTGATTCCCAGGCCTACGCCGTTCAGCTCGAAGAAAAGGTCACGCGCCTGCGTGATCTGCTGGCTCCGTTCGATGCACCCGAACCTGCGGTGTTCGATTCGCCGCTGAAAAACTTTCGCCTGCGTGCCGAGTTCCGCCTGTGGCGCGAAGCCGGTGAGCGCCACTACGCAATGTTTTCCCAGGAAGACAAACGCACGCCGATCCTGATCGAAGAATTCCCGATCGCAAGCCTGCGCATCAACCAGTTGATGCCGCAACTCAAGGCGGCGTGGCAAGCGAGTGCGGCCCTGAGCCACAAGTTGTTTCAGGTGGAGTTCCTCACCACCCTGGCTGGCGATGCGATGATCACCCTGTGCTATCACCGCCCGCTGGACGAGCACTGGCACGCAGCGGCGTCGAAACTGGCAGCCGACCTGAATGTCAGCATCATCGGTCGCTCGAAAGGCAAACGCGAAGTGATCGGTCACGATTACGTGGTCGAGAAACTCGAAGTAGGCAGCCGCACCTTCAGCTATCGCCAGCCGGAAGGCGCGTTCACCCAACCCAACGGCACGGTGAACCAGAAGATGCTCAACTGGGCGTATGACGCCCTCGGCGATCGCTCCGACGATTTGCTGGAGCTGTATTGCGGTAACGGCAACTTCACCCTGCCGCTTGCGACCCGCGTGCGCAAAGTGCTGGCCACCGAAATCAGCAAGACCTCGGTCAATGCAGCGCTCAGCAACCTGAGCGAAAACGCAGTGGATAACGTCACGCTGGTGCGTTTGTCTGCCGAAGAACTGACCGAAGCACTGAACGAAGTTCGTCCGTTCCGCCGCCTGCACGGCATCGACCTCAAGAGCTACGAATTCGGTAGCGTGTTCGTCGACCCGCCCCGCGCCGGCATGGACCCGGACACTTGCGAACTGACCCGACGCTTCGACAATATCCTCTACATTTCCTGCAACCCGGAAACCCTCGCGGCAAACATCGCCCAACTGCACGACACCCACCGCATTACCCAATGCGCGATGTTCGACCAGTTTCCGTGGACCCATCACATGGAATCCGGGGTGTTGTTGACCCGTCGTTGATCGCAGCCTCCATATACAAATCAGCCGTCCACTGGACGGCTTTTTTGTGGGCGATCAAAGCGCCGCATCGCCTGGCCGGTGCTGAACTCGGCACTGGCAGGTGAAACACCCTGTATTTATGTGCCCTCATTTGATAAACATAGCCTTCAAACACTTCATTTGATTCCCGGTGTAATCAATCATGCAGCGACATTTCGACGATCTTCAATTAGGCAGCATCGAACTGTTTTGCCTGGCCGCCGAAGCAGGCAGCTTTACCGCAGCAGCTCTAGTGGCGGGTGTGACGCCGGCCGCGGTCAGTCGCTCGGTGTCGCGCATGGAAGAACGCTTGGGCGTGCGGCTGTTTGCGCGTACCACCCGCAGCGTCAAGCTGACCGACAGTGGCCGGCGTTACTTCGAGGAATGTCGCGAGGCTCTCGCACAACTGGTCGAGGCCCAGCGCGAGGTGATGGGGCAGCAGCAAGAACCTTCTGGCACTTTGCGCATCAGCATTCCCACGACCTATGCCCATCATCGAATCCTGCCCTTGCTGCCTGCGTTTCGGACGCGCTTTCCCGCCGTGAAAGTCGAGGCACACATCAGCAATCGCAACATCGATTTCGTCGGCGAAGGCTATGACATGGCAATCCGTGTGCGGGCCATTCCCGACTCCGGGCTGATTGCACGGCCGTTGGAGGACGCCGCGCTGGTGATGATTGCCAGCCCTGATTACCTGAAGCGCGCCGGCACCCCGCAGACCCTGGATGACTTGGCTCAGCACGAATGCATCCAGTACGAACTGCCCAGCAGTGGACGGCGGATTGCCTGGCTGTTCAACGACAACGATGTGTCGCTGGAGATTCTTGCCGAGGGCAACTACTGCTGTTCCGATGACGTATTGGGCGGCGTGACGCTGGCAAAAAGCGGTGCCGGAATCTTTCAAACCTATCGCTTCATCGTCGAAAAGGAACTGGCGGACGGTTCGCTGGTGGAAGTGCTCAAGCCCTATGGCGGACGCTCCCGCCCTTTCACTCTGCTGTATCCGCAAAGCCGCCATGTGCCGTTGCGGCTAAGAGCGTTTATCGATTTTCTGGTTGAGCATCTGCCTCGCTGAAAAGATCGCACCTGCAGGAGCTGCCGAAGGCTGCGATCTTTTTGCGCATGTCCGATCACCGCACAAATAATCCAGGTCCGACGTCCTCTTCAATTGACCTTATTAACCAGTTAGTACAATTTCTCCTCACAGGCTGAAACCCTCGGCCAATGCCAAAAATAATATGTGGAGAGACCCGATGTCCCCTATCGTTCTGGTGCTCAACGGCCCGAACCTGAACCTGCTGGGCACCCGTGAACCGGCGACTTACGGCCACGAAACCCTGGCAGACATTTCAGCGCTGTGCGGTCGCGCTGCCGAAGAGTTCGGCCTGGCAGTGGAATTTCGCCAGACCAACCATGAAGGCGAACTGCTCGACTGGATTCACGCCGCCCGTGGTCGCTGCGCCGGGATCGTCATCAATCCGGCCGCCTGGACTCACACCTCGGTCGCCATTCGCGATGCCTTGGTCGCCAGCGAACTGCCGGTGATCGAAGTGCATCTGTCCAACGTCCATGCCCGTGAACCCTTCCGGCATCACTCCTTTGTTTCGTCCATCGCCACTGCGGTCATGTGCGGTTTCGGCAGCCACGGCTATCGTTTGGCGCTGGAGCATTTCAGCCATCGTTTGGAAGGTTAAGCGTCATGACACAGAACACCGTGGTATTGGCCGGGCTGATCGGTGCCGGCATTCAGGCTTCCCGCACTCCCGCGCTGCACGAGCATGAAGGTGACGCTCAGGGTTTGCGTTACCTGTATCGGTTGATCGATCTGGATCAATTGAAGCTCGACAGCAGTGCCCTGCCCGACCTGCTGATGGCCGCCGAACGGATGAATTTCACCGGGCTGAACATCACCTTCCCGTGCAAGCAGACGATCATTCCGTTGCTGGACGAATTGTCGCCGGAAGCCCGCGGTATTGGCGCGGTGAACACGGTGGTACTGAAGGACGGTAAACGCATCGGCCACAACACCGATTGCCTGGGTTTTGCCGAAGGCTTTCGCCGTGGCTTGCAGGGCGTTGCTCTTGAGCGCGTCGTACAAATGGGCGCTGGTGGCGCAGGCGCGGCAGTGGCCCACGCGCTATTGAGCGAAGGCGTACAGCTGCTGAGCATTTTCGATGTGGATCAAAGTCGCGCTCAGTCGTTGGCGAACAACCTCAATCAGCATTTTGGTTTTGGTCGCGCCGTGGCTGGTCATGACTTGCCAGGCACGTTGGGTCAGGCAGACGGCTTGGTGAATACCACGCCGATGGGCATGAAAAAACTGCCGGGCATGCCAGTACCGGTAGAGCTGCTTCGGGCGCAGTTGTGGGTTGCGGAGATCGTCTACTTCCCGCTGGAAACCGAACTGCTGCGCAACGCTCGCGCGCTGGGTTGCCGAACTCTGGATGGCGGCAACATGGCGGTGTTTCAGGCGGTGAAGGCGTTTGAACTGTTCAGCGGCGTGGTGCCGGATGCTCAGAGGATGCTGGCGCATTTTCAGAGCATGAATGGTTGAGGAAATTGAGGGCTGCTTCGCAGCCCAACGGGGCGATGCGGCGTTCCGACAAGCCCCCTCGCCACAGCTCAGGCCTGCAGATATCGCAAAACCGACTCGCAAATCATCTCCCGATGACGCTGCTTGATGCTTTCGTCCGGCAAGTCGATCTGAAAGATCTCACCGAAGGTATGACGATTCGATACGCGATAGAAGCAAAACGAGCTGATCAGCAGATGCACATCCAATGGATCGAGGTCGGTGCGAAATACACCTTCTTCGCAGCCGCGACGCAAAATCTCGCCCAGTGAATCGAGGATGGTGTTGTTCATCGCCTTGATCGCATCGGAGCGCTTCACATACTCGGCGTTGTGAATGTTCTCGATGCTGACGATACGCACGAAATCGACGTTGCGATCATGGTGATCGAAGGTGAACTCCACCAACCGTCGAATCGCTTCCACCGGCGCCAGTTCGGCCAGGTGCAGACGGTTCTCGGTGCTGCGGATATCCCCGTAGAGTTTCTCCAGCACCTCGACGTAGAGCTGTTCCTTACTGCCAAAGTAGTAATAGATCATGCGTTTTGAGGTGTGGATGCGTTCGGCAATTGCATCGACGCGCGCACCGGAAAGCCCCTGCTGAACGAACTCGACAATGGCCTCTTGAAGAATGTTCTCGCGGGTCTTTTCCGGGTTGTTCTTGCGACTCTTGCGAGGCTCGGCAAGTGGCGTTTCGGGCGCTACGGAGAGTTCTGTAATTATTGTCATTGCGGGCTCACGGCCATCACTGCACAAGCTGGCGATTATGGGCTGCCGCGCACAGTGAAGGAAGCCGCGAGGCAGCAGTTATGTATCCGTGTTTACGATTTTCCTACAACTTTGCCTGACGTACGCCACCACTTCGCGATTTAGCCATCGCCGCCAGTCGCACCGCGACGTTGGCCGCGCCGTAACCCGCGTAGCCATTTTTGCGCTGGATGATTTCAAAGAAGAAGCGCCCTTCGAACGGCTCGGTGTACACATGAAACAGCTCGCCGCCCTGAGCATCGCGGTCGTAAAGCACGTTGAAATAGGCCAGTTCGCTGAGGAACTCATCGTCGAAATCGAACCGCGCGGCGAGGTCATCGTAGTAGTTGAGCGGGATATCCAGCAGCGGCACGCCCGCCTCCTTGGCGCGGCTGACTTCGGCAAAGATGTCGTCGCAATCGAAAGCGATGTGATGCACGCCGGAACCGCGATAACTCGACAGCGCGTGTGAGATGGCGGTGTTGCGGTTCTCGGAAATGTTCAGCGGCAGGCGGATCGAACTGCAACGGCTGCGCAATGCGCGGCTCTTCACCAAACCATACGGATCAGGCAGCACCACTTCATCGTCGGCTTCGAAATCCAGCAGGCTTTTATAGAACAGCACCCAGCTGTCGAGGCTGTCGGCGGGCAGCGCCATCGCCATGTGATCGATACGCTTGAGGCCACCGCTGGCCACGGCCGTCGGTTGCAGGTTGAAGTCGGTGCCGTAGACGTCAGCGTTCTGGTCCACCAGGTAAATCAGGCTGCCGTCCGGCGCTCGCACCGCTGCCAGTTCCAGCTCATTGGGGCCAACGAGGCCGCGATAGGGCTGGCCTTTGTAAGCCACAGCACGGGCCAGCGCACTGGCGCTGTCCATGACCCGCACGGCGGTGGCGCACAGCGACGGACCATGGGACTCGAAAAAACTGTGAGCGAAAGAATAAGGCTCGGAGTTGAGGATCAGGTTGATATCGCCCTGACGCAACAGGCTGACACTCTTGGAACGGTGCTGCCCGGCCTTGACGAAACCCAGCCGCTCCAGCCAATGGGTCAGCTTGGCGCCGAGGCTTTCGTCCACGGCGAACTCAAGAAACTCGATGCCGTTGTATTCGCTGGCGCTTGGGGTGTCGAACAGAATGTCGCGATTGGCCGCTGGCGTAGATTCCTGCTCCAGACGCTGCCGGGTTTTCTCTTCCAGGTACAGCAACGAACGCAAACCGTCGGCGGCGTTGGCCCGTGGCGGTGCGGCACGGAAGCCGTCGTTGAAGATCTCCAGCGACAGCGGGCCGGTGTAGCCACTTTTGATGATCGGCGCGAGAAAGCCCGGCAGATCGAATTCGCCCTGGCCCGGGAAGCAACGGAAATGTCGGCTCCACTCCAGCACGTCCATGGCCAGGATCGGCGCGTCGGCCATTTGCACGAAGAAGATTTTGTCACCGGGAATCTCGGCGATGGCGCTCGGATCGCCCTTGAGCGACAACGTATGAAAACTGTCCAGCAATACGCCGAGGCTCGGATGATCGGCCTGGCGCACGATGTTCCACACCTGCTGATACGTGTTCACGTGTCGACCCCACGCCAGCGCTTCGTAGCCGATCCGCAAACCACGAGCGCCGGCCCGTTCGGCGAGCAGGCGCAAGTCATCGACCAGGATCTGCTCATCACCGATGGAGTCGGCCGAGGCGTTGCTGCACACCAGCACCAGGTCGGTGCCCAGTTCCTGCATCAAATCGAACTTGCGCTCGGCCCGTTCCAGATTGCGCGGCAGGCGATCGCGGCGGCAACCTTCGAAATCCCGAAAGGGTTGAAACAGCGTGATGGCGATCCCGAGATCGGCGCACATCTGCCTGATTTCCCGAGGGCTGCCGTCGTAGTAGAGAAGGTCGTTTTCAAAAATTTCCACCCCGTCAAAACCGGCGGCGGCGATGGCTTCAAGTTTTTCCGGCAGGGTACCGCTCAAGGAAACGGTGGCAATGGAACGCTGCATGTGTCGACTCCCGGTGGTGGGGACATTCTTGTTGGGTAAATTATTGGCTTGACGAATCCACACAGCAATTCAAAGTGTACTACCCAGTTAGTTTTGCGGGCGATTATCGAACACAATGGCGGTTGGCGAATTGACGATTTTTCGTCCACTGCGCAACATCGACTACACATTGAGTCCGGTCACGACCCATGGACTCGGTTACCAAAGACCCTGAACACCACATAAAAATTTCAAAAAACGGGTACACGCTCATGCGCTCATTCAACGCCTTGTTTGCTTGCTCCACCGCCCTCGCACCTCGCCTGGCATCCATCCGAAGCTTGCGCCCCCTCGGCCGAACCGTGCCGCTCGCTGAATAAAACGTTGTCGTCACCTGACGAGAACACCTCAGCCGATCAATCTCACCCGCGCCCGTCGCCATCGATTGATCACGCGCCCTTGAAGTCCCGACAAGCCTCGCTTGTCAGTCATTGAACGGATGGCATACATGTTTCCTTCTCAAAGCTCTCGCGTGGCTTCGGCCCAAAGCGTCGCCACTGGCGGCATCGGCGACAAAATCCGCGGCGCCATGGCCGTCGGCAAAACCCGTTGGGGAATGCTGGCACTGGTATTTTTCGCCACCACCCTGAACTACATCGACCGCGCCGCCCTGGGCGTGATGCAACCGATCCTGGCCAAGGAAATGAGCTGGACGGCGATGGACTACGCCAACATCAACTTCTGGTTTCAGGTCGGCTACGCCATCGGCTTTGTGCTGCAGGGCCGGTTGATCGACCGGGTCGGCGTGAAACGCGTGTTCTTCTGCGCGGTGCTGCTCTGGAGCCTGGCCACCGGTGCTCACGGGCTGGCCACTTCGGCGGTGGGCTTCATGGTCTGCCGGTTCATTCTCGGTTTGACTGAGGCGGCGAATTACCCGGCCTGCGTGAAAACCACCCGGTTGTGGTTCCCCGCTGGCGAGCGCGCCGTGGCCACCGGCATCTTCAACGCCGGGACCAACGTCGGCGCGATGTTCACGCCGATGCTGCTGCCGCTGATCCTCCACGCCTGGGGCTGGCAAGCCGCGTTTCTGTGCATGGCGGCACTGGGCGGCATCTGGTTGCTGTTCTGGGGTCTGAAGTACTTCAACCCGGAAGATCATCCGAGCGTCAAGCAATCGGAACTGGACTACATCCAGAAGGAAGTCGAGCCGGAACAATCTCGCGTACCGTTCTCGCGAATCCTGCGCATGCGTGGCACCTGGGCCTTCGCCCTCGCCTACTCGATCACCGCGCCGGTGTTCTGGTTCTACCTGTACTGGCTGCCGCCGTTCCTCAATCAGCAATACAACCTGGGGATCAACGTGACCCAGATGGGTATCCCGCTGATCATCATCTACCTCACGGCTGACTTCGGCAGTGTCGGCGGCGGGATTCTGTCCTCGTTCCTGATCGGTCGCGGGATCAACCCGATCAAGGCGCGATTGATGTCCATGTTCCTGTTCGCCTGCTGCATTATCGGCGTGGTCATGGCCGCCGGCTCAAGCAACCTGTGGCTCGCGGTGTTCGCCATCTCCCTGGCCATCGGTGCGCACCAGGCCTGGACCGCGAACATCTGGAGCCTGGTGATGGACTACACGCCCAAGCACATGATGAGTACGGTGTTCGGCTTCGGCGGGATGTGCGCGGCGATCGGCGGGATGTTCATGACCCAGTTGGTCGGCCACATTCTGACGGTCACCAACAACAACTACACCGTACTGTTCACCATGATTCCGGCGATGTACTTCATCGCGCTGACCTGGATGTACTTCATGGCACCGCGCAAAATCCCTACCGTCACCGCGTAAACTCCCTTCCCCCGGCGGGCCTGATTCCAGGCCTGCCGCCTTCCTCTTGTCGACGCCGTTGTTGCCACGCCGCTGCCAACCCGCTGCAGCAAATCACCACGATCCCGATCACCGTAGTCAGGGTCGGCGTGTGGGAAAACAGCCACCAGCCCAGCAAACCTGCAAAGACAATCTGGCAATAGCCGAACGGCGCCAACAACGCGGGCGCGGCGTGACGGAAAGCCTGGGTCAGAAACAGATGCGCCGTCATTCCACACGCCCCCAGCGCCACCATCAAAAACCCATGCCCCACGCTTGGGACTTGCCAAAAGAACGGCACCAGCGCACTCATCACCAACGTATTGCAGAGCCCGGCGAAAAAATTGCTGGTGGTCGGACTATCGATTTCACTGAGCTTGCGGGTGAGCAATTGATAGAAGCAGAAAAACAGCGCTGAGCAGAACGGCAGCAACACCGCAGGCGTGAACAGTTCGCCGCCGGGATGGACGATGATCAACACCCCGATGAACCCGAAAATCACCGCCAGCCATTGCCCGCGCGTCACTTGTTCACCGAGCAGTGGCACCGACAACGCCGTCACCAATACCGGTGCAAGAAAATTCACAGCCGTGGCTTCGGCCAACGGGATAAACAACAGCGCACCGGTAAACAGCAGGCTGGTTCCCAATAAACACAACGCCCGCATCAACTGCAGCAATGGCCGCTTGGTGCGCAGGACGCGCAACCCGGCTTGCGGGAGAAAAATCCCGGCCATCAACAAGGTATGAATCACATAGCGAGCCCAGACCACCATAACGACCGGATAAAACCCGCAGAGGTATTTCGACAAGGCGTCATGGCTGGAAAACAGAAAGGTGGCGACCACCACCAGCAGGATGCCTTTGAAAGGATGATTGACGCCGCAAAGCGGGGTGCTGATAGACGACGTCAAGGCGAGGTTCTCTTCTGGCGGGATAATTCCAATAATTTAGAACCCGGTTCCAGATTCTTATAGTCGCACCGCCTGAAAGTGTGCGAACAGCGCACGGTTTTTTAATCGACTTCCGGATCGATGGGGGCAAGCGCTATCCGCTAAAGAGCTCCGACGCCTGACTCGCTGCCGACAGCTCTTGGGCGAACGCCAACAACGTCGGCGCCAGTTCATGCAGTCGCGCCCCCGGCATCCGCGCGCTCGGTCCGGCAATGCTGAGCACGCCGATCACTCGCCCCTGCAAGGGATGACGGATAACGGCAGCAATCGCCGACGTGCCTACCGCCGAACTTTCCTCGACCCAGGCATAGCCCTGCTCCCGCGCCAGACGCAGCCGCTCCAGCAGTTCGATGTTGGAGCGTGGCGCATTGGGCCCCAGGCCCTCGGGCGTCTCGATTGCCTGGCGCTCAACCAGCGACAACGCTTCGGCATCGCTCATGCAGGCCAGCCACGCATGCCCGGAAGCGGTATAGAACAGCGGCGCATCGCGCCCCATGTCCGGGTCGTAACGCAGGCCGGAACGGGCTCCCTGGGATTTGGCGATCCAGGTCTGGCGCTCGCCTTCGATCACCCCCAGACGCACCAGCTCGCCGGTCTCCCGGGCCAGCCGATCCAGCACTGGCTGGACAATGTCCGCACCACTGCCGGACAAGTAACGAAAGCCCATGGCGACCAGTTTGGTCGATAAGTGATAACGCAGGTTTTGCGGATTCTGCCGCACATACCCCAGACGAATCAGCTCGGCGAGCAGACGGTGGGTCGCGCTCTTGGGAATGTCCAGTTGCTCGGCCAGGGTCTGCATCGGCAAACCTTGAGGTTCACCGGTAAGGCTTTCCAGCACGCTGAAAACACGTTCGATCTGACTGCCTGCCATGGGGGATTCCAAAACGAAATTTGACTGATTCTAAAAGACAACTCGAAGGAAGCAAAATCTGGAACCTGTCCGGCAGCAGTCTTGACCGAACCTGCAGTACCCGTCCGTCCATGAAACCGCTAATGTCGTCACTTAGGAGAACCCCTGACGCCAAGGGCTGTCAGACGACCGGACTGGCGCCATACCTACTCACCGGCAACACTCATCACCATGCGCCTTCATCAGGTAAAAAAGAGGATCCCCCATGCTTTGGAAAAAAGGCCGACGCAGCGACAACGTGGTCGATGCCCGTGGCGATGATGTCGGTGGTGGGGGCGGTGGAATGCGCTTCGGTGGAGGCAAGGGCCTGAGCCTGACGGCAATCCTGTTGATCGTCGGGATTGGCTGGATCACCGGCCAGGACCCGCTGCAGATCCTCGGCCAACTGACCGGACAAATGAGCGAACAGTCAGCCCCGGCCCCCACCCAAACCCGCAAGGCGCCACCGGCCAATGATGAAGGGGCCGAATTCGTGCGCTCGATCCTCGGCGATACCGAAGACACCTGGCGCCAGATTTTCCAGCAGGCCGATCGGCAATATAAAGACCCGACCCTGGTGCTGTTCAGCAACCGCGTCAACTCGGCCTGCGGCCTGGCGACTTCAGCAACCGGTCCCTTCTATTGCCCGGCTGACCAGAAGGTCTACTTGGACATGAGTTTCTTTCAGGAGATGTCCCAGCGCTTTTCCGCCGCTGGCGACTTCGCCCAGGCCTACGTAATCGCTCACGAAATCGGACACCACGTGCAGACCCTGCTCGGCGTTTCAGCGAAAATCCAGACCGCTCGCCAACAGGGCCGGCAGATGGAAGGCGACAATGGTTTGCTGGTGCGTCAGGAACTGCAGGCCGATTGTCTGGCCGGCGTCTGGGCCAACAATGCGCAAAAACGTCTGAACTGGCTGGAACCCGGTGACATCGAAGAAGCCTTGAACGCCGCCAACGCCATCGGCGACGATCGCTTGCAACAGCAAGGTCAGGGCCGCGTGGTGCCGGATTCCTTCACCCACGGCACTTCGGCCCAGCGAGTGCGCTGGTTCAAGGCCGGATTCGCACAGGGCCAGGTCAGCCAGTGCGACACCTTTGCCGCGAAGAATCTGTGATGCGTAAGTGGCTGCTGGTTCTGTTAATCACCTGCGCAAGCACCCAGGCTGCCGAGCAAGGGGTCAAGGCGATCAGTTCCGGGCGCTTGCTGTTGAGCGCCGGGGAAATCGCGGTGAGCATGGGCCCGACACCGGAAAAAATCGAACGTGTGGTGATCATCGTCCATGGTCGATTACGCGATGCTGAAACCTATCGCCAAAGCGCCGAACGCGCTACCGAGCAGGCCGGGCAAAGCGCGAACACCTTGGTACTCGCCCCGCAGTTTCTCAACGAAACCGACGTCGCGAGCCATGCGGTACCTGACAGCGTTTTACGCTGGCAAGGCAATGACTGGATGGCCGGCGGTTTATCCACCGCGCCGTTTACGCTGAGCGCCTATGCGGCGCTCGACGAAATCATCGCTCGCTTGGGTGATCGGCGACAGTTTCCGGACGTGAAGCAAATCGTCATCGCCGGTCACTCCGGCGGCGCTCAGGTGGTTCAGCGTTATGCCTTGCTGGGTCACCCTCAGCCAGCCCTCGACGCGGAGGGCGTGAAAGTGCGCTATGTGATCGCCAATCCTTCGTCGTATGCCTACTTCAATGAGCAACGGCCAGTGGCGTTCAGTCACGCGGGGTGTCCGAATTTCAATCGCTGGAAGTACGGGCTGGCCGATCTTCCCGCCTATGCCGATGGGCAAACACCTGCGCAACTTGAAGAAAACTATGTCAAACGTGACATCGTTTACTTACTCGGGCAGCAGGACGTCGACCCGAATCATCCGGCGCTGGATAAAAGTTGCGAGGCCAAAGCCCAGGGTGCTTCTCGATTGATTCGTGGGCGCAACTATTTCAATTATCTGAAACGGCGCCATCCGCAAGGGTTGAGTCAGCAGCTCATTGAAGTGCCTGGGGTCGGGCACAATGGGGATGGGATGTTTACCTCGCCTGAGGGGCAGAAGGTGTTGTTCGGACAGTGAGTTTTGCGGTGTCTGATCTGACGCCATCGCGAGCAGGCTCGCTCCCACAGTGGATCTGCGTCGGATGCAAATCAAAATGTGGGAGCGAGCCTGCTCGCGATGGGGCCTTCAAGCCAACAACATTTCTCGTAACACCACGCAATCGGCAGCATGCCAATCAGCCAATTCCGGCCAAGGATTATCCGGCAGATTCACCAACACCGTCCGCGTTCCCGCCGCCCGGCCGCAATCCAGATCGAAGCGGTAATCACCAACCATCACCATTTCGCTCGCCGGCACCTTCCAGGCTTCGGCCAGTTTCAGCAACCCACCAGGATGCGGCTTGGGCGGTGCTTCATCGCGGCCCAGTACATCCTCTTCCGCAAAGCAGTCGGCCAGGCCGATAGCCTCTAGCGTGACATGCGCCAGCTCACGAGCATTGCGCGTGAGAATGCCCAGGCGATAACCGCGCCCGGCCAACTCACGCACCAGTTCCACCGCGCCCGGCGCCGGTTTCGAACCCAACGCCAGATCCCGCTCGTGCTCCAGCAGCCACGCGTGTTTGGCCGCTGCTTCATCGGCCGGCAGCGCAGCGAGGTGGGTCAGGATGTCGTGTTCGGCGGGAATCGCCAACGCCACGCGAATCGCCGCGAAGTCATGCACCGCCACCGTCAGGGTGCCGTCCATGTCGAACACCCAGTGCCGCACCTCAGCCAGGCTCATGCCCAATCCTTGCGATGACGAATCAAGCCTTCCTGAGTGACCGAAGCTACCAGTTGCCCGGCACGGTTGAACACGCTGCCCCGGGAGAATCCGCGCGAGTTGCCGGCCCACGGGCTGTCCATGGCGTACAGCAACCAGTCATCGGCGCGCAGGTCGGCATGGAACCACAAGGCGTGATCGAGGCTGGCGACCTGCATGTCTTTCTGCCAGACCGATTTGCCGTGGGGCAACATCGAGGTGGTCAGCAGACCGAAGTCCGACGCGTAGGCCAGCAGGTATTTGTGCAGCGCCGGGGTGTCAGCCAACGCACCGTCGGCGCGGAACCAGACGTATTTGACAGGATCGGCAGGCTGCGGGTTGTAGGGGTCTTTTTCGGTCACCGGCCGGACTTCGATCGGTTTCGGGCACAGCAGTTTTTCGCGCATGTGTTCAGGGATCAGGTGCGCGCGCTGTTGGGTGAGTTCCAGCTCCGACGGCAAGTTTTCCGGGCCGACTACTTGCGGCATCTCAGTCTGGTGCTGGAAGCCTTCTTCGTCGTACTGGAACGAGGCACTGCAGGTGAAAATCGGATTGCCCTTCTGGATCGCCGTCACCCGGCGTGTGCTGAAACTGCCGCCATCGCGCACCCGATCGACCTGATACACCACCGGCAATTTGGCATCGCCCGGGCGCAGGAAATAACCGTGCATCGAATGCACATGGCGCGCCGGCTCGACTGTCTGACTGGCCGCCGACAGGGACTGGCCGAGTACCTGACCGCCGAACAACTGACGAAACCCCAGGTCCTGGCTGCGGCCACGGAACAGGTTTTCTTCAATCGGTTCCAGGGTCAGCAGGTCTACCAGATCTTCCAACACTTGGCTCATTCAGACTCTCCTCACACAACGCAATGCCGCGCAGTCTTGGCTGCGGCGGTCGATTCAGTTTATGGCCCGCTTCAACATGAGGGCCATTGTAAACGTCCGCGCCTGCTTATCCATGCAAGGTTTGCAGCCATTGCTCACGGGTGATGCGGTACAACACGTGCGGACGCAGCGGATGATCGGCTGCAAGCCGCGGGTGCTCGAAGTCATCGGCGGGGGCATGGTGCATGCCGATCGCTTGCATGACTTTCTCGGATGGCAAATTGGTCTTTGTGGTGAATGCAACGACCTCTTGTAGCGCCAACCGATCAAACCCGCAGCGCAGAGCGGTCCACGCCGCTTCACCGGCATAGCCCAGGCCCCAGTGCTCGCGCGCCAGGCGCCAGCCGATTTCAGTGGCCGGCGTAAATGGCGCATCGAAGCCGACCACACCCAGCCCGGTAAACCCGATGAACGCCCCGGTGTCCTTGCGCTCCAGTGCCCAGAGGCCGAAACCATGCTCGGCAAAATGCCCGCGAATCCGCCCGATCAACGAGGCACTTTCCAGTCGACTCAAGGGTGCCGGAAAATAACGCATCACTTGTGGATCGGCGCACATCGCCGCAAACGCCGGCAAATCCTCATCACGCCACTGCCGTAACAACAGTCGTGCGCTTTCGAGTTCCAGTATCGGCTCCATCGTGCCTCCTCCCCCGTTTCCATGCCGCAAGTCTACATCGCTGGTAGGATCGTTCACTCATTCCTACATGCCTTCCTGTATAAATCTGCCATGCCCCTGCCACTGATCTACCACGAAGACTACAGCCCCGAGTTCCCGGCGGATCACCGCTTCCCCATGGACAAGTTTCGCCTGCTGCGCGATCACCTGGTGGACAGTGGGCTGACCCGCGACACCGATTTGCTGCGCCCGGACCTCTGCCCGCCAGAGATTCTCGCCCTCGCCCATGACCCTGCGTATATCGAACGCTACATGGGCGGCGAATTGTCCCGCGAAGATCAACGACGCCTCGGCTTGCCCTGGAGCGAAGCACTGGCCCGGCGCACGGTGCGAGCGGTCGGCGGTTCGCTGCTGGCGGCCGAACAGGCACTGGAACATGGTTTGGCTTGTCACTTGGCCGGCGGCACTCACCACGCGCATTACGATCATCCCGCCGGGTTCTGCATCTTCAATGACCTGGCGGTGATCAGCCATTACCTGCTGGAAAGTGGCCGAGTGAATCGGGTGCTGATCTTCGACTGCGATGTGCATCAGGGTGACGGGACTGCACGAATCCTGCACAACACCCCTGAGGCGATAACCGTTTCCCTGCACTGCGAAAAGAATTTTCCTGCACGCAAAGCCGAAAGTGATTGGGATATTCCGTTGCCAATGGGCATGGGCGATGCCGATTACCTGAAAGTGGTGGACGACGCACTCAACTATTTGCTGCCGCTCTACCAACCGGACCTGGTGCTGTACGACGCCGGCGTCGATGTGCATAAGGACGACGCCCTGGGTTATCTGAAGCTGACAGACGAAGGCGTCGCCGCTCGCGATGAAAGCGTGATGCGTCATTGCCTGGGCCGGGATATTCCGGTGGTCGGCGTGATCGGCGGCGGTTACAGCAAAGACCGCAAGGCCCTGGCGCGCCGTCATGGCATCCTCCATCACAGCGCCCAACGGGTCTGGCAGTCATCAGGTTGTCACTGAGTTATGGATCTTTACCCACAATGCCTGTGGAACCGCCTGTGGATAACCTGAGTGAAAGGGTCTGCAGGCCATGCGGGGTGTAGGCTACAGAACGGTGGTTGTTTTTTAACCAGCATTCGAATCCACCCACAATCCTGTGGGAGCGGGCTTGCCCGCGAAGAGGCCGGCACATTCAACCTCTTTGTTGACTGACAGTCCGCTTTCGCGAGCAAGCCCGCTTGTATGCTGGGACTTGAAGGGAGGAGGAGGGACAAAGCCCGATTCTGACTGTTGACGCAGTACAGATCCGTGG
>NZ_JBNNVP010000040.1:0-59653 GCF_050280605.1 Pseudomonas sp. NPDC089918 | reverse complement strand
GCAGCGAAGGTGATGCCACTGCCACGGACATTGCAGGCGTGTTCGCCGCCGGTGACGTGGCCGATCATATTTACCGCCAGGCGGTGATCTGCAGGTGCAGGACGCTGCCACAGCCCCAGCGGGTCAAGCTGGGCTGCCTGGTGGCCACGCATACGGTAGGCCTGGATCAATCGCAGCACTTCAACTTGCTTCTTCTCGTGCTCACTGCTCACGCTACCGGCGGAAACCGGTTGGGCGCGGCGCTGGTTCTTTGCCAGCAAGACGAAATGATCGCGAATTGTGGAGTGCGAAACATCGGTGGCAGTGTTGCCATCAGCAGGCAACTTCTGGAAGTAGGTGCGCCACTCTTCTGGCACAGCGTTAGGGTCGTGCAGGTAGAGCTCGTAGAGCTCTTCCACATAGGCAGCGTTACTACCGGATAGGTAGGCGCTGTTCCACATGCGCTGCATCACGCTTTCTTGCATGCTTGGTCACCCTCGGTTAGGGGAACACCACCGGCGTCGACACCGAGAAAACTTGCAGAAGTCCGAATGCAGCGACTAAAACAAGCCACTTAGGATCACGCTGATAGTCCGGGTACCAGCCCGGATGCCCCTGCTTGTCTCATTTCTTCAAAATAAGAGCCGCAGCCTTATAAGCTGCTGCCCAGGTTAAAACTACGGCGCCGGTTGAAGCCTGCGCCGTAGCATCTACGGGTACAGCGGTCCTACGGGTACAGCAGCTGAATCACACGCCGCTTTGCAGCAGCATGTTACGGATGTGACCGATGGCCTTAGTCGGGTTCAGGCCTTTCGGACAAACGTTGACGCAGTTCATGATGCCCCGGCAGCGGAATACGCTGAACGGGTCATCCAGCGAAGCCAGACGCTCGGATGTCTTGTTGTCGCGGCTGTCTGCCAGGAAGCGATAGGCTTGCAGCAGAGCAGCCGGCCCCAGGAACTTGTCCGGGTTCCACCAGAAGGACGGGCACGAAGTCGAGCAGCAAGCGCACAGAATGCACTCGTACAGACCGTCGAGCTTTTCACGCTCTTCAGGGGACTGCAGACGCTCGATGGCCGGAGCCGGCGTGTCGTTCTGCAGGTATGGCTTAACCTTTTCGTATTGCTTGTAGAAGATGCTCATATCGACGACCAGGTCACGGATAACCGGCAAACCTGGCAGCGGACGAACGATCAGCTTGTTACGTTTAACGACGGCAGACAGCGGCGTGATGCATGCCAGACCGTTTTTGCCGTTGATGTTCATGCCGTCGGAACCGCAAACACCTTCACGGCAAGAGCGACGATAGGAGAAACCTTCGTCCTGCTCTTTGATCAGGGCCAGCACGTCCAGCACCATCAGGTCTTTACCACCGGTATCAACCTGGAATTCCTGCATGAACGGCGCAGCGTCCTGATCAGGGTTGTAACGATAAACACTGACTTGCAACATGGCGGCCACCCTTAATAAGTCCGAATCTTAGGTTCAAAAGTCGGAACAGTCTTCGGCGAGAAGTTCACAGCACGCTTGGTAACGCGCTTGTCACCCGGGAAGTACAGGGTGTGGCACAGCCAGTTTTCATCGTCACGGTCTTCGAAGTCTTCACGGGCGTGAGCACCGCGGGACTCTTTGCGCACTTCTGCAGCGATAGCAGTGGCTTCGGCCACTTCCAGCAGGTTCTGCAGTTCCAGCGCTTCGATACGCGCCGTGTTGAACGCCTGGCTCTTGTCGTTGATCTTGACGTTGGCGATACGCACGCGCAGATCAGCCAGCTGAGCAATACCCTTCTGCATGTATTCGCCGGTACGGAACACACCGAAGTAGTTCTGCATGCAGCTTTGCAGTTCGCGACGCAGGGTTGCCACGTCTTCACCTTCAGTACGCTCGTTCAGAGCGGACAGACGTGCCAGGGCCGCGTTGATGTCAGCGTCGGTGGCGTCATCGTATTCGATACCGTCGCTCAGCGCTTTTTCCAGGTGCAGGCCGGCAGCGCGGCCGAATACCACCAGGTCAAGCAACGAGTTGCCGCCCAGACGGTTGGCGCCGTGAACCGATACGCACGCCACTTCACCCACTGCGAACAGGCCAGGGATGATTTCGTCGACGCCTTCGTCGTTCTGGGTGATTGCCTGACCGTGAATGTTGGTCGGAACGCCGCCCATCATATAGTGGCAGGTCGGAACGACCGGAACCGGAGCAACAACAGGGTCAACGTGTGCGAAAGTCTTGGACAGTTCGCAGATACCTGGCAGACGGCTGTGCAGCACTTCCTCGCCCAGGTGGTCGAGTTTGAGCATTACGTGGTCGCCATTCGGACCGCAACCGTTACCGGCGATGATCTCTTTAACCATCGAACGGGCAACGACGTCACGACCGGCAAGGTCTTTGGCGTTCGGAGCATAACGCTCCATGAAACGCTCGCCGTGCTTGTTGATCAGGTAACCACCTTCACCACGGCAACCTTCGGTAACCAGTACACCGGCGCCGGCGATGCCGGTCGGGTGGAACTGCCACATTTCGATGTCTTGTACCGGTACGCCTGCACGCAGCGCCATACCAACGCCGTCACCGGTGTTGATCAGGGCGTTGGTGGTCGATGCGTAGATACGACCTGCACCGCCGGTGGCCAGTACGGTAGCCTTGGCGCGGATGTAGGTGGTTTCGCCGGTTTCGATGCAGATGGCAATCACGCCGACGAATGCGCCGTCCTGGTTCTTCACCAGATCAACAGCGTAGTACTCGTTAAGGAACGTGGTGCCAGCTTTCAGGTTGCCCTGATAAAGGGTGTGCAGCAGCGCGTGACCGGTACGGTCGGAAGCGGCGCAGGTACGGGCAGCCTGCCCGCCTTTACCGTAATCCTTCGACTGACCGCCGAATGGACGCTGATAGATACGGCCTTGCTCGGTACGGGAGAACGGCAGACCCATGTGGTCCAGTTCAAACACCGCAGCCGGGCCTTCCTGACACATGTATTCGATAGCGTCCTGGTCACCGATGTAGTCGGAACCCTTGACGGTATCGTACATGTGCCAGCGCCAGTCATCGTTCGGGTCCGCAGAAGCGATAGCGCAGGTGATGCCACCCTGAGCCGATACGGTGTGCGAACGCGTCGGGAAAACCTTGGTGATCACGGCAGTCTTGTGACCGCCTTGTGCCAGTTGCAGCGCTGCGCGCATGCCGGCACCGCCGCCACCAATAATGATGGCGTCGAAAGAAATCGTTGGAATGTTAGCCATGGATCAGATACCCCAGAGAATCTGCACACCCCAGACGAAGTAAGCGAACATCGCAACGCCGCATACTGCCTGGAAAAGGAAACGTACTGCAGTCGCGGACTTGCCCAGCGCCATCGGCGTCAGGTAGTCAGTCGCGATGGTCCACATGCCGACCCAGGCGTGAGCGCCCAGGGCTACAAGGGCCAGCAGACTGAAGATACGCATCCCGTTGTGGGCGAACAGGGCATGCCATTGGTCGTAGCCAATGCCTGGATTCGCAACGAGGTATCCGATCAGGAAGATGAAATAAGCCGCGAGAACGACCGCAGACACACGCTGTGCCATCCAGTCATAGAGGCCCGAACGCGACAGGTTCGTAACGCTGGTTACCATATCCAAACTCCCGCCAGAACGATCAACACCGCAGATACGGCGATAATGATTTGCGAGCCCAGTTTGCCGCCTTCCAGCGTCTCACCGATGCCCATATCCATAATCAAATGGCGCACACCGGCTACCAGGTGATACAGAAGAGCGGACAGGAGGCCCCATGCTACGAACTTGGCCAGCGGGCTGGTCAAGCATGCCTTCACCTCGGCAAAACCTTCCTCGGAACCCAGAGATTTGCCCAATGCATAAAGCATGAAGCCAAGGCCCAGGAAGAGGATGATGCCGGAAACACGGTGAAGAAACGACGTAACGCCGGTGATGGGGAGTTTGATGGTCCTTAGGTCTAGGTTTACAGGTCGTTGGCTTTTCACGGCTTTTTTTCACACTGAAGAGCCCCTAACAATCAGGGCAAAGTTGTTGGGGAGTGCACTGGTCAGGTAACCACCACCCAGGGATGCGACCCCCAATAAAGCAGGCCCAAAAGCCCCTGGCGGTCGGTGGCCGAGTATAGACAGTTAGGCTACTAATGACAACGCGTTCACCTTCCCCTAATAGCTGATTGCACAAGTGACATAAAAGGCGTAAATGGCAGTCAATTTCGAGGAAAAAGTCCGGTTAAAGCCTTCTGGAGCAAGACTTTAGGCAAATTGACATTCGAATTTATCTCACTATAGTGGTGCGGGCCCTGCGTGGGGGGTCTGTCTGATGATTTCAAGCATAAATAGGAGGCCACATGGCTGACAAAAAAGCGCAGTTGATCATCGAGGGCGCAGCCCCCGTCGAGCTGCCCATTTTAACCGGCACCGTTGGTCCCGATGTTATCGACGTTCGGGGCCTGACGGCCACGGGCCGTTTCACCTTTGACCCTGGTTTCATGTCGACTGCCTCCTGCGAGTCGAAGATCACCTATATCGACGGCGACAACGGCATTCTGCTGCACCGCGGCTACCCGATCGAACAGTTGGCTGAAAAGTCGGACTACCTGGAAACCTGCTATCTGCTGCTCAACGGCGAATTGCCGACCGCAGAACAGAAGGCCCAGTTCGTCGGCACCGTGAAGAACCACACCATGGTTCACGAGCAATTGAAGACCTTCTTCAACGGCTTCCGTCGCGACGCTCACCCGATGGCCGTCATGTGCGGCGTAGTGGGTGCCCTCTCGGCCTTCTACCACGACTCCCTCGACATCAATAACCCGCAGCATCGCGAAATCTCCGCGATCCGCCTGGTTGCCAAGATGCCGACCCTGGCCGCAATGGTTTACAAGTACTCCATGGGCCAACCCATGATGTACCCGCGCAACGACCTGTCGTACGCGGAAAACTTCCTGCACATGATGTTCAACACCCCGTGCGAGATCAAACCGATCAGCCCGGTACTCGCCAAGGCCATGGACCGGATCTTCATCCTCCATGCCGACCACGAGCAGAACGCATCGACTTCTACCGTACGCCTGGCCGGCTCGTCGGGTGCCAACCCGTTCGCCTGTATCGCTGCCGGTATCGCTGCACTGTGGGGCCCTGCCCACGGCGGTGCGAACGAAGCCGTTCTGACCATGCTTGACGAGATTGGCGATGTTTCGAACATCGACAAGTACATCGCCAAGGCCAAGGACAAGAACGATCCGTTCAAACTGATGGGCTTCGGTCACCGGGTTTACAAAAACCGCGACCCACGCGCCACCGTCATGAAGCAAACCTGCGACGAAGTGCTGAAAGAGCTGGGCATCACCAACGATCCGCAACTCGAACTGGCCATGCGCCTGGAAGAGATCGCCCTGACCGATCCGTACTTCATCGAACGCTCGCTGTACCCGAACGTCGACTTCTACTCGGGGATCATCCTCAAGGCGATCGGCATTCCGACCAGCATGTTCACCGTGATCTTCGCTCTGGCGCGGACTGTCGGCTGGATTTCCCACTGGAAAGAAATGCTCTCCAGCCCGTACAAGATTGGCCGTCCGCGTCAGCTGTACACTGGCTATGAGTCGCGTGATATCACCCGGCTTGAAGACCGCTGATAAGAGCCGTCTTGCGATAACGTCTTGAGCTGTACCGGAAACGGCCTCTATTTAGATAGGGGCCGTTTTTGTTTGTGCCTGACGTTGAGTTACGCGACGGCCTGAGGGCCGACCGGGCTCTATGGTTGTGTACATATCCGTTTCTTCGGTTGCGCCGGCTGACGGTTCCGCTCTTACAGCGGGTCACTTGGAAAAGCCCCAAGTAACCAAGGGCTTTTGCCCCTGTCGTTCGGTGCCTCGCCCAGGCTCGGCATGCCCTCGCTCCGGTCCTGCTCCGTGGGCCCGCCGCGATCGGCCATCCATGGCCGTGCGCGGCTAACCCGGCATCCATGCCGGGTTGCCCACTGCGCAGAACCTCCACTCGGCCTCACGAGGGGGCGGTGCATCAAAATCAACAGCTGCAGGCGAGCTAACGCTCGGCCTATAGAGTAGTGAAAAGCGCCGTGGTACGCCGCTCCATTGTGGGAGCTGGCTTGCCTGCGATGGCGGCCTGACAGCCGACCAGCCTCTTGCAGATGCACATCATCCCTGTGGGAGCGGGCTTGCTCGCGAAGCTGTTGATCTTGCCGTTGCCGTTGCTTTGGCTTTGGCTTTTGATCTTGATCTGCCGCCCCTTTCCCAGAGGCCGAACGCAGGCGTTGCGTAGGGGGCACCGCGGCAAGGATGCCGCGGTAGCCGCCCCCGGCCATGGATGGCCGATGGCGGCGGGCCCCCGGAGCAATGCCGGAGTGAGGGCATGCCGAGCCTAGGCGAGGCACCGAATGGCGGGGCAGAAGCCCTTTGGTTACTTTGGGGCTTTTCCAAAGTGACTCGTTGTAAAAACGAAACCATAAGTGGCCGTTACCGCAGAAACGGATATGTAAACGATCAAAGAGCCCGGCGCGCTATCAGGCCGCCTTCGCGAGCAAGCCGAACAGAGTCCGATAACCGCCCAATAAAAAATGCCCCAATCTCTCGACCAGGGCATTTTGTGTAGCTCAGCTTATATATAGAAACTCAAAGCCTTAGTGCGAAACCGCCCCACTCGCCCCCAACCCGGTCTGCGAACGGACAAACTGCGGGAAGAACAGCGCCCGCTCGTTCACACCTTCGGCCGACTTGTCAGTGACCGAGAAGAACCAGATCCCGACAAACGCAATGGCCATGGAGAACAACGCCGGGTATTCATACGGGAAGATCGCCTTCTCGTGACCCAGGATCTGCACCCAGATGGTTGGCCCCAGCACCATCAAGCCAACAGCACTGACCAGACCCAGCCAGCCGCCGATCATCGCACCACGAGTCGTCAGCTTCTTCCAGTACATGGAAAGCAGCAGTACCGGGAAGTTGCAGCTTGCCGCGATGGAGAACGCCAGGCCCACCATGAACGCGATGTTCTGCTTCTCGAACAGTATGCCCAAGCCGATCGCCAGCACCGCCAGAGCGATGGTGGTGATTTTCGAGACACGGATCTCGTCCTTCTCGTTGGCCTTGCCCTTCTTGATCACACTGGCGTACAGGTCATGGGACACTGCCGAAGCACCGGCCAGGGTCAGACCAGCCACCACCGCCAGGATGGTTGCGAACGCCACCGCCGAGATGAAGCCCAGGAAGATGCTGCCACCCACCGCGTTGGCCAAATGCACCGCCGCCATGTTGTTGCCGCCCATCAGCGCGCCAGCCGCATCTTTAAAGGCCGGGTTAGTGCTGACCAGCAAGATCGCGCCGAAGCCGATGATGAAGGTCAGGATGTAGAAGTAGCCGATGAAGCCAGTTGCATACAGCACGCTTTTACGCGCTTCTTTAGCGTCGCTCACGGTGAAGAAGCGCATCAGGATGTGCGGCAGACCAGCGGTACCGAACATCAGTGCCAGGCCGAGGGAGAACGCCGAAACTGGATCTTTCACCAGGCCGCCCGGGCTCATGATTGCTTCACCTTTAGGGTGAACCTTGATCGCCTCGGAGAACAGCGCATTGAAGTCGAAGTTGACGTGCTTCATCACCATCAGTGCCATGAACGAGGCACCGGACAGCAACAGCACCGCCTTGATGATCTGCACCCACGTGGTCGCCAGCATGCCGCCGAACAGCACGTACATGCACATCAGGATACCGACCAGGATCACCGCAACGTGATAGTCGAGACCGAACAACAGCTGAATCAGCTTGCCAGCACCCACCATTTGCGCGATCAGGTAGAACGCCACCACCACCAGCGAACCGCATGCCGACAGCGAGCGGATCTGGGTTTGCCCGAGGCGGTAGGACGCCACGTCGGCAAAGGTGTATTTGCCCAGGTTCCGCAGGCGCTCGGCGATCAGGAACAGAATAATCGGCCAACCCACCAGGAAGCCGATCGAGTAGATCAGGCCATCGTAGCCGGAGGTGAACACCAGGGCGGAAATACCCAGGAAGGACGCCGCGGACATGTAGTCACCGGCAATCGCCAAGCCGTTCTGGAAACCGGTGATCTTGCCGCCCGCCGCATAGTAGTCGGCGGCCGAGTTGTTTTTCTTGGAAGCCCAGTAAGTGATGCACAGGGTTGCACCCACGAATGCCACGAACATCAGGATCGCGGAAATGTTGAGTGGTTGTTTCTGTACCGCACCCGTCAGGGCTTCAGCCGCCCAGGCGCCAGGTGCGAAGGCTGCGATGCTCAATAGAGCCATTAGACGCCGGATCATTGCTGAGCCTCCTTGAGAATCGCATTGTTCAAGTCGTCGAATTCGCCATTGGCGCGTCGCACGTAGATGCCCGTCAGGATAAAGGCCGAAACAATCAGCCCGACACCGATCGGAATGCCCCAGGTAATTGAGGACTCGGGGCTGATTTTTGCGCCCAGGATATGCGGCCCGTAAGCAATCAAAAGAATGAATCCGGAGTACAGCCCAAGCATGATCGCTGAAAGAATCCAGGCGAATCGTTCTCTCTTGCTGACCAGCTCCTTGAAGCGCGGGCTGTTTTGAATCGAGAGGTAAATGCTGTCGTTCATTGTTTTTATCCTCGCAGCACAGATTTAGTTGGAACGGTATCCACTCTATGCGGCTGCCGGACAGGTTCCAGACGACCTTAGTATTAGAACGACATGACAGAGTCGCCATTTCTCATGCATGCGTTAAACACATAAAAAAGCAAAAGGCCCCTTGGCATAAATGCCAAGGGGCCTCGATAGGTGCTGACTAGACGCTTCAGATCAAATCATTTGACCCAGTCGGCAACGCGATCCGGGTGTTTGGCCACCCAATCCTTCGCTGCTGCTTCAGGCTTGGCACCGTCCTGAATCGCCAACATGACTTGGCCGATTTCGTCTTTCGACGCCCACTGGAAGTTCTTCAGGAACTTCGCAACTTCAGGCGCTTTGGTTGCCAGTTCTTTGCTGCCGATGCTGTTCACGGTTTCAGCTGCGCCGTAAACGCCTTTCGGGTCTTCCAGGAAGCGCAGTTTCCACTTGGCGAACATCCAGTGCGGCACCCAACCGGTGACGGCAATGGATTCGTTTTTCTTCTCGGCACGGGTCAGCTCGGCAATCATGCCGGCGCCGGAACTGGCCTTGAGGGTATAGCCGTCCAGGCCATAGTCCTTGATCGCCTGCTCGGACTTGAGCATCACGCCTGAACCGGCATCGATACCGACGATACGATTTTTGAAGCTGTCGTCGGTTTTCAGATCGGCAATCGACTTGGCCTTGACGTACTCCGGCACGATCAGACCGATTTTCGCATCCTTGAAGTTCGGGCCGTAATCGACGACCTGATCCTTGTTCTTGGTCCAGTATTCACCGTGAGTCACGGGCAGCCACGCCGACAGCATGGCGTCGAGTTTGCCAGTGGCCACACCCTGCCACATGATCCCGGTGGCAACCGCTTGCAGCTTCACGTCATAACCGAGTTTCTGTCTGATCACTTCCGCGGCCACGTTGGTCGTGGCGACGCTGTCCGACCAGCCGTCTACATAACCGATCGTCACTGCCTTGCCTTCAGCACTGGCCATCGTAGAACTGATCGCCAGCACCAAAGCGGCACCTGCGCCCAAGAGTCGTCGCATCTTCATCGTTACTTCCCCGAAAGTGCTGCGCTCGACGGATGCCGAGCCGCTCAACGTATTGTTATGGTGCACAGCGCCCCCATCACGCCTCACCGCAAACTCGTTCAAACATCAGCGGAGTACTGACGCCACGATAATCAACCTGACGCCAACGACGACCTGCTCTGCCAGCGACCTCAAGGCATCGAGAAACGACATCAGAAGGCCATTAATTGCAACCGTCGCAAATCCATCCGCCACCCCGCCCAAACTTTGCATGTCAAAATTATGCGGGCCACCAAGCGCGGGACAAATGCAGGTAACATGCGCGGCTTTGTTCCCAGACGGCCTGACCATGCCCGCGACATCCCGCTTTCCTCTTCTTGCTTATTTATTTGCCTGCCTGTTGGGGCTTTTTGCCCTCGGTGGCTTCTGGTATGGACTCGGCAAACCGGTGATCCTGCCGGACGTGGCCAGCGCAACACACAAGCTGCAATGCGCCTCCTACACCCCGTTCGACAAAGACCAATCGCCGTTCGATGTGCCGTTCAAACTGCGCCCCGAGCGCATGGACGCCGACCTCGCACTGCTGGCAACCCGTTTCGAATGCATCCGTACTTATTCCATGACTGGCCTTGAGGCCCTGCCCGACCTGGCACGCAAGCACGGCTTGAAGCTGATGATCGGCGCCTGGGTCAACAGCAACCCGGTGGACACCGCCAAGGAGGTCGACCTGCTGATCGCCTCGGCCAATGCCAACGCCGATGTAGTGACCTCGGTGATCGTAGGTAATGAAACCCTGCTGCGCAAGGAAGTCACCGGCGCACAGTTGGCGACGCTGATTAACAAGGTCAAAAGTCAGGTCAAACAACCGGTGACCTACGCCGACGTCTGGGAATTCTGGCTCAAGCATCCCGAAATCGCTCCGGCGGTGGACTTCCTGACCATTCATTTGCTGCCGTACTGGGAAGACGATCCGTCGAACATCGACGCCGCGCTGCAGCATGTGGCCGAAGTGCGTCAGGTGTTCGGCAACAAATTCGCGCCCAAAGACGTGATGATTGGCGAAACCGGTTGGCCGAGCGAAGGCCGTCAGCGCGAAACCGCGCTGCCGAGCCGGGTCAATGAAGCCAAGTTTATTCGTAGCTTTGTGATCATGGCCGAACAGCAAGGCTGGCATTACAACCTGATCGAGGCATTCGACCAGCCCTGGAAACGCGCCAGCGAAGGTGCGGTCGGAGGTTACTGGGGATTGTTCGACGCCGATCGTCAGGATAAAGGCGTACTCGCCGGACCGGTATCGAACGTGCCGTACTGGTCGCAATGGCTGGCGCTGGGTGGGTTGATCTTCATCGGCACACTGATCCTCGGCGGTCGCGTTCGCAGCACCCGCGCGGCGCTGGTACTGCCGCTGCTCGGCGCGCTGGCGGCCTGTTCGATTGGCGCCTGGGGCGATCTGGCTCGGGTCACCACACGGTTTGCCAGTGAATGGCTATGGGTCGCTTTGCTGACGGGGTTGAATCTGTTGGTGCTGGCCCATGCTGCGCTGACCTTGAGCGCTCGTACTGGCTGGCGTGAACGCGCCTTCAATGCACTGGAGCGTCGCGCTGGCTGGTGGCTGGCCGCGGCAGGTTTTGCCGCGGCGGTGATAATGCTGGAACTGGTGTTCGACCCGCGTTATCGCAGCTTCCCGAGTGTCGCGTTCATCCTGCCGGCGCTGGTGTACCTGTGCCGTCCGGTCAGTGTGCCGCGCCGGGAAATCGCCCTGCTGACCTTCATCATCGGCGCCGGCATTGCGCCACAGTTGTATCAAGAAGGTTTGCAGAACCAGCAGGCCTGGGGTTGGGCGCTGGTGAGTGTGTTGATGGTGGCGGCGTTGTGGCGCAGCTTGCGGGTTCGCAAGGGCTGATCAACAAAGCAAGATCAAAAGATCGCAGCCTTCGGCAGCTCCTACGCGCCTGTGGGCGCTGCCGCAGACTGGGATCTTTTTTATCAGGCGCTACGAGAAGCCCGGACCAGACGCAAAGCAGCAATCACCACCGCAAACACCGCCAACGTGGTGTTGTACAACGCCAGCGCCGGAAACCCGAACACCAGCGCCAGCACCGCCAGCCACCACCCCGCTCGCCCTGGTAGAACAAAACCAATCACGGCGGCGGCCATTGCCGTCCAGCCCAACACCTTGAAATGAATCATCAAGCCCAGGTTCGACCGAATCTGGCATTCCCAACGACTGGCCTCATCCACGCAGATGCCGACCCATTGCGCATCCTCCATGAAGCCATAACGCGCGCCATAACTGGCGGCCAGCCATAATGGCAGAAGAACGAGCAACAGGATCACGGGCAGACGGCGGGACATGCAACACTCCAATAAACGAAATCGGCGGCCAGCTTAATCCCCCGCCCGCGGTAAGCAAGTGACATCAACAGATAACTGTTCATCAAATAGCTGCAAAGTGTATCGTCCAGCTACCGTTGCTCCGAAATCAGGCCTGATTGGTGCCCATCATGGCACTTTGGCGCAAATCCTGTGGTCATAGCCTGCGAACTTCATCCGGCACCTTCCTCTAAGGGATCTAGTCATGCTCCGTTCCTTGCGCTGCGCCGCCCTGTTTGGCGGCTTGATTTTAAGTGCGTCCGCACTGGCGGCCGACATTGATGCCGCCAGTTACGGCTACCCCCTGACCAACCCGTTCGAGGCGACTATCGCCACAACACCGCCGGAGTTACGCCCGGAGTTGCCGCTCGACGACGATATCAATCAGGAGGATCGCAGCGTCACGTTGCGCCCCGAGCGTGAATTCAGCCTGCCGGACAACTTCTGGCCGGTAAAGAAACTCACCTACCGCATCGCCACGCAAGATCAAGCGGCACCGTTGATCTTCCTGATTTCCGGCACGGGTGCACGCTATGACAGCACCCTCAACGAGTACCTGAAAAAGCTCTACTACAAGGCCGGCTATCACGTGGTGCAGCTGTCGTCGCCGACCAGCTTCGACTTCATGACCGCCGCTTCGCGTTTCGCCACACCGGGCGTGACCAAGGAGGATGCCGAAGACATGTACCGGGTGATGCAGGCCGTGCGGGCGCAGAACCCGAAGCTGCCGGTCACCGATTATTTCCTGACCGGTTACAGCCTTGGCGCACTGGATGCGGCATTTGTCGCGCACCTGGATGAAACCCGTCGCAGCTTCAATTTCAAGAAAGTCTTGCTGCTCAACCCACCGGTCAACCTTTACACCTCGGTCACCAACCTGGACAAGCTGGTACAGACAGAGGTAAAGGGCATCAACAACAGCACCACCTTCTATGAACTGGTACTGGACAAACTGACCCGCTACTTCCAGCAGAAGGGCTACATCGACCTCAACGATGCCCTGCTCTACGACTTCCAGCAGTCCAAGCAGCACTTGAGCAACGAACAGATGGCCATGCTGATTGGCACTTCGTTCCGTTTCTCGGCAGCGGACATCGCCTTCACCTCGGACCTGATCAACCGCCGCGGCCTGATCACGCCACCGAAATACCCGATCACCGAAGGCACCACCCTCACGCCGTTTCTCAAACGCGCACTGCAATGCGACTTCGACTGCTACCTGACCGAACAGGTCATTCCGATGTGGCGCGCCCGCACCGACGGCGGCAGCCTGCTGCAACTGATCGATCAGGTCAGCCTGTATGCACTCAAGGACTACCTGCACGACAGCCCGAAAATCGCCGTCATGCACAACGCCGACGACGTGATCCTCGGCCCTGGCGACCTGGGGTTTCTGCGCCGCACCTTCGGCGACCGTTTGACTGTTTATCCATTGGGCGGCCATTGCGGCAACCTCAACTATCGCGTCAACAGCGACGCCATGCTGGAGTTTTTCCGTGGCTAAATACCCCTTGCTGATCGCAGCGTTACTCTGTGCAGGCGTCGCCAATGCCGACAACAGCAAAGCCAATGCACCTGTGGTGGTCGATAGTGACGGCTTCAAGGAACCGCTGAGCAAACTCAAATTCAACCCGGGGCTGGATCAGCGCGAGTTCGAACGTTCGACGCTCAACGCGCTGAACGTCTACGACCCGCTGGAAGAATGGAACCGCCGCGTCTACCACTTCAACTACCGTTTCGACCAATGGGTGTTCCTGCCCGTGGTCAACGGCTATCGCTACATCACCCCAAGCTTCCTGCGCACCGGCGTCAGCAACTTCTTCAACAACGTCGGCGATGTGCCAAACCTGGTGAACAGCTTGCTGCAATTCAAAGGTCAGCGTTCGATGGAAACCACCGCGCGCCTGCTGCTCAACACCACCATCGGTGTCGCTGGCCTGTGGGACCCGGCCACCGCCATGGGGCTGCCGCGCCAGAGCGAAGACTTCGGTCAGACACTGGGCTTCTACGGCGTACCGGGTGGCGCCTACTTCGTGCTGCCGATCCTCGGCCCGTCAAACCTGCGTGACACTGCAGGCCTGGTGGTGGATTACACCGGCGAATCGGCGATCAACTTCCTGAACGTGGCCGAAGTCAGCTCCAACCATCCGGAAGTCTGGGCACTTCGCGTCATCGACAAGCGCTATCAGAACAGCTTCCGTTACGGCCAACTGAACACGCCGTTCGAGTATGAAAAAGTGCGTTACGTGTACACCGAGTCGCGCAAGCTGCAGGTCGCCGAGTAATTCTGTCGACAATAAAAAAGGCCATTCGATTTGCGTCGAATGGCCTTTTTATGCGCGGCGTCTCAAACACCACCAATCAACTGTGGGAGCGAGCCTGCTCGCGATGAGGCCATCACATTCACCATCAATGTTGACTGCTAGACCGCTATCGCGAGCAGGCTCGCTCCCACAGGTTCAGGCTTTCACCGTTTTCCAAAGCTTGCCGACAGCCATTACGCCCACCAAAACCGCCGCACCGGCAATAATCCCGGCCACAGCATTCAGCAACGTCGGCACGATAAACCCGGCCCCACCAGCACCCGCGCTGACACTCTCGATCCAGTGATGAACCACCGGCACGCCGTGGGTCAGAATCCCGCCGCCGACCAGGAACATCGCCGCGGTACCGATCACCGACAGGCTTTTCATCATGTACGGCGCTGCACGCAGAATCCCGCCGCCGATGCTTTTGGCCATTTGACCGGGCTTCTGGGTCAGCCACAGACCGAGGTCATCGAGTTTGACGATGCCGGCTACCAGGCCGTAGACGCCGATGGTCATGACGATGGCGATGCCCGAGAGCACGATCACTTGCTGGGTCAGCGAAGCGGCAGCCACGGTACCTAAGGTGATGGCGATGATTTCCGCCGAGAGGATGAAGTCGGTACGGATCGCCCCTTTGATCTTGTCCTTCTCGAACGCCACCAGATCGACCGCCGGGTTGGCCACGGCCTCGACCAATTCTGCGTGTTCGGCCTGATCTTCAGCTTTGCTGTGCAGGAACTTGTGGGCGAGTTTCTCAAAGCCTTCAAAGCACAGGTAAGCGCCACCGACCATCAACAACGGCGTGACCAGCCACGGAATGAACGCACTGATGGCCAAGGCCGACGGCACCAGGATCAGCTTGTTGAGGAACGAGCCTTTGGCCACGGCCCACACCACCGGGATTTCCCGCTCGGCACGCACGCCGGAAACCTGCTGGGCATTGAGCGCCAGATCGTCGCCAAGCACGCCGGCGGTCTTCTTCGCGGCCATTTTGGTCATCAACGCCACATCGTCCAGTACGGTGGCGATGTCGTCGATCAGCACCAGCAAACTGCTTCCTGCCATGAATCAGGTTTCCTTCTTGAATGAATGGTGCGCAGCATAGCGCGACCCGAGGCCAGACGGGGCATTCTTGAGCGCCGCGCGAGGCCGGTGCTACCATGCGCAACCGCCAGAACAGGCAAGGAACTCCTTGGTTTATGAGCACCATCCGCGAGCGCAACAAAGAACTGATCCTGCGTGCCGCCAGTGAAGAATTTGCCGACAAGGGCTTCGCTGCGACCAAAACCAGTGACATCGCGGCCAAGGCCGGGCTGCCCAAGCCCAACGTCTACTACTACTTCAAATCCAAGGAAAATCTCTACCGCGAGGTCCTGGAAAGCATCATCGAGCCAATCCTGCAGGCCTCGACGCCGTTCAACGCCGACGGCGTGCCCAGCGAAGTGCTGAGCGGCTACATTCGCTCGAAAATCCGCATCTCCCGTGACCTGCCCTTCGCCTCCAAGGTGTTCGCCAGCGAAATCATGCACGGCGCCCCGCACCTGAGCCCCGACCTGGTCGAGCAGCTCAACGGCCAGGCCAGGCACAACATCGACTGCATCCAGACCTGGATCGACCGCGGCCAGATCGCCCCGATCAACCCCAACCACCTGATGTTCAGCATCTGGGCCGCGACCCAGACCTATGCCGACTTCGACTGGCAGATCTCTGCGGTTACCGGTAAAGCCAAGCTGGATGAGGCCGACTATGAGGCGGCGGCGCAGACGATTATCCGGTTGGTGCTTAAGGGGTGTGAGCTGGACTGATAGACCGCGGTGCATTTATCGCCAGCAGGCTAGCTCCCACATTTGATCGATGGCGTAAACAAAATCCCCTGTGGGAGCTAGCCTGCTAGCGATGAAGACAACTCGATGTCAGTTCAAACCCAAATGGCATCCCACAGCGGATAGTCGCCAAGCTTTTTCACCAGACCAGCCCGCAATGGATTGGCCACGACATATCGCGCCACCGTCACCAGATCCTCCTCTCGCCGCAGAGCCCGGTCATGAAAGCCTTTCTGCCAAAGAGTGGTCTTGTGACCAGTAAAACGATTTACCGTTTTGGTGCTCATCGACTTGGTCTTCTGCATGAGGTCACTCAATGATCCCTGCTATAACTCAACCAACCAATGGAAATGATCGGGCATTACAACCCAGGCCAATGAATTTGCGATGCCTTGATGCTGCGCAGTTCTGAACTGATCCACGACCAAACGACCCAGCGCAAAATTTTTGAATATCGGTGTTCGTCCAAACGTATTGGTAGTCAGCAGATAAATTCGGTTGGTTTCAGCATAGCGACCGCGTCGTAGGCGATGTGAAGCAGGTAAGCCAGACATTCCTTTGCCTCTCCCATGAATTGATCCTGGGAAGGCTAGCTCGGCTGACTCGATTGAGATGTACAGACTGTTGGCAGGATGTGTCCGGGAGATAGCAATCGCTAGCAGGCTAGCTCCCACATTGGATCTCTGTGAACACAAAATACGTGTGAACAAACATCCCTGTGGGAGCGAGCCTGCTCGCGATGGCGACTGTTCAGACGCTGAAGATCAACCAATCACCCCCGCATCCGCCCTCAACCCCTGCGTCTCGATCGCTCTGATCGCACACTGCTCATCCACATCAGACAAATCACCGCTGATCCCCACCGCCCCCAACACACTCCCATCCTGATCCCGAATCAACACGCCCCCCGGTACCGGGACGACGCTGCCCTGCCCCAGGCTATTCAGCGCGGCGAAGAACGCCGGGCGTTGTTGGGCGTCCTGGGCCAGCAGGCGTGAGCCCTTACCCAGGGCGATGGCGCCCCAGGCTTTGCCGATGGCGATCTGCGGGCGTAGCAGGCTGGCGCCGTCTTCGCGCTGCAGCGTTATCAAGTGCCCGCCGGCGTCCAGCACGGCAACGGTCAAGGGCGCGGCAGAGATTGCGCGGCCTGCGGAGATGGCCTGGTTGGCCAGGTTGACTGCAACGTTCAAGGTTAAAGCGCTCATGGTGCCGTCCTCATTTTGTTATTGGGAAAGCCGTTGGATTACCTTCTGTTGCGCAATCCGATGCAACAAATAGAACACAATGAATTATTTTTTTGTATACAATAATTCTCGAAAAGCGCCACATGCGACGAAAAGCCACAGTCCTTCGGGCTTCCGACGAATGAAACAGCTGCTTGAGAAAATGGATTGACCTGCGCCGTCCGCCGTGAATACACTCTGCGCAAAGCCACTTGTATACAATTATAAAACGTAAGAGGCACAAAACCATGAGCAAAATGAGAGCAATCGAAGCCGCCGTTCTGGTGATGCGCCGTGAAGGGGTTGATACCGCTTTTGGCATCCCGGGCGCCGCGATCAACCCGCTGTACTCCGCCTTGCAAAAGGTCGGTGGCATCGATCACGTCCTCGCTCGCCACGTTGAAGGCGCCTCGCACATGGCCGAGGGCTACACCCGCACCAAGGCCGGTAACATCGGCGTGTGCATCGGCACGTCCGGCCCGGCCGGTACCGACATGGTCACCGGGCTCTACAGCGCCTCGGCCGACTCGATCCCGATCCTGTGCATCACCGGCCAGGCACCCCGGGCCCGGATGCACAAGGAAGACTTCCAGGCCGTCGATATCACCAGCATAGTCAAGCCGGTCACCAAGTGGTCGACCACCGTCATGGAGCCGGGCCAGGTGCCTTACGCGTTCCAGAAAGCCTTCTATGAAATGCGCTCCGGCCGCCCTGGCCCAGTGCTGATTGACCTGCCGTTCGACGTGCAGATGGCCGAAATCGAATTCGACATCGACGCCTATGAACCGCTGCCGCTGGCCAAGCCGACCGCTAACCGCGTGCAGATCGAGAAGGCCCTGGCCATGCTCGATCAGGCTGAGCGCCCACTGTTGGTGGCCGGTGGTGGCATCATCAATGCCGACGCCAGCGAACTGTTGGTGGAGTTCGCCGAGCTGACCGGCATTCCAGTGATCCCGACCCTGATGGGCTGGGGCACCATCCCGGACGATCACCCGCTGATGGTTGGCATGGTCGGTCTGCAAACCTCACACCGTTACGGCAACGCCACGATGCTGAAGTCCGATGTGGTGCTGGGTGTCGGTAACCGTTGGGCGAACCGTCACACCGGTTCGGTCGACGTTTATACCGAAGGCCGCAAGTTCATTCACGTCGACATCGAACCGACCCAGATCGGCCGGGTGTTCACCCCGGACCTGGGCATCGTGTCCGACGCTGCAGCCGCGTTGACCGTGTTCATCGAAGTCGCTCGTGAATGGCAAGCCGCCGGCAAGTTGAAAAACCGTAGCGCCTGGCTGCAAGACTGCCAGCAACGCAAAGCCAGCCTGCAGCGCAAGACTCACTTCGACAACGTACCGGTCAAGCCGCAACGCGTTTACGAAGAGATGAACCAGGTGTTCGGCAAAGACACCTGCTACGTCAGCACCATCGGTCTGTCGCAGATTGCCGGCGCGCAGTTCCTGCACGTCTACAAACCGCGTCACTGGATCAACTGCGGTCAAGCCGGTCCGTTGGGCTGGACCATTCCGGCCGCACTCGGCGTGGTCAAGGCTGATCCGACCCGCAAGGTTGTGGCGCTGTCTGGGGACTATGACTTCCAGTTCATGATCGAAGAACTGGCCGTAGGCGCGCAGTTCAAGCTGCCATACATCCACGTTGTCGTGAACAACTCATACCTGGGGCTGATCCGTCAGGCCCAGCGCGGTTTCGACATGGACTACTGCGTGCAGTTGTCTTTCGACAACCTCAACGCTCCGGAACTCAACGGTTACGGTGTCGACCACGTCGCTGTCGCCGAAGGCCTGGGTTGCAAGGCGTTGCGGGTGTTCGAACCGGCTCAGATCCAGCCTGCCCTGCGCAAGGCTCAGGAACTGATCGAGGAGTTCAAAGTGCCGGTGATCGTCGAAATCATTCTGGAGCGCGTGACCAACATTTCCATGGGCACCGAGATCAACGCCGTCAACGAATTCGAAGACCTGGCGCTGGTCGGCAACGATGCGCCAACGGCGATTTCGTTGCTCGACTAACTGCTGATCGATACCCCTGTGGGAGCGAGCCTGCTCGCGATGAGGCCGGCACATTCAACATTGATGTTGACTGCCCCACCGCTATCGCCAGCAGGCTGGCTCCCACAGGGGATCTGCACATATTTACAGGAGACCACCATGCCGCGTTTCGCAGCCAACCTGTCCATGCTGTTCACCGAGCAGGATTTTCTTGCCCGTTTCGACGCTGCCGCCAAGGCCGGCTTCAGTGGTGTCGAATACCTGTTCCCCTACGATTTCAGCTCCGCCGAAATCAAGGCCAGGCTCGATGCCAATGGCTTGACCCAGGTGCTGTTCAACCTGCCGGCCGGTGACTGGGCCAAGGGCGAGCGCGGTATCGCGTGCCTACCGGATCGGGTCGAAGAATTCCGCGCCGGTGTCGATCTGGCCATCGCTTACGCCAAAGTGCTGGGCAACACCCAGATCAACTGCCTGGCCGGTATTCGTCCGCAAGGTGTCGACGATGCCACCGTGGAAAAGACCTTCGTCGCCAACCTCAAATACGCGGCCGACAAGCTGCAAGCGGCGGGTATCAAACTGGTGATGGAAGCGATCAATACCCGGGACATCCCAGGCTTCTACTTGAACAACACGGCGCAAGCCCTGTCGATTCGCGAGCAGGTCGGCAGCGCCAACCTGTTCCTGCAATACGACATCTATCACATGCAAATCATGGAGGGCGACCTGGCCCGGACCATGGCTGCGCACCTGGGCGAGATCAACCACATCCAGTTGGCCGACAACCCAGGGCGCAACGAACCGGGCACCGGTGAAATCAACTACCGCTTCCTGTTCGAACACCTGGACCGTATCGGTTATCAAGGTTGGGTTGGCTGTGAATACAAGCCGCTGACCACCACTGAAGCGGGCTTGGGCTGGCTTAAAACCCATAACGCGATTTGAAGTTGAAACAGAACCATTGTGGCGAGGGAGCTTGCTCCCGCTCGGCTGCGAAGCAGACGTAAAACCTGCGAGCGAGTTCTACCTGACACACCGCAGTGGCTGTTTTGGGGTCGCTTCGCAACCCAGCGGGAGCAAGCTCCCTCGCCACAGGATGTGTCTACCTCAGCCACGCGCACATTATTTGGCTACACAAAAACAAGAGGATTTTCTCATGGCTAAAATCGGATTTATCGGCACCGGCATCATGGGCCACCCAATGGCGTTGAACCTGCAGAAAGCCGGTCACAGCCTGTTCCTGTCGGCGCACCACGACCCCGCGCCTGCCGACCTGGTGGCCGCTGGTGCCGTCGCCCTGGCGAACCCGAAAGAAGTGGCCCAGGAAGCTGAATTCATCATCGTCATGGTCCCGGATACCCCGCAGGTCGATGACGTGCTGTTCCGCGCCGATGGCGTTGCGGCTGGCGTGAGCAAGGGCAAAGTCGTGATCGACATGAGTTCGATCTCGCCGACTGCCACTAAAGCCTTCGCAGCCAAAATCAACGAGAAAGGCGCGCAGTACCTCGACGCCCCGGTTTCCGGCGGCGAAGTCGGCGCCAAGGCTGCGACCCTGAGCATCATGGTCGGCGGCGATGCCGATGCCTTCGAACGCGCCCTGCCGCTGTTCCAGGCCATGGGCAAGAACATCACCCTGGTTGGTGGCAACGGCGACGGTCAAACCGCGAAAGTGGCTAACCAGATCATCGTTGCGCTGAACATCCAGGCCGTGGCCGAAGCCCTGCTGTTCGCCTCGAAAAACGGTGCCGATCCGGCCAAGGTGCGTGAAGCGCTGATGGGCGGTTTCGCATCATCGAAGATCCTTGAAGTTCACGGCGAACGCATGATCAAGGGCACCTTCGACCCGGGCTTCCGCATCAGCCTGCACCAGAAGGACCTGAACCTGGCCCTGGCCGGCGCTCGCGAATTGGGCATCAACCTGCCGAACACCGCCAATACCCAGCAAGTGTTCAGCACCTGCGCGGCCATCGGTGGCAGCAACTGGGACCACTCTGCGCTGATCAAAGGCCTGGAACACATGGCGAATTTCTCGATTCGCGATAAGTAAAACCTGCACAAAACCCTGTGCTGATCGTTCCCACGCTCCGCGTGGGAATGCAGCCCGGGACGCTCCGCGTCCCTGCCGAAGCGGACGCGGAGCGTCCATTGAGGCATTCCCACGCAGAGCGTGGGAACGATCATCTGCGTAAACCAAGAACAATAAGATTGGGAGCCCGCCATGTCGGTCGATCCGCAACAATTGCTGCGCGAACTGTTTGCCACAGCCATCGACGCGGCCCATCCGCAGCACGTCCTCGAAGCCCATTTGCCCCAAGATCGCAGCGGTCGGGTGATCGTCATCGGCGCCGGTAAAGCCGCAGCCGCCATGGCCCAGGTGGTCGAGCGCTGCTGGCAGGGCGAAGTGTCCGGCCTGGTGGTGACCCGTTACGGCCACGGCGCCCCGTGCGAAAAAATCGAAGTGGTCGAAGCCGCACACCCAGTGCCGGATGCTGCCGGCCTGGCCGTGGCAAAACGGGTACTGGAACTGGTCAGCGACCTGAGCGAAGACGACCGCGTGATCTTCCTGCTCTCGGGCGGTGGCTCTGCCCTCCTCGCCTTGCCCGCCGCCGGCATCACCCTCGCCGACAAACAGTCGATCAACAAAGCCCTGCTCAAATCCGGCGCGACCATTGGCGAGATGAATTGCGTGCGCAAGCACCTCTCGGCAATCAAGGGTGGTCGTCTGGGCAAAGCCTGCTGGCCGGCAACGGTTTATACCTATGCGATTTCCGATGTACCGGGCGACCTCGCCACAGTCATCGCGTCCGGCCCCACCGTGGCCGACCCGAGCACCTCGGCCGAAGCGCTGGCGATCCTCAAGCGTTACGACATCGAAGTTCCGGCCTCGGTGCGTCACTGGCTGCAAAGCCCGGAATCGGAAACGGTCAAACCCGGCGATCCGAGCCTGGCCCGCAGTCATTTCCAGTTGATCGCACGCCCACAGCAATCGCTCGAAGCGGCAGCGGTGAAAGCCCGTCAGGCCGGTTTCAGTCCGTTGATTCTTGGCGACCTGGAAGGTGAATCCCGGGACGTGGCGAAAGTCCATGCCGGCATTGCCCGGCAGATCGTCCAGCACGGCCAGCCGCTGGCAGCGCCGTGCGTGATTCTGTCCGGCGGCGAAACCACCGTCACTGTGCGCGGCAATGGCCGTGGCGGGCGCAACGCCGAATTCCTGCTGAGCCTGACCGACAGCCTCAAAGGCCTGCCCGGCGTCTACGCACTGGCCGGCGACACCGACGGCATCGACGGCTCCGAAGACAACGCCGGCGCCATCATGACCCCAGACAGTTACGCCCGCGCTGCCGCCCTCGGCCTCGCTGCCTGCGATGAACTGGACAACAACAATGGCTACGGCTATTTCGCCGCGCTGGATGCGCTGATCGTCACCGAGCCGACCCGCACCAACGTCAACGACTTCCGCGCCATCCTGATTCTCGAGAGCACTAAACATGACGCCTGATAAGAAGGTCAAAATTCTCGCCACCCTTGGCCCGGCCACCAACGGGATCGACGACATCCGTGAGCTGGTGCAGGCCGGGGTCAATATTTTTCGCCTGAACTTCAGCCACGGCGATCACGCCGACCACGCCCAGCGCTATCAGTGGATTCGTGAAGTCGAGCGCCAACTGAATTACCCGTTGGGGATACTGATGGACCTGCAAGGCCCGAAACTGCGGGTCGGCAAATTCTCCCAAGGCAAAGTGCAGTTGCATCGTGGTCAGGCCTTGCGTCTGGACCTCGACCCGACGCCGGGCGATGAGCGCCGGGTCAACCTGCCTCACCCGGAAATCATCGCTGCGCTTACGCCTGGCATGGACCTGCTGCTGGACGACGGCAAGCTACGCCTGCGGGTGGTGACCAAGTACGCCGATGCCATCGACACCACGGTGCTCAATGGCGGCGAGCTGTCGGATCGCAAAGGCGTCAACGTGCCGCAAGCGGTGCTCGACCTGAGCCCGCTGACCGCCAAGGATCGTCGCGATTTGAGCTTCGGTCTGGAGCTGGGGGTGGACTGGGTCGCGCTGTCGTTCGTGCAACGTCCGGAAGACATTCTCGAAGCCCGCGCACTGATCGGCGACAAGGCCTTCCTGATGGCCAAGATCGAGAAGCCATCGGCCGTGACTCAACTGCGGGAAATCGCCGAATTGAGCGATGCGATCATGGTCGCTCGCGGTGACCTGGGCGTGGAAGTGCCGGCCGAAAGCGTGCCGCAAATCCAGAAAAACATCATCAGCACCTGCCGCCAACTCGGCAAACCGGTAGTGGTGGCGACGCAGATGCTGGAGTCGATGCGCTTCTCTCCCGCCCCGACCCGCGCCGAAGTCACTGACGTCGCCAACGCGGTGGCCGAAGGCGCGGACGCGGTGATGCTGTCGGCGGAAACCGCGTCCGGCGAGTATCCGCTGGAAGCGGTGCAGATGATGAGCAAGATCATCCGTCAGGTGGAAAACGGCCCGGACTATCAGGCCCAACTGGACGTGAGCCGACCGAAAGCCGAGGCCACGGTGTCGGACGCGATCAGTTGCGCGATACGTCGCATCAGCAACGTGCTACCGGTGGCGGTGCTGGTGAATTACAGCGAGTCCGGCACCTCGAGCCTGCGGGCTGCGCGGGAACGGCCAACGGTGCCGATCCTCAACCTGACGCCGAATTTGCAAACTGCACGGCGTTTGACGGTGGCGTGGGGCGTGCACTCGGTGGTCAACGATCGGCTACGCCAGGTGGACGAAGTGTGCTCGACGGCGCTGGAGATTGCCCAGGCACAGGGCATGGCTCAGCGGGGGGATACGTTGTTGATCACGGCGGGAGTGCCGTTCGGGCAGCCGGGGTCGACCAATTCGTTGCGTATCGAAACCCTGATTTAACCCCTACACGATGATCGTTCCCACGCTCTGCGTGGGAATGCAGCCCGGGACGCTCTGCGTCCCAAGAGCAGACGCAGAGCGTCCATTGCGGCATTCCCACGCAGAGCGTGGGAACGATCTGTACTGAACGACCCTTAACATGCCTGCCAACCACTTCAACACCCACTGCCCCGACTGGGCCACCGCTCTGCTCAACGGCTTCAGCCAGGTATTCCTCCAGTGCCATCCCCTGTGCGGTCTCCTGTGTCTGTTGGCGATTCTGCTCAGCGCCCCGGCCCTGCTCGGCGGTGCGTTGCTGGGAGGGGTCGCCGGGTTGCTCACCGCGCAACGTCGCGGGTACACCAAGGTTGATCGTCAGGCCGGCCTGTTCAGTTACAACGGTATTCTGCTCGGTCTGCTGCTGAGCCTTTATTTCCCATGGTCGGTGCTGTTGCCACCGCTGATCATTGCCGCTGGGGGGCTGAGCGCGATGCTCACTCAGCAATGGCTCAAGCATTCGCGCGATCTTCATTGCCTGCCCGCCTACACCGCGCCCTTTGTCGGGATGAGCTGGTTGCTACTGTCGTTTGCCGCTCCCCAGCAACCCGCGCCGCTGATCGAAATGACCACACTCAATTTGCTCGCCGCGTCATTGAAAGGGCTCGGTCAGGTGCTGTTTCTCGGTCATCCGCTGGCCGGTGCTCTGATTGCCACAGGTTTGATGATCGCTGACCGTCGTGCCTTCCTGTGGGCGCTGCTCGGCTCCGCTGCTGGTCTCATCTTCGCCTTGCTGCACCACGACACTTCAAGCGCCTTACAGGGCTTGAGCGGCTACAACGCCGTGCTCGCCGCCCTCGCCTTCAGCCAAAATCGTCGCCAGCCTTGGCTGCCATTGTTGGGAATCCTGCTGGCGGTGTTGCTCACACCGGGGTTCGCCGCACTCGGCCTGGCCACGTTGACGGCCCCCTTCATCCTCGCCTGCTGGATGATTCGCGCAGGTATGCGGGTGTTGCGTCAGGCCGCCATGGACAGCGCGCCTTGCGCTACCGGGGAGAATCGACCTAGGCTTCGCTGATTCTTGGTTCAGGCGTTCTCCATGGACAGCAATAAAAACTGGCGTGAAGACCTTTACGTCATCATTTTCCAAGCCGATACCCCGGCCGGTCGCCGCTTCGACAGCATTCTGTTGTTGATCATCCTGGCGAGCCTGGTGATCGTGATTCTGGACAGTATCGACAGCGTTCATCAGAACTACGCCGACATACTGGCGTACATCGAATGGGGCTTCACCATCGTTTTCGCCATCGAATACGGTCTGCGCCTGTACTGCTCGCCCAAGCCGCTGCGCTACGCGTTCAGCTTCTATGGGCTGGTGGATTTGCTGGCGATCGTGCCCGGCATTCTTGCGCTGTATTACAGCGATGCGCAGTACCTGCTGATTATCCGGATCATTCGGATGCTGCGGATTTTCCGCGTGCTCAAGCTCAGCCCATATCTGAAGCAAGCCAACTATTTGATGACGGCGTTGCGCGGCAGCAAGCAGAAGATCGTGGTGTTTCTGCTCAGCGTCAGCACCCTGGTGACGGTGTTCGGCACCTTGATGTACGTGATCGAAGGCCCGGAACACGGCTTCACCAGCATCCCGAAAGGCATCTATTGGGCCATCGTCACACTGACCACCGTGGGCTTTGGCGACATCGTGCCCAGGACGCCGTTGGGTCAGGTGATTTCGTCGCTGGTGATGATCACCGGTTACTCGATCATCGCCGTGCCAACAGGGATCTTTACCGCGGAACTGGCCAACGCCATGCGCGGCGAACAACTGCAACACGATTGCCCGACCTGCCAGAAAAACAGTCACGAACACGGCGCAGCATTTTGCTCGCGTTGCGGCAATGCGCTGTTCAAGAAACTGGAATAAGCAAAGTGCTTTTTAATCTTTAAAGGACTATGCGAGCCCGGCTATAGTCGCTGGCAAATTGCCAACACTTTCCATAGAACATGTTTGATAAAACAAGGAATGCGCAGTGAAAAAACTCTTTGGCGCCTCACTTCTGGCCGCGGGCCTGGCCTTGGGCAGCGTGGCACAGGCTGCACCGACCCTGCTTAACGTTTCCTACGACGTGATGCGAGATTTCTACAAGGACTACAACGCTGCCTTCCAGAAACACTGGCAAGCCGAGCACAACGAAAACATCACACTGCAAATGTCCTTCGGCGGTTCCAGCAAGCAGGCGCGCTCAGTGATCGATGGCCTGCCGGCTGACGTCATCACCATGAACATGGCCACCGACATCAACGCCTTGGCGGACAACGGCAAACTGGTCCCGGACAACTGGGTCACGCGCCTGCCAAACAACAGCGCGCCATTCACCTCGGCCACAGTGTTCATCGTGCGCAAAGGCAACCCGAAAGCATTGAAAGACTGGCCAGATCTGCTCAAGGACGGCGTGCAAGTGATCGTCCCCAACCCGAAAACCTCGGGCAACGGCCGCTATACCTACCTCTCGGCCTGGGGCTATGTGCTGAAGAACGGCGGTGACGAGAACAAGGCCAAAGCCTTCGTCGGCAAACTGTTCAAGCAAGCGCCAGTGCTGGATACCGGTGGCCGTGCAGCGACTACAACGTTCATGACCAACCAGATCGGCGACGTGCTGGTGACCTTCGAAAACGAAGCGGAAATGATTGCGCGTGAATTTGGTCGGGATCAGTTTGAAGTGATTTACCCAAGTGTTTCCGCTGAAGCGGAACCTCCGGTGTCCGTGGTCGACAAAGTGGTCGAGAAAAAAGGCACTCGCGCTGCTGCCGAGGAATATTTGAAGTACCTGTGGTCGCCGGAAGGTCAGGAGATTGCGGCGGCCAACTACCTGCGTCCGCGTGATCCGGCGGTATTGGCCAAGTACACCGATCGCTTCCCGAAGGTTGATTTCCTTTCGGTGGAGAAGACCTTTGGTGACTGGCGCACTGTGCAGAAGACCCACTTCAATGATGGTGGGGTTTTTGATCAGATTTACAGCGGTCAGTAATTCCTGAGGCCAATGAAAAGGCGACCTATGAAGGTCGCCTTTTTTTGTGGGAGCTTGAAGACCCAATGAACGGCCTCTCTCAATCATTCTTCAGAGGCATGATTACTATCACCCTGTTCCCTCTTCCGCCGCTCTAGCCAGCCGATTAGCCTCTGCGCATTCCTTCTTGTTCAACGAGACCCTTTATGAATCCAGCGACTCTGGTGCCCCTCGGTACCGCGACAATGACCCGAGGCATGGTGCTGCTCTTTGCCTTCTGTTGCGGCGCCATCGTGGCCAACATCTACTACGCCCAGCCGATCATCGGCCTGATCGCGCCGGACATCGGCCTGACCGACACCATGGCCAGCCTGATCGTTTCGCTGACACAGATTGGTTATGCGTTGGGTCTGTTCTTCCTGGTGCCGTTGGGTGATCTGCTGGAAAACCGCCGCTTGATGATTATTACCACCGTGGTGGCGATTGCCAGTTTGCTGGGCGCGGCGTTCACCGATCAGCCGAACGTGTTTCTGCTCATCTCGTTGCTGGTGGGGTTCAGTTCGGTGTCGGTACAGATCCTGATTCCACTGGCCGCCCACCTGGCGCCGGAAGAATCGCGCGGCCGCGTGGTCGGCGGCATCATGGGTGGTTTGCTGCTGGGGATTCTGCTGGCTCGACCGGTATCCAGCGTAATAGCCGACCACTTCGGCTGGCGTGCGATGTTCATCATCGCTGCGGTATTGATGGCGGCCATCAGCATTGTGCTGGCCCTGACCATTCCCAAGCGCCAGCCTGATCACAGCGCTTCTTATGGCCAGTTGTTGGGTTCGCTCTGGACGCTGTTGCGTCAGCAGCCGGTATTGCGTCAGCGCGCGTTTTACCAAGCCTGCATGTTCGCCACATTCAGCCTGTTCTGGACTGCAGTACCACTGGAGCTGTCGCGCAATCATGGCTTGTCGCAAACCCAGATCGCGATCTTCGCCCTGGTCGGCGCCATCGGCGCGATTGCTGCACCCATCGCCGGTCGACTGGCCGATGCTGGCCATACCCGCATCGCCTCGCTGCTGGCCCTGCTATTCGCCAGCCTGAGCTTCCTGCCCGCCTTCATCCACCCGGTCTACAGCGTTATCGGCCTGGCCGTGACGGGGGTGGTGCTGGATTTCTGCGTGCAAATGAACATGGTCCTCGGCCAACGCGCGGTCTACACCCTCGACGCTAAAAGCCGAGGCCGTCTGAATGCGCTGTACATGACCAGCATCTTCATTGGCGGCGCGTTTGGTTCTTCGGTGGCCAGCGCGGTGTATGAGCATGGCGGCTGGTTGTGGATCGTGATTGTGGGTAGTGCGTTTCCGTTGTTGGCGTTGTTGCGGTTTTTGAGTGTTTCGCAAAGGCGTTCGTTGGCAACGGCTTAGGACGCTAAAAGCTTCGCGGGCAAGCCTCGCTCCTACATTTAGGGGTAATGGTATGAGGCTTGCCCGCGAAGGCGATTCGGTTGATACCCCTCAATGCCGAACCAGCTTCTCCATCGCCGCATCCGCGAGAAAGGAGGAGCGGCTTTTGACATTGTGCTCTCGCACATAACGGTCAATGCGCTGGATCACGTAGCCAGGCAGTGTCACGTTGACCTTCTCGGTCTTGCCCAGATATTGCGAGATGTCGAGTTCCAGCATTCCCCAACCCATGTCGGCAAATTCCGGATTCTCGCGGTGCGCAGCCGCTGAGGTCGGCATCGGAATCGACTCCCCGTCTGCCATGATCTCCTGCAGCATGATGTGGGCGATTTCGACTGCCGCGTTGTAAGCATCTTCAAACGTATCCCCGGCCGTTACGGCACCAGGAATATCGGGGATCTGAATACCGATTGCGGTGTTCTCGTCGCCCCACTCGATACAGATTGGGTATTGCATTATGGATCTCCTGCCAAACTGGCTCCCGGGCAATAAAGCCCGGCTCGCCTCCTGATGCTTTTGACCGTCCCGACCGGCAAATCCTTCTTCGGATGAGGAACGGGTATCGTGTAAGGGTTGTAACGGTGAGTGAAAATGTGATGACTGCCGGTGACCCGGTCCAGTGTCCAGCCCGCCTCTATCAGCTCTTTGATCAATAACCTGCTCTGCACCACCAGCCTCCTTGCTCCGGCCCAACAAAAAATAACCCTAGAGTTACTTTTACTCAAGCACAAAAATCCGGATCACGACGCTCGGTTGTTTTACAGGGTGTTGATTTGATCGGACCGGAGCTGGCCAGTGTGGAGGCTCGGGCGTTTGTCGATTACGTCCAGACCTTGCTGGCAAAAGAACCTTAAACAAGCTCTTGTTTCGTTTATTGCGATTTTCGCTTGATTCGAATAGCCTTCCAGCATCGCTACTCAGAATGTTGGAATTTCATCATGTCCTTAGTCCTCCACCCACCGATCAACTTGCCCATGGCGCGCGAAGTTCAGGCTGCTATCGAAGGCCAGCGCGCCCTCGCTGCCTATCTCGCGACTCAGTTCGAAACCCAACGCATCCAGATTTTCGATGAGCAAAATGAAGCTCACAGCGTCGAACTGCCCACTTCAGCCCTTCGATTGCTGGTCGACATCCTGGCTGCATTGGCAGAAGGCAACGCGGTAAAGGTCGTCCCGGTTCACGCGGAACTGACCACCCAGGAAGCGGCGGACTTACTCAATGTCTCACGCCCGCACCTGATCAAACTGCTGGAGTCCGGCGAGTTGTCCTACCACAAAACCGGCAAGCACCGACGTGTGCGCTTTGCCGATTTGATGGACTATAAAAACCGGCGCGACACCGCCAGCGAGCAAGCAATGACGCTTCTCGCCGAGCAAGCACAAGCGTTAAGGACAGGATACGAGTGAGGCATTCCCCTTTTACCGCTGTATATGACGCATGTGTTCTTTACCCCGCTCCCTAGGGGGCGTTCTCAATTAGTTTCCCCGCCGCGCCGGGTCTGCTGTTGTGCAGGGCAAGGCGCGAGAAGTGTGGTTTGGTCATTCCAAATAAGCTTCGAGCAACGCAGCCCTGCACAACAGCAGGCCCGGCCCCTTCGGGTTGTGCCTTAAAGCGGGCCAGCCTGCGTTGCAGGCCTTGGAAAGGGAGCACCATTCCCAGCGGCCTGCGCCTTGCCTAGCCCGCTTTAAGGCGACAACGCGGCGGGGAAACTAATTGAGAACGCCCCCTAAGAGACTTTCTGATGTGGCTCGCGCTCTCAGGACGTTTCAGGGCACGATGGTCACTGGAGATACACAACGAATGGAAGCGCAATCTGCTGAAAAACCGCCCGGACCTGACAACAGAGCAATTGGATCGCACGTCCGACTTGATGGATCAGGCCATACCCGATGCTTGCGTATCCGGTTACGAAAAGCTGATCGAAGGGCTCACACTGCCCGACATCGATGACCGACATGTTCTGGCTGCCGCCATACGCTGCAACGCCAGTGTCATTGACTTTTAATCAGAAAGACTTTCCCGATGAAACACTCGGACCTTTTGGCATCGAGGCCCAACATCCTGACGAATTCGTCGATAACCTCTTTGACCTGGACCCGGCAGCGGTTGTCGCGGCAGCACAACGACAACGCAAACAGCTAAAGCTGCCGCCGATGGATGTCGGCACCTATCTTGATCTGCTGTTACGCCAAGGCCTGATTCGGTCGAGCAAGGCGTTGACCCACTATCGAGCCATTCTTTAATCGCCTTCCTCCCCCCCCAAAAAGCAAAACGGCGATCCTCAGATCGCCGTTTCCATTCACTGCCCGAATTGCCGTCCCAACCCACCCGGCACGCCATGGATGTCCGTCTCTTCCCATGGCCCGTTGGGGCTGATCGAGCGGCTCCAGCCGTTGTTCCAGCGGTAGTAGGTGCGCTGGCGGTAGAAGGTGTTGGTCTGATCATCGAGAACGTAAACGCCGAGTTTCGCATCCCAATGGCTGTTGCCCCCCGGTGGCGGGGCGAAACTGGCGGAAGTGCGTGGAATCGGCTTGGACGGTTTGACCGGGATGCTCGGTTTGCTCGGGGCCGTGGTTGGAGGCGGTTTGGTGCTTGGCCCCGAAGGCGGGATTGGCGGCAGCCGTGTGGGCTCGGGCTGCTGGACCGCACAGGCGCTTAACCCCAAAACCATACTGAGGAGAGTGATACGAGCGATGGCGGTCATGGTGGCGCTTCCTGTTATTTATCCGGGCTGTCGATGATCAGTTTTTGTTGCGCGGTGGTGCTGGTGGCCAAGGGTTGGCTGCGACCGATCCATTCGCCGGCAGTCGGTTGGCCAGCGCGGGAGATGCGCGCAACCAGTTGGACTTCAGGGAAGTTCGACAGTTTCAACTGCGGCATCATGGCGTCGGCATCACCCAGTTCGACGGTTGCCGGCAAGTCGGCGACGGTCAGACGCTTGGCGGCCAGCGGTGCGGGCGGGCCGGAGATGGCGCGGGCGAAGATGAACACGCTGTCACCCGGCAGGACCTTGGCTTTCAGCTCTGGCGAAAGTTCGACTTGCACTTTGAGCAGCGCCGCAGCTTTAACCGCAGGCGTTTGGGCAACCTTGCCACCACTGGCTTCGAGTTTCTCGGCGGCCCGTGTAATGCCGCCTTGCAGCGCAACGCGGGATTTATCATCCGGCGGCAGTTGCGCCAGCAGGCGATTCCAATAGTCGATGGCGTCCTGATAACGCTCGCCTTCGAAGGCCGCGATGCCCAGCAGACCGAGGCTGGTGACTTCTTTCGGATCAGCTTTGAGCGCTTCGTCGGTCAGGGCCTGGACCTTGTCCGACCACTTCTTGCCGTCGGCGAAATATTGCGCCTGAGCCCACTGCCCGAGCAGTTCCGGCTGACGACCGGCCAGGCTCACGGTGCGTTCGAAGATCTTCGCCGCATCGCCCGGACGGTCCTGAGCCATGTAGGTGCGGCCAAGGAAGTACAAGCCCTCGGCCGAGTCCGGTTGGGCGGCGACCGCACGCTCCAGACGACGGGTCATTTCTTCCATCGACTGCGGCGCCTGGGCGAATTCGCGGGTCAGCTGGACTTTGTCGCTGGCGCCGAAATGCAGGTACAGCCCAAGGCCCAGCACCGGAACCAGAATCGCCGCCAGCAATGGCAACGGCTTGCCCAGACGCGACACGCGCGGCGCCTCGACGCCTTCGGTGTCGGCGAGCAGTTCACGGGCAGCTTCCGCGCGGCCGGAGTCCATTTGTTCGGCGTTGAGTACGCCCTCTTCCTGCTGAGTCTGCAACTCAGCCACGCGCTCCTGATAAAGCGCGACGTTCAGTGCCGTGCGATCCTCTTCCAGCTGAGCGCGGCGACCACGCAGAACGGGGATCAGCAGAAAACTCAGGGCAACCAGAAGCAGCAGGCCTGCAGCGAGCCAGAAATCAATCATTCTTGGTTTTATCCAACAGGTGGTCGAGGCGCTCGCGCTCCTCGGCAGAAAGCGTGTCCGGGCTGTCAGTGCGTTGCACGCGACGACGACGGACGATCACGGCGATGATCACAAAACCGCCCAGCAGCAGGCCGGCGGGGCCGAACCAGAGCAGTGCGGTTTTGGCGTTGAGGGCAGGTTTGTAGCGAACGAAATCACCGTAGCGGTCGACCATGAAATCGATGATTTGCTGGTTGTCCTTGCCCTCGCCGAGCATGCGAAAAATCTCTTTGCGCAGGTCGGCAGCAATCGGGGCATTGGAATCGGCGATGTCCTGATTCTGGCACTTGGGGCAACGCAACTCTTTGGTCAGCTCGCGAAAACGCTCACGGTCGCCTTCTTTGGCGAACTCATAGGTGTCGATGGCCGCGTGGGCCACACCGGCCATGCTCAAACCCAGCACGGCGGCGGCAATCCAGCGCTTCATGGCTTGGCCTCGTCGACCAGCGCCTGATACTTGGCGGCCAGTTTTTCGCGCCAGACTTGTTCGTCGATCACGCCGACGAATTTGTCGCGGATGATGCCCTTGGCGTCGATGAAGAAAGTTTCCGGGGCGCCGTACACGCCGAGGTTCAGGCCCAGGGTGCCGGCATCGTCCCGGATGTCCAATTGATACGGGTTGTGGAACTCGGCCAGCCACTTCAGGGCATCGGTGTTGACGTCCTTGTAGTTGACGCCGTAGATCACCACGCCTTGCTGAGCTAATTTGTTCAGCACCGGGTGCTCGACCCGGCAGGAAATGCACCAGGTGCCCCAGACGTTGACCAATGCCGGTTTACCCAGAATGTCCGCTTTGGTCAGGGTTTTGTCACCCTGCACCGAGGGCAGCGAAAACTCAGGGAACGGTTTGTTGATCATCGCCGAAGGCAGCTCGGCCGGGTTCAGGTACAGCCCCCGATACAGAAAAACAGCAACCACCAGAAAAATCGCCAGTGGCAACAGCATCAACCAACGTCTCATGCGGTGGCTCCCGTCATGCCGAGTGCTTCACGCACGCGGCTTTTCACCTTGACCCGATAACGACGATCCAGCGCCGCCAGCAAACCGCCGAAACCTGTGAGCAACCCGCCGAACCAGATCCAGCGCACGAACGGTTTGACGTGTACCCGAACCGCCCAGGCGCCCTCGCCGAGCGGCTCGCCCAGCGCGACGTAAAGGTCACGGGTGAAACCTGCGTCGATCCCGGCTTCGGTCATCACCGAGTTCTGCACGGTGTAGAGGCGTTTTTCCGGGTGCAGCACACTGATTTCCTTGCCATCGCGGATCACCCGCACGGTGCCCTTGTCGGAGGTGAAGTTCGGCCCTTCGAAGTGCTTGGCGCCGTCGAACACAAACTGATAACCGGCCAGGCTCATGGACTCACCCGGTGCCAGGCGCAGATCGCGCTCGGCACTGTTCTGGCTCGACAACACGACACCCAGCGCGCATACGGCAATGCCCAAATGCGCGATCTGCATCCCCCAATAGCTGCGGGTCAGGGTCGGCAGACCTTTGATCAAACCCTTGTGACGCGTTTTGTCGAAGATATCCCGCACACCGGCCAGCAACACCCAGGCAGCCAGCATGAACGTCGCCAGCACCGCCCAGTTGAAATCGCCGTAAGCGACACCCGCCACGACGGCCAGCGCAGCGCTGCCGAGCAACACCGGGGTCAACATGCTCATCAGCCATTTGATCGGCGTGTCTTTCCAGCGCACCAGCATGCCGACCGCCATCACCACCATCAGTATCGCCATCAATGGAATGAACAGCGCGTTGAAGTACGGCGGGCCGACCGACAGTTTGGCGCCGGTCATCGCGTCGAGGATCAATGGATACAAGGTGCCGAGCAGGATCATCGAAGCGGCCACCACCAGCACCAGGTTATTGCCCAGCAGCAGGGTTTCCCGGGACCAGAGGTTGAAGCCGACATGGCTCTTGACCACCGGCGCGCGCAGGGCAAACAGCGTCAGCGAACCGCCGACCACAAACAGCAGGAAGATCAGGATGAATACGCCGCGCTCAGGGTCGGACGCAAAGGCGTGAACCGACGTCAGCACGCCGGAGCGCACGAGGAAGGTGCCGAGCAAACTCAACGAGAACGCGGCGATCGCCAGCAACACCGTCCAGCTCTTGAACACGCCACGTTTTTCCGTGACCGCCAACGAGTGAATCAACGCCGTGCCCACCAGCCAAGGCATGAAGGATGCGTTTTCCACCGGGTCCCAGAACCACCAGCCGCCCCAGCCGAGTTCGTAATAGGCCCACCAGGAGCCCAACGTAATACCGATACCGAGGAAGGCCCAGGCGACGATCGTCCACGGACGCGACCAGCGCGCCCACGCCGCATCGAGACGACCGCCCAGCAGCGCGGCAATGGCGAAGGCGAAAGCCACGGAGAAACCGACGTAACCCATGTACAGCATCGGCGGATGAACGATCAGGCCGATGTCTTGCAGCAAGGGATTGAGGTCGCGCCCATCCGTCGGCATCTGCGGCAGGATTCGGGCGAACGGGTTGGACGTCAGGATCAGGAACAGCAAAAAGCCGGTGCTGATCATGCCCATCACTGCCAATACGCGAGCCAGCATCACTTGCGGCAATTGTCGGGAGAACACCGACACCGCGAAGGTCCAGCCGCCGAGGATCAATGCCCACAGCAGCAACGAACCTTCGTGAGCGCCCCAGACGGCGCTGAATTTGTAGTACCACGGCAAGGCGCTGTTGGAGTTGCTGGCCACATAAGCGACGGAGAAGTCGTCCGCCATGAAGGCATACGTCAGACAACCAAACGCGAACAACAGAAACGCGAACTGCCCCCATGCTGCGGGCTGAGCCAGGCTCATCCACAGACGGTCGCCACGCCAGGCACCGAGCAACGGCACAACGGCTTGAACCAGCGCGAAACACAGCGCCAGGATCATAGCCAGGTGGCCGAGTTCAGGGATAAAGATGCCGGAAGTCATCGATCAACCCTCCTTCGCGGGTGTTGGGGCGGATTGACCACTGTCTTTCAGCGCCTTGGTCACTTCCGGCGGCATGTACTTCTCGTCGTGCTTGGCCAGCACTTCATCAGCCACCACCACGCCGTCAGCGTTGAGCTTGCCGAGGGCGACGATGCCCTGCCCTTCGCGGAACAGGTCCGGGAGGATGCCGCGGTAGCTGATGGTCACGGACTTGTTGAAGTCGGTGACGATGAATTTCACGTCCAGGGAATCGCCGGAACGTTGTAGCGAACCTTTCTCCACCATACCGCCCGCGCGGATACGCGTGTCTTGCGGGGCTTCGCCGTTGGCGATCTGGGTCGGGGTGTAAAACAGATTGATGTTCTGCTGAAGGGCGCTCAGGGCCAGGCCGACGGCAGCGCCGACACCGACCAGGATCGCGAGAATGATGATAAGACGCTTTTTACGCAGCGGATTCACTTGCCGTTCTCCCGGCGCAGACGACGCGCCTCTTGTTGCAGATACCGCTTGCGGGCCAGGATCGGCGCCGCCACGTTGAGGGCCAGCACCGCCAGGCTTATGCCATAGGCTGACCAGACATACAGGCCGTGATGGCCCATGGCGAGAAAGTCGCCGAATGAAGCGAAACTCATCGAGCGGCCTCCAGGCTGTTCTGCACTTCGGTTTTCACCCAGCTCGCCCGGGCTTCGCGCTTGAGCACTTCAAGGCGCATGCGCAGCAACAGCACCGCGCCGAAGAAACAGTAGAAACCCAGCGCCGACAGCAGCAGCGGCAGCCACATCTCGGCGGGCATCGCCGGTTTTTCGGTGAGGGTGAAGGTCGCGCCCTGGTGCAGGGTATTCCACCACTCCACCGAGTATTTAATGATCGGGATGTTGATCACGCCGACGATTGCCAGCACCGCGCAGGCCTTGGCCGCACTGTCACGATTGCTGATGGCGTTGCCCAGCGCAATAAGACCGAAGTACAGAAACAGCAGAATAAGCATGGACGTAAGTCGCGCATCCCAGACCCACCACGAACCCCAGGTCGGTTTGCCCCAGATCGCACCAGTGACCAGCGCCACGGCAGTCATCCAGGCACCGATCGGCGCGGCGCATTGCAGGGCGACGTCGGCCAGCTTCATCTTCCAGACCAGCCCGACGATGCCGCACACGGCCAGCATCACGTAGATGGACTGCGCCAGCATGGCGGCGGGAACGTGGATGTAAATGATGCGAAAGCTGTTGCCTTGCTGATAGTCCGGAGGCGCGAAGGCCAGCCCCCAAACCACGCCGACGCTAATCAGCAGCAACGCCGCGACGCTCAGCCATGGCAGCAGTTTGCCACTGATGCCGTAAAACCATTTGGGCGAGCCGAGCTTATGAAACCAGGTCCAGTTCATTGCTGTTTCCATCACGGGTGCTCTTCGCTTTGAAGAGCCAAGGGTCTTTACTGATCAAAATTTGACCAGACCTCATTATTCGCCGACGCTGATCTTCAGGCCAGCAGCTATTGCAAAAGGTGTCAGGGTTATCGCCAGGGCGGTCAGGCTACCAAGCCACAAGAGATAACCGGTCGCCGGCATACCCTGCAATGCCGCCTGCAAGGCGCCACTGCCGAGAATCAACACCGGGATGTACAGCGGCAGAATCAGCAGCGCCAATAACAGGCCACCGCGCTTCAATCCTACCGTCAACGCCGCGCCCACCGCACCGAGCAGGCTCAGCACCGGTGTACCGAGCAATAAAGAAAGCAGCAACACCGGCAGACAGGCGGCAGGCAAACCAAGCATCAGCGCCAGCAAGGGTGCGAGCAAAACCAGCGCCAGGCCGGAAAACGCCCAGTGTGCCAGCACCTTGGCCAAAACCAGAATAGGCAGGGGGTGCGGCGAAAGGACCCACTGCTCAAGCGATCCGTCTTCGAAATCACTGCGAAAGAGCCCGTCCAGCGAGAGCAAGACCGATAAAAGTGCTGCCACCCAGACCAGCCCCGGGGACAAGGTTTGCAACAATTGAGTCCCGGCGCCCACCGCCAATGGGAACAAAGAGACGACGATGGCGAAGAACACCAGCGGATTCGCCAATTCGGCAGGACGACGGAACAGCAAACGTGCCTCGCGGGCGACCAACAGGCCGAAAACACTCATACGGCCCAGTTCCCCAAATCAATGTCACGATAGCCGGCCGGCATCCGGGTGAGCGTGTGGTGAGTGGTGAGGACCACCATGCCACCCCGTTCGCAGTGCGCCGCCAGGTGTTCTTCGAGTTGCGCCACGCCTTGTTTGTCGAGCGCGGTAAACGGCTCATCGAGGATCCAAAGCGGCGGGCTGTCCAGATACAAGCGCGCCAACGCGACGCGGCGTTGCTGGCCGGCAGACAGGGTATGGCAGGGAACATCCTCGAAACCGCGCAGCCCCACCGCCGTCAGCGCCTGCCAGATCGCCTCATGGGAGGCCGGTTGATGCAAGGCGCAGAGCCAACTGAGGTTTTCCTCAGGGGTCAGCAGGTCCTTGATGCCGGCGGCATGGCCGATCCACAACAGGTTGCGCGCCAGTTCGCCGCGCTGTTCGTTCAGTGGCAAGCCGTTGAGCAGCACCTGCCCGGCAGTCGGATGCATCAAGCCGCAAAGCAGACGTAAAAGACTGGTCTTGCCACTGCCGTTGGGGCCGCTGATCTGTACCATTTCGCCACTGGCCAGTCTCAATTCGAGATTTTCGAAGAGCAGCCGAAGGTCTCGCTCACAGGCAAGGGCAACGGTTTGCAGGACAGGACTGGTCAAGAGATCACGGGCCTTTTGCGGTTCAAGTCGGCGGCAGGGCGGCCGCTAAAGAGATGCAGCATAGATGCATTGGCGGCTTGTTCTAGAGAGCCAGGTCAAACAAATGCAATGTTTTCGCCACTCCCCGAAGACGGGCGGCATTATACATGCCATGCCCTACTCTAAAGAGCGCAATTTCCACAGGTTGTGACCGCATATGACAGGCGAAATGAACATCCTCCCGCTGCCGCCGACCACGCCCGCGACTTCGCGGCCGCTGGTGGTGAGTGGTGATCTACTCAAGCTGCTGACGCCGATGGAGGGCCTGATCTCCGTTGGGCAAACCGCCAAGGCTGAAGTGCTGTCGCTCAAGCAGACGGATCAGACCTTTCAACTGTTGCTCAAGGTCACCCTCGACAGCGGCCGCCAGACCACGGTCCAGGCCACCAGCGCTCAGCCGTTGCCCCAGGGCACCAGCCTGGCGATTACCCAGCCATCGGCGGGCAACCTGGCGGTCACGGTGCAACAGGCCATCGCCTCCAGCGTCGCGACGCTCACCCGCATTGACACGGCGCAACTGCCGGTCGGCACCTTGCTGCAAGGCAAAGTACTGACCTCTCAGGTCATGCCGCAGGTGCCGGGTCAGCCGACGGTGTTTCGCTCGATGGTGAGCCTGCTCAATACCGCGCTGAGTGGCAGCACGCTGAGCATCGACAGCCCGACGCCACTGCGCATCGGTACATTGCTGAGCGCCTTGGTGCAGGACACCCAGACCCTGAAATTCGTCCCGTTGAGCAGCCGTCAGGAACAGTTGGCGGTGACGCAGCAATTGGTCAGCCAGCAAAGTCGCCAGGGCTCTCTGGATGGCTTGCTTAAAGTCCTGCAAAACCTGCCGCCATCGGATCAGACCTCCAGCGACCTGCGCGCCGCCGTAGACAAATTGCTCGCCGGCCTGCCGGACGTTCAGCAATTGAGTACACCCAAAGGTCTGGCCCAGGCGTTGGCCAACAGCGGTCTGTTCCTTGAAGCGAAACTGCTGACCGGGCAAAACCCGACGCTGACGCCAGACATGAAGGGCGACCTGCTCAAGCTGATCGCGCAACTGACGCCGGGCCTGCCGGCCAATACCAATCTCAACGCGATCATCGCCGCCAATACACTGGCGCAAGCGCTGCCCAGCTTCGTGCGCAGCGCCTTGGGAATGCTTGGGCAAGTCAGCGCCAAACCGTTGCCGACCAGTTTCCCGCTCCCCGAGCGCCTGCTGCAAAGTCAGGACGGTGAAGGCGATCTGGAACATTTGCTGCGCCTGGCAGCAGCGGCTGTCTCGCGCCTGCAAAGCCATCAACTGTCGAGCCTGGAACAGACCGGCCTCACCGACGACGGTCGGCTGCTCAGCACCTGGCAACTGGAAATCCCCATGCGCAACCTGCAGGACATCGTGCCATTGCAGGTCAAATTCCAGCGCGAAGAAGCACCTGAGAAAGAACAACCGCACGAACGCCGCGACGAACACGAACCCAAGCAACAATTGTGGCGAGTCGATCTGGCGTTCGACATGGAACCGCTGGGGCCATTGCAGATTCAGGCGCAGCTGATCAAAGGCAGCCTCTCCAGTCAGTTGTGGGCCGAGCGGCCGTACACCGCGAGCCTGATCGAAAGCAATCTGGCCGGGCTGCGCGAACGCCTGCTGGCGTCAGGCCTGAACGTCGGCGATCTGGATTGCCACCTCGGCACACCGCCACAAGGCCCTCAAACCCGCCTCGAACAACGCTGGGTCGACGAAACCGCATGAACAAATCCACCGCACCGCGCCAGGCCATCGCCCTCAAATACGACGGCAGCCACGCCCCTACCCTCACGGCCAAAGGTGATGAAGAACTGGCCGAAGCCATTCTGCAGATTGCCCGTGATTACGAAGTGCCGATCTACGAAAACGCCGAGCTGGTGAGATTGCTGGCGCGGATGGAATTGGGGGAGAGTATTCCGCAGGAGTTGTACCGCACGATTGCCGAGATCATTGCGTTTGCGTGGAATTTGAAGGGTAAGTTTCCCGAGGGGCATGATCCGCATGCGCCGATGGTGGAGAAAGATGTGACTGATCGCGGGGATGACTACTGATCGTTCCCATGCTCTGCGTGGGAACGATCTCCATTGTGCACGCCCTGTAGGAGCTGTCGAGTGAAACGAGGCTGCGATCTTTTGATCTTCTCAGCTTCTGTGCAACTTGCTCATCAACTCCGCCTCAGCCTGGGTCAACCCGCAGGACTGCGTCAGCTCACTGACGCTCGCGCCCATTCCTACCAGCCGTGCCGCCTGGGCGAATGAAAGGCTCGACGGATCACGCTGCTCCAGCTGCGCCAGTTTGTCCGGCAACGGCCCGACGACGGCGCGCAGTTCGTGCAGGTCTTCACCCATGCGCACGTTGCCGTTCTGGTAGTCGTCGACGCGTTTGGCCAGGTCCTTGATGCGCTGATCGCGCAGCGCATCGCCCTCGACCTGTTGCGCGGCGATCTGCCGCTGAGCGCGGATGTACGCCAGGAACATCGCCAGCGTGCCTGCCCATAAAAGGAACAGGACAATGACAGCCACCTCAAGAATCAATCAGATACTCTCCAGTTCCGACCATTCTTCTTCGCTCATCATCTTGTCCAGCTCGACCAGGATCAGCAGTTCGTTGTTCTTGTTGCACACGCCTTGAATGAACTTGGCGGACTCTTCGTTACCGACGTTCGGCGCGGTCTCGATTTCCGACTGACGCAGGTAAACCACTTCAGCCACGCTGTCGACCATGATCCCGACCACTTGCTTGTCGGCTTCGATGATGACGATACGGGTGTTGTCGCTGATCTCGGCATTCATCAGGCCGAAGCGCTGACGGGTGTCGATCACGGTGACCACGTTACCGCGCAGGTTGATGATGCCCAGCACGTAGCTCGGAGCACCCGGGACCGGGGCGATTTCGGTGTAGCGCAGGACTTCCTGAACGCGCATCACGTTGATGCCGTAGGTTTCGTTGTCCAGCTTGAAGGTTACCCATTGCAGGATCGGATCTTCAGAACCTTTTGCATTCGTCGCTTGACTACTCATACCCTGACCCCTCGAAAAACCGCTTCTGGCGGTGTGTGTTCTGTAGGCAGCATTCAACAATGCCGTCGCATACTTGTTATGTCGGCAGCTATGTCGGTTTGTGAAGTGGCTTGCTGCCGCTCATGTGCTTTGCCCCGCCGCTGGCGATCAACTCGGCCAGGGCAGAAACGTCCAGCAGCGCACACATGTGCTCAATCACCGTGCCGGCGAGCCATGGCCGCTGACCTCGATGACTTCTCCATTTGATTTCGTTCGGGTCCAGGCGCAATGAGCGGCTGACCTGATGCACCGCCAGCCCCCACTCGTAGCCCTGAACCGAAATAACGTATTGCAGGCCCTGGCGAAAATCATCGCGGTAGCGGTCCGGCATGACCCAACGCGCGGTATCCAGCACTTTCAGGTTGCCGGCCTGGCTCGGCAGGATCCCGAGGAACCATTCCGGCTGGCCGAACAACGGCGTCAGCTCGTGACCGGCCAGGGAATAAATGGATCCCAGGCACACCAGTGGCACCGCCAGGGTCAACCCGGCGACGTCGAACAACAGGCATTCGAAGGGCTCGGCAGCCCATGCCGGACGACCGTCGGTTTCCACCGGTGGCGGCGTGTTGCTTGGCGGCAGATGAACTTCAACCAACGGCGGCACCAACGCTTGCAGCAGGGGTGCAATCGTCGACACGGGCGCCAGAATCGGTGCCGGTGCTTCGATCACGGCCACCGCTGCTTTCACCACTGGCGCAACGATGGGTGCAGCGGCCACGGCCGGTTTCTGCGCATCACGGGCCTGCTCTTCAAGCACGGCAGCCTGGAACTCATCCAGCGCGGCCTCAACCTCGATAACCTCGATAACCTCGGGCAGCGCCTCCACTTCTGGCGGCAACTCTTCGGTCGCGTCCTGCAGCAATGCGTCCAGATAGGACTGGAGGGCCAGTTGCGGACGCGAGGTGATCTTCACCGGCCGATTCATGCGCACACCATCGTAGGAGCTGCCGAAGGCTGCGATCGTTTGGCGGATTCGAAGATGTCACAAAGCGAGATCAAAAGATCGCAGCCTGCGACAGCTCCTACAGGGATTGAGTTCATCTCACGCCACCTGCGGAACAAGTTGCGCCGCCAGCAGATGCTTGAGCAGTGCGCGATAAGCGAGAACGCCACGGCTCTTGCCGTCGAATTGTGAGGGCGTCAGCCCTGCCCGGCTCGCGTCACGCAAGCGGGTGTCGATCGGAATGTAGCCTTGCCAGATTTCTTCCGGGTACTTGTCGCGCAGCACGCGAAGGGTGCCGAGGGACGCCTGGGTGCGGCGGTCGAACAGGGTCGGCACGATGCTGAACGGCAGCGCCTGTTTGCGCGAACGGTTGATCATCGCCAGGGTATTGACCATGCGTTCCAGGCCTTTGACGGCCAAGTGTTCGGTCTGCACCGGAATCACCAACTGCTGGCTGGCCGCCAAGGCATTGACCATCAGCACACCGAGCAACGGCGGGCTGTCGATCACCGCGTAATCGAAGTCCTGCCACAACTGCGCCAGGCTCTTGGCGATCACCAGGCCCAAACCACTCTGGCCCGGCGACTGGCGCTCAAGGGTTGCCAGCGCGGTGCTCGATGGCAACAGGGAAATGCGTTCGTCACTGGTGGGCATCAGCAACTGACCGGGCAAGCCTTGCGGCACACTGCCCTTGTGCAGAAACAAGTCGTAGCTGCTGTGTTCCAGGCTGTCGGGGTCGTAACCGAAATAGCTGGTCATGGAGCCGTGGGGGTCGAGATCGACCACAACCACGCGCTTGCCCGCCTCAGCCAGCAAACCGGCTAAAGCGATGGAGGAAGTGGTTTTACCGACACCACCCTTTTGATTGGCGACTGCCCAGACTCTCATTCGGATTGTTCCTCCCGGTCAAAAAGGTCGACCGAGAAATAGCTCAACGTATTAATGCGGGTGACGGAGAATTGACGGCGCTCTCTCGTCCCGGCGACTTGACCGGAGCCGGTGCAGTTTGTGTGCCAGCCCGCTTCAACGCGGCATCCGGTTGTGCATGAGCCGTTCCGGTACCCGTGAGGCTGCGGCGTACATCGAGATTTCGTGAAACCACCAACACCACCCGACGGTTGCGCGCCCGGCCTTCGGCGGTGGCGTTATTGGCCACCGGCTGGAACTCGCCATAACCCACCGACGCCAGGCGCCCCGGGTTCACACCCTGCATCGCCAGCATGCGCACGATGCTTGCCGAACGGGCCGAGGACAGTTCCCAGTTGGTCGGGTATTGCGCGGTGCGAATCGGCTGATCGTCGGTAAAGCCTTCGACGTGGATCGGGTTGTCGAACGGCCTCAGGATCGCGGCGACCTTATCGATAATGTTGAAGGCGATGTCGCTGGGCATCGCATCGCCGCTGCCGAACAACAGGCTGGAATTGAGCTCGATCTCGACCCACAACTCATTGCCGCGCACGGTCATCTGCTTGGAACTGATCAAGTCGCCGAACGCCGCGCTGATGTCATCGGCAATGCTTTTGAGCGGATCGTTGGCAGCCTGGGCGATGCCAGCGTCAATCTGTTCGCTGTCCTTGACCAGCGGCTTGGCCGGGGTCACGGTCTTCGGTCGCTCGTCACCAATCGGGATCGGCTTGAGGGCGCGATCAGAGTCGGTAAATACCCCGATCAGCGCCTCGGAAATGACCTTGTACTTGCCTTCGTTGATCGAAGAAATCGAGTACATCACCACGAAGAAAGCGAACAGCAACGTAATGAAGTCGGCGTATGAAACGAGCCAGCGTTCATGGTTTACGTGTTCTTCAGGTTGCCGACGACGAGCCATGAGGTTATTCCCTTAATCCATGAAGCCCTGAAGCTTCAACTCAATAGAGCGAGGGTTTTCACCTTCGGCGATCGACAGGATCCCTTCCAGCAACATCTCGCGATAACGCGACTGTCGCAACGCGATGGATTTGAGCTTGGCGGCAATCGGCAGCAAGATCAGGTTGGCACTGGCCACGCCATAGATGGTGGCGACAAAGGCGACGGCAATGCCGCTGCCCAGCTGCGATGGATCGGCCAGGTTGCCCATGACATGGATCAGGCCCATCACCGCACCGATGATGCCAATGGTCGGCGCGTAGCCGCCCATGCTTTCAAAAACTTTGGCGGCTTCGATGTCACGGCTTTCCTGGGTGTAGAAATCCACTTCCAGAATGCTGCGAATCGCTTCCGGCTCGGCGCCGTCCACCAGCAGTTGCAGACCTTTGCGCGAGTAGCTATCGGGCTCGGCGTCGGCCACCCCTTCCAGACCGAGCAAACCTTCCTTGCGGGCAGTCAGGCTCCAGTTCACGACGCGATCGATGCCGCCGGCCAGATCCACACGCGGTGGAAACAGAATCCAGGCGAGAATCTGCATGGCGCGCTTGAAGGCGCTCATCGGTGATTGCAGCAGCGCTGCGCCAACGGTCCCGCCGAGTACGATCAACGCTGCCGGGCCGTTGGCCAACGCGCCGAGGTGACCGCCTTCAAGGTAGTTGCCGCCAATGATGGCGACAAACGCCATGATGATCCCGATAAGGCTGAGTACATCCATCAGAGACACGCCTCGACCAGGTGACGGCCGATATCGTCCAGGCTGTACACCGCGTCCGCGAGCTCGGCTTTGACGATCGCCATGGGCATGCCGTAGATCACGCAGCTGGCTTCATCCTGAGCCCAGATCGCACTGCCGCCCTGCTTGAGCAGACGTGCGCCTTCGCGACCGTCGGCGCCCATGCCGGTGAGTACCACCGCCAGAACTTTGTCGCCGTAGGATTTGGCCGCGGAACCGAAGGTGATATCCACGCAAGGCTTGTAGTTCAGACGTTCATCGCCCGGCAGGATTTTCACCGCACCACGGCCGTCGATCATCATCTGCTTGCCACCCGGCGCCAGCAGCGCCAGGCCCGGACGCAGGATGTCGCCATCCTCGGCTTCCTTGACGCTGATGCGGCACAGCTTGTCCAGACGCTCGGCGAAGGCCTTGGTGAAGGCTGCCGGCATGTGCTGGATCAATACGATCGGTGCCGGGAAGTTGGCCGGCAACTGCGTCAGTACCCGTTGCAGGGCAACCGGGCCGCCGGTGGAGGTACCGATGGCGACCAGTTTGTAAGCTTTGCGTTTCGGCGCTGGCGACGCCGACGTCGCTGCATGGCTGCGAGCCGGAATCGGTGCCGGGGCCGGACGCGCAGGCGCACTGCTGCTGCCGTAGCTGCTGACGCTCGAAGGCGCAGGCGTCGGGGCTGGTGCGGCCACTGGAGCCGGGGCACTGTAGGCGCCGACACGACGGTTACTGCGCGAGATACTGAGAATCTTCTCGCACAGCAGTTGCTTGACCTTCTCCGGGTTACGCGAGATGTCTTCGAAATTCTTCGGCAGGAAATCCACCGCACCAGCGTCCAGCGCATCGAGGGTAACCCGCGCGCCTTCGTGAGTCAGCGAGGAGAACATCAACACCGGGGTCGGGCAGCGCTGCATGATGTGCCGCACTGCGGTGATGCCATCCATCATCGGCATCTCGTAGTCCATGGTGATCACGTCTGGCTTGAGCGCCAGCGCCTGATCGATCGCCTCTTTGCCGTTGGTCGCCGTACCGACGACCTGGATATTGGAATCCGCTGAAAGAATTTCCGAGACGCGGCGGCGGAAAAACCCCGAATCGTCCACCACCAGGACTTTGACTGCCATAAACACTCCGTTAGACGGGGCGAGGCTCAGTCGCCCCGCTCCCGCAGAATCAAATACGCCGTGCGGCGTAACGCTTGAGCATGCTCGGAACATCGAGAATCAGCGCAATGCGGCCGTCACCGGTAATGGTGGCGCCGGACATGCCCGGGGTTCCCTGGAGCATTTTGCCCAATGGCTTGATGACCACTTCTTCCTGGCCCACCAGTTGATCGACGACGAAGCCGATCCGCTGAGTGCCCACCGAAAGGATCACCACATGGCCTTCGCGCTGCTCTTCGTGAGCGGCGGAGCTGACCAGCCAGCGCTTGAGGTAGAACAGCGGCAGCGCCTTGTCCCGCACGATCACCACTTCCTGGCCGTCCACCACGTTGGTGCGCGACAGGTCGAGGTGGAAGATCTCGTTGACGTTCACCAGCGGGAACGCGAACGCCTGGTTGCCGAGCATGACCATCAGCGTCGGCATGATCGCCAGGGTCAACGGGACCTTGATGACGATCTTCGAGCCCTTGCCCTTGGTCGAGTAGATATTGATGGTGCCGTTGAGCTGGGCGATCTTGGTTTTCACCACGTCCATGCCCACGCCGCGCCCGGAGACGTCGGAAATCTCGGTCTTGGTCGAGAACCCCGGCGCGAAGATCAGGTTGAAGCAATCGGTCTCGCTGAGACGGTCCGCCGCATCCTTGTCCATCAGGCCTTTCTTCACGGCGATACCGCGCAGGACATCGGCGTCCATGCCTTTACCATCATCGGAGATGGACAGCAGGATGTGGTCACCTTCCTGTTCCGCGGACAGAATCACCTTGCCGCTGCGAGGCTTGCCCATCGCTTCGCGCTCAGCCGGCTCTTCGATACCGTGGTCGACCGAGTTGCGCACCAAGTGGACCAGCGGGTCGGCCAGGGCTTCGACGAGGTTCTTGTCGAGGTCGGTTTCTTCGCCGACCAGCTCCAGGTTGATCTCTTTCTTGAGCTGGCGAGCCAGGTCGCGAACCAGACGCGGGAAGCGCCCGAAGACTTTCTTGATCGGCTGCATCCGGGTCTTCATGACCGCGGTTTGCAGGTCGGCCGTGACCACGTCGAGGTTCGACACGGCCTTGGACATGGCTTCGTCGCCACTGTTGAGGCCCAAGCGGACCAGGCGGTTACGCACCAGTACCAGCTCGCCGACCATGTTCATGATCTCGTCGAGACGCGCGGTATCGACCCGCACGGTGGTCTCGGCTTCGCTGGCCGGTTTTTCCGGTGGCGGTGCGGCCGGGGCACGAGCAGGTGCCGGTGCAGCAGCGGCGGCCGGTTTCGGCGCTTCGGCTTTTGGCTCGGGCGCTTTGGCCACAGGTTTCGCAACCGGTGCTGGCGCCTTGGCGACAGGAGCAGAAACCACTGCGCCAGTGCCAACCTCGGTAAACTTGCCTTTGCCATGCAATTCGTCGAGCAGTGATTCGAACTCGTGATCGGAGATCAGATCGTCGCCGGCCGCTTTAGCGGTTGGCGCAGCCGGCGCCGGAGCCGAAGCAATCGCCGACTCCAATGCATCGACCGCAAAGTTGCCTTTGCCGTGCAACTGATCGAGCAGTGCTTCGAACTCGTCGTCGGTAATATCGGAGCTGTCGCCTGGCGCTTTCGGGGCCGCCGGTGCGGTGGGCGCCGCAACCACTGCATCGGGGGCGAACTGGCCTTTGCCGTGCAATTGATCGAGCAACGACTCGAACTCGGCATCGGTGATTTCGTCGCTGGCCGAGGCATCGCTGGTCGGCACTGGCGCAGCCGCTGGAGCCTCGGCTTGAGCCTTGACGGCATTCAGCGAGTCCAGCAGTTGTTCGAATTCGTTATCCGTGATGTCGCCCGATTCTTCAGCGGCAGGTTCTTCCACCACCTCGGCGACCGGTGCCGACTCATCGGCGGTTTGCGGCTCGGCCAGACGGGCCAACGCGGCAAGCAACTCAGGCGTGGCAGCCGTGATCGGGCTGCGTTCGCGGACTTCGCTGAACATGCCGTTCACCGCGTCCAGTGCCTCGAGAACCACGTCCATCAGTTCCGAGTCGACGCGTCGTTCACCCTTGCGCAGGATGTCGAACACGTTCTCGGCGATGTGACAGCACTCCACCAGCTCGTTGAGCTGGAGGAAGCCGGCGCCCCCTTTTACAGTGTGAAAACCGCGAAAAATTGCATTGAGCAAATCCGCATCATCCGGTCGGCTTTCAAGCTCGACCAGCTGTTCGGACAGTTGCTCTAGAATCTCGCCGGCCTCAACCAGGAAATCCTGAAGGATCTCTTCATCGGCGCCGAAGCTCATTAAGGGGGGTGCTCCTGAGGTCTAAAAACCTAAAAAACCTAAAATGCTAAAACTCTAGAATCCTAGGCTGGATAACAAATCGTCCACATCGTCCTGACCGGACACAACGTCTTCTCTTTTATCGGCATGAATCTGCGGACCTTCACCCTGAGAGAGATGTTTTTGCGGATCTTTTTCAGCCAGCATCGCTTCACGGTCATGTTCGATGCCCGCAAAGCGGTCGACCTGACTGGCCATGAGCACGAGCTTGAGCAGGTTGCTTTCAACTTCGGTGACCAACTGGGTCACGCGCTTGATCACCTGACCGGTGAGGTCCTGATAATCCTGGGCCAGCAGAATGTCGTTGAGGTTGCTCGACACGACGCGGTTGTCTTCACTGCTGCGGGTCAGGAAACCATCGACCCGCCGGGCCAGCTCGCGGAACTCTTCGGCCCCGACTTCGCGACGCATGAACCGTCCCCAATCCGTGCTCAGCGCCTGAGCTTCGTCGCTCAGGCTGTTGATCAGCGGCGTGGCGTTTTCCACCAGGTCCATGGTGCGGTTGGCCGCGGCCTCGGTCAGCTTGACCACATAACCCAGGCGCTCGGTGGCATCCGTGATCTGAGACACTTCCTCGGCTTGCGGCATGTGCGGGTCAATCTGGAAATTGACGATCGCGCTATGCAGCTCGCGGGTGAGCTTGCCCACTTCCTGATACAGGCCGCGGTCACGGGTCTGGTTGAGCTCATGGATCAGTTGCACAGCGTCGCCGAACCTGCCTTTTTCAAGGCTTTCGACCAGTTCGACCGCGTGTTTTTTCAGGGTCGACTCAAAATCGCCCTGTGAAGATTCGTTATGCTCCATAGCTCCCCCGTGACGGACTGGCTTTGCACATCAACCGATGCGTTCGAAGATCTTTTCAATCTTGTCTTTCAACGCTTGAGCCGTGAATGGCTTGACCACATAGCCGTTCACGCCCGCCTGAGCGGCTTCGATGATTTGCTCGCGCTTGGCTTCGGCCGTGACCATCAACACCGGCAGGTGTTTGAGTTTTTCATCGGCACGCACGTGGCGCAGCAGATCAATACCGGTCATGCCGGGCATGTTCCAGTCCGTTACCAGAAAGTCGATGCTCCCGCTGTTGAGGACCGGAATCGCGGTAATACCGTCATCCGCCTCGACCGTGTTGGTGAACCCAAGGTCACGCAACAGGTTTTTTATGATCCGCCGCATCGTTGAGAAGTCATCAACGATGAGGATTTTCATATTCTTGTCCAATTCGACCTCCAAGCAGTCTTAAAACGCGCGCAGCACCTGAACGCGCCGTTCAATCAATTCGGCGTAACACTCAACAGTTGTATGGATTACAACGGGCCGTGGCCGATGCAGCAAAATGCCGTACCCACCTCGTTCGCAGTGTCCCCACACTGCCTGTCAGCGCGCTCGCCACTCCCCCAAACGCCCCCGCAAACGGGCCGCGCACTGGCTGTGTAACTGGCTGACCCGCGATTCGCTGACCCCCAGGACCTCACCGATTTCCTTGAGATTCAACTCTTCGTCGTAGTACAGCGCCAACACCAGTCGCTCACGCTCCGGCAAATTGGCAATCGCGTCCGCCAGCGCTGCCTGGAAGCGTTCATCTTCCAGATCGCGCGACGGCTCGAGATGAGCACTGGCGCCATCCTCGAGCAGCCCTTCGTGTTCGCCGTCCTGCAACAGATCGTCGAAACTGAATAACCGGCTACCGAGGGTGTCGTTCAAAATCCCGTAATAATCGTCAAGACTCAATTGGAGTTCGGCCGCAACTTCGTGATCTTTAGCGTCACGGCCGGTTTTAGCTTCAATCGAGCGAATTGCGTCGCTGACCATGCGGGTATTGCGGTGAACCGAACGTGGCGCCCAGTCCCCCTTGCGCACTTCATCGAGCATCGCGCCGCGGATTCGAATGCCCGCGTACGTCTCGAAGCTCGCGCCTTTGCTGGCGTCGTATTTGGTTGATACTTCAAGCAGGCCGATCATCCCGGCCTGGATCAGGTCTTCGACCTGGACACTGGCCGGCAAACGCGCCAGCAAGTGATAGGCAATGCGTTTGACCAGTGGCGCGTAACGCTCGATCAGCTCGTACTGCGCGTCACGTGCCGACTTCTTGTAGAGGTTGTAACCACTGGCTGTCATAGGACGGGTCCTGCGGTCTGTTGCACGAGGCGCTCGACGAAAAACTCCAGGTGCCCGCGCGGGTTGGCCGGCAGTGGCCAGGTATCGACCTTCTGCGCAATGGCCTTGAACGCCAGGGCGCACTTGGAACGCGGGAAGGCTTCGTAGACAGCACGCTGCTTCTGCACGGCCTTGCGCACGCTTTCGTCGTAAGGCACGGCACCGACGTATTGTAAGGCGACGTCGAGGAAACGATCCGTGACCTTGGTCAACTTGGCGAACAGATTGCGGCCTTCCTGCGGGCTCTGCGCCATGTTGGCCAGGACGCGGAAGCGGTTCATGCCGTAGTCGCGATTCAGCAATTTGATCAGCGCGTAGGCGTCGGTAATCGAGGTCGGCTCATCGCACACCACCAGCAGCACTTCCTGGGCTGCGCGAACGAAACTGACTACCGAGTCACCAATACCCGCAGCGGTGTCGATCACCAATACGTCGAGGTTGTCGCCGATGTCGCTGAAGGCCTGGATCAGGCCGGCATGCTGGGCCGGGCTCAAATGAACCATGCTCTGGGTGCCGGACGCCGCCGGGACGATGCGGATGCCGCCGGGCCCTTGCAACAGTACGTCGCGCAGCTCACAGCGGCCTTCGATCACGTCGGCCAAGGTGCGTTTGGGTGTCAGTCCCAGCAGGACGTCGACGTTCGCCAGTCCCAGATCGGCATCCAGCAGCATGACGCGCCGGCCGAGCTCAGCTAGAGCCAGGGACAAGTTCACTGACACGTTAGTCTTCCCGACGCCACCTTTGCCGCCGGTCACCGCGATCACCTGTACGGGATGCATGCTGCCCATGTTATTTCTTTACCTTGTCTTACTTAGACGGAGGCCACATTACTGGCTGCGCGTTCATCAACGGAACAATGCATGGCAGACCATCGATGTAGGTACAAAAACTGTTCATTAGTACCTCAGCCAACCTGCTTGGTCGGACTGTGGTAAATATCAGCGAACATGTCAGCCATGGCTTCTTCGCTGGGTTCTTCCTGCATTTGCACGCTAACGGCGCGGCTGACCAACTGATGACGACGCGGCAGATGCAAATCATCCGGAATCCGCGGACCATCGGTCAGGTAAGCCACCGGCAACTCATGGCTGATAGCCAGGCTCAACACCTCGCCCAGACTTGCCGTTTCATCCAGTTTAGTCAGGATGCAGCCGGCGAGGCCGCAACGTTTGTAACTGTGATAAGCGGCAGTTAGAACCTGTTTCTGGCTGGTGGTTGCCAAGACCAGATAATTTTTTGATTTGATGCCACGTCCAGCCAGGCTTTCGAGCTGCATGCGCAATGCCGGGTCGCTGGCCTGAAGGCCGGCGGTATCGATCAGCACCACGCGTTTGCGCAGCAAAGGTTCCAGCGCCTGCACCAGCGATTGACCCGGGTCGACATGGGTGACCGACACGTTGAGGATGCGGCCCAGGGTCTTGAGCTGTTCCTGAGCGCCGATGCGATAGCTGTCCATGCTCACCAGCGCGATGTTTTGCGCGCCGTACTTGAGCACATAACGCGCTGCGAGCTTGGCCAGCGTGGTGGTCTTGCCCATGCCTGCCGGGCCAACCATGGCAATCACACCACCCTCTTCCAGTGGCTCGACTTCCGGCGTGGCGATCATCCGCGCCAGGTGCGCGAGCAACATGCGCCAGGCCTGACGGGGTTCTTCAATATCGGTAATCAGTGCCAGCAAATCGCGCGACAACGGGCCGGACAGACCGATGCGTTGCAGGCGACGCCAGAGGTTAGCCTGGGCCGGACGGCTGCCTTGCAGCTGATTCCAGGCCAGCGAGCCAAGTTGCACTTCCATCAGTTCACGCAAGCTGTTGAGCTCGAAACGCATCGAATCGAAGGCTCGCGGGTCAACTCCACCGGAGGCTGGTGCGGGGGCTGGTGCAGCACGACGAGGTTCAGCGTAAGTCGGTTCGATCAGTGGCTCGGCGGCGGTCAGCGGCAGGCCGGCGAACAATTGGCGATTGGTGCTGTTGTCGCTCTCGCCATCGCCACGCAGGCTCAGCTCGGCCTGGGCGGTGACGATCCGCGACTGGGTCTTGCGCAGTTCGTCCTCGAGCTCCATGTTCGGAACACGCGGGGCCAGCGCCGACAATTTGTAATCCAGGGCAGCCGTCAGCTCGACACCGCCGGCAATCCGGCGATTGCCAATGATGGCGGCATCAGCGCCCAGCTCATCACGAACCAGTTTCATGGCCTGACGCATATCGGCGGCGAAAAAACGCTTAACTTGCATAAACCACTACCTCAGCCGTTGGGCCCTACTGTCGCAACGATGGTCACTTGCTTGTTGTCAGGGATTTCCTGGTAAGCCAACACATGCAAACCCGGGACTGCCAGTCGGCCGAATCGCGAGAGCATCGCGCGAACCGGACCGGCCACCAGCAGAATCACCGGTTGACCTTGCATTTCCTGACGCTGCGCCGCTTCGATCAACGAACGTTGCAGTTTCTCTGCCATGCTTGGCTCCAGCAGAACGCCCTCTTCCGAGCCTTGTCCTGCCTTCTGAAGACTATTGAGCAATATTTGTTCCAACCTTGGCTCCAAGGTGATCACAGGCAGCTCCGACTCAGTGCCTACAATGCTTTGGACGATTGCGCGGGATACGCCGACGCGCACCGCGGCCACCAAAGCGGCAGTATCTTGACTCTTGGCGGCGTTATTCGCGATGGCTTCGGCGATGCTGCGAATGTCCCGTACCGGCACCTGTTCGGCCAGCAATGCCTGCAAGACCTTGAGCAACTGCGACAGCGAAACCACCCCCGGCACCAGCTCCTCAGCCAGTTTCGGTGAGCTTTTGGCCAGCAATTGCATGAGTTGCTGGACTTCTTCGTGGCCGATCAGCTCGCTGGAGTGCTTGTACAAAATCTGGTTCAAGTGGGTTGCCACGACTGTACTGGCATCGACCACGGTGTAGCCGAGGGATTGCGCCTGGGCACGCTGGCTGATTTCGATCCAGACCGCCTCCAGACCAAAAGCCGGATCTTTGGCGGTAATGCCGTTGAGCGTGCCGTAGACCTGCCCCGGGTTGATCGCCAGTTCGCGGTCCGGGTAAATCTCGGCCTCGGCCAGGATCACGCCCATCAGGGTCAGGCGGTAGGCGCTTGGCGCCAGGTCGAGGTTGTCGCGGATATGCACAGTCGGCATCAGAAAGCCCAGGTCCTGGGACAGCTTTTTACGCACACCCTTGATCCGTGCCAGCAACTGACCACCCTGGTTGCGATCCACCAGCGGGATCAGGCGGTAGCCGACTTCCAGGCCGATCATGTCGATCGGGGTCACGTCATCCCAGCCAAGCTCCTTGGTTTCCTGGGCGCGGGCCGGCGATGGCAACAGTTCCTGCTGACGCTTGACCTCTTGCAGGGCCTGAACCTTGACCGTGTTCTGCTTCTTCCAGAACAGGTAAGCGCCGCCGGCCGCCAGGGCCGCCATGCTCAAAAAGGAGAAGTGCGGCATGCCCGGCACCAGGCCCATCACCGCCATCAAGCCAGCGGCCACTGCCAAGGCTTTCGGCGAGGCGAACATCTGACGATTGATCTGCTTGCCCATGTCTTCCGAGCCGGAAGCCCGGGTCACCATGATCGCGGCGGCAGTCGACAACAGCAGTGATGGCAATTGCGCCACCAAACCGTCACCGATGGTCAACAAGGCATACACCCGACCGGCATCGCCAAAGGTCATGCCGTGCTGGAAGATACCGACCGCCATGCCGCCGATCAGGTTGATGAACAGAATCAGCAGGCCGGCGATGGCGTCACCGCGCACGAACTTGCTGGCACCGTCCATCGAACCGTAGAACTCGGCTTCCTGGGCCACTTCCATCCGGCGCAGTTTCGCCTGGTTCTGATCGATCAGGCCGGCGTTCAAGTCGGCGTCGATGGCCATTTGTTTGCCCGGCATTGCGTCGAGGGTGAAACGCGCGCTCACCTCGGAAATCCGCCCGGCACCCTTGGTCACTACGACGAAGTTGATGATCATCAAAATCGCGAAGACCACGATACCAACCACGTAGTTACCGCCGATCACCACCTCACCGAAGGCCTGGATCACCTTACCGGCGGCGGCATGGCCATCTTGACCGTGGAGCATTACCACCCGTGTCGAGGCCACGTTCAGCGCCAGTCGCAACAACGTCGCCACCAGCAGAATGGTCGGGAACACGGCAAAATCCAGCGGCCGCAAGGCGTACACGCAGACCAGCAATACGACGATGGACAAGGCAATGTTGAACGTGAAAAACACGTCCAGCAGGAACGGCGGCACCGGCAACATCATCATGGCCAGCATGACCAGCAGCAACAGCGGCACGCCCAGATTGCCCCGACTGAGGTCGGCAACGTTTGTGCGTGCAGTGTTGATTAACTGAGTGCGATCCACCGGTTTTCCCCGTTCCTTTAAAGCAAACTTTTGACGCCTGAAGCAGGCGCAGGGCGGCTATTGCAAGAAGCCTTCCAACTTTTGCCGGGGTTTGGAATAGAGGTGTTTTCAAGTGCGGAAGATCAAAAGATCGCAGCCTTCGGCAGCGCCTACGGATTAGGTTCACACCGCAACATCGCGGGTAAATCACGATCCGTGCAGGAGCTGCCGAAGGCTGCGATCTTTTGATCTGTCAGGAATCGCGGCGCAAATCCGGTGGAATCGGCAAATCATCCTGGAGCGGATCCGGACGCTTGCCCTTGCCGGCGCGGTACTGGCGAATCTGGTAGACGTAGGCCAGTACTTGGGCGACCGCCAGATAAAGCCCGCCGGGGATTTCCTGCTCCAGCTCGGTGGAGTAGTAGATCGAACGCGCCAGCGCCGGCGATTCGAGTAGCAGCACATTGTTGGCCACGGCGATTTCGCGGATTTTCAAGGCAAGGAAATCGCTACCCTTGGCCAACAGCACCGGCGCATTGCCTTTGTCCGGGTCGTACTTGAGCGCCACGGCATAGTGAGTCGGGTTGGTGATGACCACGTCGGCCTCGGGAATGGCCGCCATCATCCGCCGCTGCGACATCTCGCGTTGCAACTGGCGAATGCGCTGCTTGACCTCTGGTTTACCTTCCTGATCCTTGTGCTCGTCACGCACTTCCTGCTTGGTCATCTGCAGCTTCTTGTGGCTTTCCCAGAGCTGCACCGGCACGTCGACCACCGCGATGATGATCAGCCCGCAAGCCATCCACAAGGTACTCCAGCCGACCACCTGCAAGCTGTGAATGATCGCCATGTCCAATGGCTCGTGGGCGATGCGCAACAGATCATCGATGTCCGACGACAGGACCGCCAACGCCACGAACAAGACGATGAAAAACTTCGCCAGAGCCTTGAGCAGCTCAACCAAAGCCTTGGCCGAGAACATCCGTTTCAGGCCCGCGCCGGGGTTCATGCGACTGAACTTGGGCGCCATGGAGCCGGCCGCGAACAGCCAGCCACCGAGAGAGATCGGGCCGATCAACGCAGCCAACAGCAAAGTGATCATCACCGGCTGAATCGCCAACAGGGCAATCTGTCCCGAGTGCAGCAAGAAGGTACCCATGTTGCGCTGATCCAGAATCACTTCCCGCGAGAGCGTGAAGTTCATCCGCATCAGTTCCATCATATCCTGCGCCAATGCACCACCGAAAATCAGCAGCGCACCGGCGCCGGCGAGCATGACCGCCAAGGTATTGAGCTCCTTGGAGCGCGCAATTTCGCCCTTCTCACGGGAGTCCTTTTTACGTTTCTCCGTGGGGTCTTCTGTTTTGTCCTGACCGCTTTCGCTCTCAGCCATGACTCAGCGCGCCCGTGCCAGTTCGCGTAACAACTGCAAAGCCTCGGAGGCCAGCGGTTGATACTGATTGAGAATGTCTGCCAGACCGACCCAGACAATGAACAGCCCGAGCACCAGCGTCAGCGGGAAGCCGATCGAGAAGATGTTCAACTGCGGCGCCGCACGGGTCATCACGCCAAACGCAATGTTGACCACCAGCAACGCCGTGATCGCAGGCAGCACCAGTAACAGCGCCGCACCCAGTACCCAGCCGAGTTTGCCGGCCAATTCCCAGAAATGATGGACCATCAAGCCGCCGCCGACCGGCAGCGTGGTGAAGCTTTCGGTGAGCACTTCGAACACCACCAGATGGCCGTTCATTGACAGGAACAGCAGGGTCACCAGCATGGTGAAAAACTGCCCGATCACCGCCACCGACACACCGTTCGTAGGGTCGACCATCGAGGCGAAGCCCATGCCCATCTGGATCGCAACAATTTGCCCGGCAACCACGAAAGCCTGGAAGAACAGCTGCAAGGAGAATCCCAGTACCGCACCGATGATGATCTGTTCGGCAATCAGCAGCAGCGCACTCAAGTCCAGCGCATTGACGGCGGGCATGGGCGGCAGCCCCGGCGCAATGACCACGGTGATCGCCAGCGCGAAGTACAAACGCACGCGCGTGGGCACCAGCGTCGTGCCGAAAATCGGCATGACCATCAGCAGCGAACCGATGCGAAACAACGGCAACATGAACGTTGCCACCCAGGTGCTGATCTGGGTATCGGTCAACTGCAGCAGCGACATGGTTTAGCCGATGACCTGAGGAATACTGCCGTACAGCTGCAGGATGTATTCCATGAAAGTCTGCACCAGCCACGGACCGGCAACGATCAGCGTCACCAGCATCACCAGCAGGCGCGGCAGGAAGCTCAGGGTCTGTTCGTTGATCTGGGTGGCCGCCTGGAACATCGCCACCAACAGCCCCACCAACAAGCTCGGGATCACCAGCACGGCGACCATCATGGTGGTCAGCCACAACGCTTCGCGAAAGATGTCTACGGCAACTTCCGGCGTCATGGTGAAACGCCGCCGAAGCTGCTGGCCAACGTGCCAATGATCAACGCCCACCCATCCACCAGCACGAACAGCATGATCTTGAACGGCAGGGAAATGATCAGTGGCGAGAGCATCATCATACCCATGGCCATCAGCACACTGGCCACGACCAGGTCGATGATCAGGAACGGGATGAAGATCATGAAGCCGATCTGGAACGCGGTTTTAAGCTCCGAGGTGACAAACGCCGGAACCAGAATCGTCAGCGGCGCCTGATCAGGCGAAACGATGTCGGTGCGTTTGGAAAGGCGCATGAACAACTCCAGATCGCTACTGCGAGTCTGGGCCAGCATGAAGTCCTTGATCGGCACCTGGGCCTTGGCCACGGCATCCTGAGCGGTGAGTTTCTCCGCCAGATACGGCTGCAAGGCATCCTGATTCACGCGATCGAACACCGGCGCCATGATGAACATGGTGAGGAACAACGCCATGCCGGTGAGGATCTGGTTCGACGGAGTCTGCTGCAAGCCCAGGGCCTGACGCAGGATCGAGAACACGATGATGATCCGGGTGAAACTGGTCATCAGCATGACGAACGCCGGGATGAAGCTCAGCGCAGTCATGATCAGCAGAATTTGCAGGCTGACCGAATATTCCTGAGCGCCTTCGGCGTTAGTGCCCAAGGTGATTGCCGGGATCGACAACGGATCGGCGGCGAACGCCAGCGGCGCGGCCAGCATCAGGGCCAGCGTCAAGACGATGCGTAACGCACCCATTACTTCTTATCCTTCTGATCCTTGCCGAGCATCTTCAGCAGATGCTGGGCAAATTCCGGCGTGGCTTTCTCGGCATTTTCCGGCACCTGCACCGGTTCCTTGAGTACATGCAACGCGGTAATGGTGCCAGGGCTCAGGCCGAGCAGGATTTGTTCGTTGCCGACCTGCACCAGCATCAAACGGTCACGAGGACCTAGCGCGCGGGAACCGATCAGCTCGATCACCTGCCCCTTGCCGGCCGGTCCGGCCTGTTGGACCCGGCGCAGCAACCAGGCGAGGAAGAAGATCAACCCCAGCACCAGCAGCAAGCCGAACACCAGTTGCGTCAATTGTCCGGCCACACCGCTGCTGACAGCCGGTGCAGCGGCCGCTGTCGCAGTCGCAACCGGTTCGGCAGCCAGAACACTGAACGGCAAGGCCAGCGCTAACCCCAGCACAAAACCCAGAACCTTTTTCACTCAGCGCAGCTTCTTGATGCGTTCGCTTGGGCTGATCACGTCGGTCAGGCGGATGCCGAACTTTTCGTTGACCACCACCACTTCACCGTGGGCGATGAGCGTGCCATTAACCAACACGTCGAGCGGCTCGCCGGCCAGACGGTCAAGCTCGATCACCGAACCCTGGTTGAGTTGCAGCAGGTTGCGGATGTTGATATCGGTGCTGCCGACTTCCATGGAAATCGACACCGGAATATCGAGGATCACGTCCAGGTTCGGACCGTCCAGCGTCACCGGATCGTTGTTCCTCGGCACGCTGCCAAACTCTTCCATCGGCAGACGGTTGGACGGCGAACCGGCGGCGTCGGCGGCCAGCAAGGCATCGATATCGTCCTGCCCGGCGTCACCGGTTTCTTCCAGGGCCGCTGCCCATTCATCAGCCAGTGCCTGGTCGTCCTGGGCGTTCATATCGTCGTTCATCATTTGTCCTCGGCGGGCACCTGCTCAATCAAGAGCAGTCAATTAAAGGGGGGGGTGGAGCGCCGGTCAGCGGCGCTCGATCGGCTCGATCACTTGCAACGCGAGGTTGCCCTTGTGCGAGCCCATCTTGACCTTGAAGGCCGGTACGCCGTTGGCGCGCATGATCATTTCTTCCGGCATCTCGACCGGGATCACATCCCCCGGCTGCATGTGCAGGATGTCGCGCAGGCGCAGCTGGCGGCGGGCAACGGTGGCACCGATGGGTACATCGACGTCCAGCACGTCCTGGCGCAAGGCGTTGATCCAGCGCTCGTCCTGATCGTCGAGGTCCGACTGGAAGCCGGCGTCGAGCATTTCGCGCACCGGCTCGATCATTGAGTACGGCATGGTCACGTGCAGGTCGCCGCCACCACCATCGAGCTCGATATGGAACGTCGACACCACAACGGCTTCGCTCGGGCCGACGATGTTGGCCATGGCCGGGTTCACTTCCCCCAACCCACTTGGCCGCTTCTTCCAGCAACAGGTCGATGGTCAGGCGCTCGACGCCCGGCATCGACGCCACCGCTTCGCGACGGTTTTCACCGTCC
>NZ_JBNNVP010000039.1:0-64131 GCF_050280605.1 Pseudomonas sp. NPDC089918 | reverse complement strand
GTCGTAGTTGTCGACGCCGACGGACACGCTGGCAATGGCTTCCAGGTTCGGCGCCCTGGCCTGGGCCGCTGGCGACAGCCGCACCCGTGGCTTCCTGATCGGCGGCACCGCCGGCCGGACCACGCTGAACGGCGAAGGCCTGCAACACGAAGACGGTCACAGCCACATCCTGGCTGCCACCATCCCGAACTGCCGCACCTACGATCCAACCTACGGCTACGAGCTGGCGGTGATCATTCAGGACGGCATGAAGAAGATGACCGAAGAGCAACAGGACGTCTTCTACTACATCACCGTAATGAACGAATCCTACCAGCAGCCCGCCATGCCGGCCGGTGCCGAAGAAGGCATCAAGAAAGGCATGTACCTGCTCGAGGAAGACACCCGCGAAGCGGCGCATCACGTTCAGCTGATGGGCTCCGGTACCATCCTGCGTGAAGTCCGTGAAGCGGCGAAGATCCTGCGTGAAGAGTTCAACGTCGGCGCCGACGTGTGGAGCGTTACCAGCTTCAACGAACTGCGTCGCGACGGCCTGGCCGTTGAGCGCACCAACCGTCTGCACCCGGGCCAGAAGCCTAAGCTGAGCTATGTGGAAGAGTGCCTGAACGGCCGTAAAGGTCCGGTCATCGCCTCTACCGACTACATGAAGCTGTTCGCTGAGCAAATTCGTCAGTGGGTCCCGTCCAAGGAATTCAAAGTCCTGGGCACCGATGGTTTCGGCCGCAGTGACAGCCGCAAGAAGCTGCGTCACTTCTTCGAAGTCGACCGTCATTTCGTGGTGTTGGCAGCCCTGGAAGCCTTGGCTGACCGTGGTGACATCGAACCTAAAGTGGTGGCTGAAGCCATCGCCAAGTTCGGTATCAACCCGGAAAAACGCAACCCACTGGACTGCTGAGGAGACACTCTGTGAGCGAACTCATTCGCGTACCTGACATCGGCAGCGGTGAAGGTGAAGTAATTGAACTGTTTGTGAAGGTCGGCGACCGTATCGAAGCCGACCAGAGCATCCTGACACTTGAGTCGGACAAGGCGAGCATGGAAGTGCCTGCGCCGAAGGCCGGTATCATCAAGAGCCTGAAAGTGAAGCTGGGCGATCGCCTGAAAGAAGGCGACGAACTGCTGGAACTGGAAGTCGAAGGTGCCGCTGCGCCGGCTCCTGCGGCTGCCGCGGCGCCAGCTGCCAAGGCTGAAGCTGCACCTGCTGCCGCCAAAGCGCCGGCCGCTCCAGCCGCAGCGCCTGCTGCTGCCAGCGTTCAGCAAGTACACGTGCCGGACATCGGTTCGTCGGGCAAGGCCCAGATCATCGAGATCCAGGTCAAGGTCGGCGACACCGTCGAGGCTGATCAGTCTCTGATCACCCTGGAATCCGACAAGGCCAGCATGGAAATTCCATCGCCTGCCGCTGGCGTGGTCAAGGCCATCAGCGTCAAGCTCAACGACGAAGTCGGCACCGGCGACCTGATTCTGGACCTGGAAGTGGCGGGTGCTGCTGCACCGGCCGCGCCAGCCCAGGCTGCTGCGCCTGCTGCCGCTGCTCCAGCGCCAGCCGCTGCGGCTCCGGCGGCTCCGGTTGCCGACACTGTTCAGGACATTCACGTCCCGGACATCGGCTCGTCGGGCAAGGCCAAGATCATCGAAGTGCTGGTCAAGGCTGGCGACACCGTCGTTGCCGACCAGTCGCTGATCACTCTGGAATCCGACAAGGCGAGCATGGAAATTCCATCGCCTGCCGCTGGCGTGGTGGAAAGCGTTTCCATCAAGCTGGATGACGAAGTCGGTACCGGCGACCTGATCCTGAAGCTGAAAGTCAAAGGCGCGGCACCTGCTGCGGCTCCGGCTCCAGCCGCTGCTGCTCCGAGCGCTCCTGCCGCTGCACCTGCTGCTCAGGCTTCGGTCGCACCTGCTGCTGCACCTGCCGCTGCTCCAGCCAAGCCTGGTGCAAAAGTTCACGCCGGCCCTGCCGTGCGTCAACTGGCCCGCGAGTTCGGCGTCGAGCTGAGCGCCGTTGGCGCCAGCGGCCCGCACGGTCGTGTGCTCAAAGAAGACGTGCAGGTTTACGTCAAGGCCATGATGCAGAAGGCCAAGGAAGCACCGGCCGCTGCGGCTGGCGCAACCGGTGGCGCGGGCATCCCGCCGATTCCGGTCGTGGACTTCAGCCGCTTCGGTGAAATCGAAGAAGTGCCGATGACTCGCCTGATGCAAATCGGCGCGTCGAGCCTGCATCGCAGCTGGCTGAACATTCCTCACGTGACTCAGTTCGATTCGGCTGATATCACCGAGCTGGAAGCGTTCCGTATTGCTCAGAAAGCCGTTGCAGAGAAGGCTGGCGTCAAGCTGACCATCCTGCCGCTGCTGCTCAAATCCTGCGCGCACCTGCTCAAGGAACTGCCGGACTTCAACAGTTCGCTGGCGCCAAGCGGCAAGGCGATCATCCGCAAGAAGTACGTGAACATCGGCTTCGCGGTCGACACCCCTGAAGGCCTGCTGGTACCGGTCATCAAGAACGTCGACCAGAAGAGCCTGTTGCAACTGGCAGCCGAAGCCGCTGCGCTGGCCGCCAAAGCCCGCGACAAAAAGCTCACCGCTGACGACATGCAAGGCGCCTGCTTCACCATTTCCAGCCTCGGCCACATTGGCGGCACCGGCTTCACGCCGATCGTCAACGCGCCGGAAGTGGCGATCCTCGGTGTTTCCAAGGCAACCATCCAGCCAGTCTGGGACGGCAAAGCCTTCCAGCCGAAACTGATGCTGCCGCTGTCGCTGTCCTACGATCACCGTGTGATCAACGGCGCCGCTGCTGCACGCTTCACCAAGCGTCTGAGCGACCTGCTGGCGGACATCCGCACCATCCTGCTGTAACACCGGCCGGCCCTCCTTCACCGCAGGGCCGCCGCGTTCGACGTTTTCCGAGCGCCACGCTCGTACCTCAACCCCGCCAATTTGGCGGGGCTTTTTTTGCCCGAAGAAAGCCCTCCTCTGCACCTTATTCCTACATTCATGGCTTACACCGCCTACAACTCGAGTCCACTTCCGCCCGATATTTTTTGCAAGCCAATAACTAGTCTTAGTTAGGAGAATTTCTAATAGAAACTTCGACAACTTAATCTGCTTAGTTAGCATTGCCTCGAATGGACTCGAACATGTTCAAACCGACTGTCGGCCCGATTATTGGCCACACCACAACTAATCACACCCGTATTTTCTTGCGCGGTAATTCACAGAACAACGCCTTGGTATTTGCAGGCATTCGTTATCGACGCGCCGGTGAGGAGCACTGGTCCAAAGGCGTATTTGCAAAACTGACAATCTTGCGCGACATGTCCGAAGTGATTGCCCTCAACGATCTGGCTACCGATACCGCCTATGAATATCAGGCGGGCTGGTTCAGCCCCATGAGCCCGGTGCATACCGTGGAGACGATCCAGGAACTGCCACTGCAATGGCCTCGGGAGATCTACCGCTTTCGCACGCAGTCCAGCAAAACCACCACGCCACGGGCCTATATCGCAGGCTCATGTCGTTACCTGCGAATGACCGCCGGCATTGCGTCGGCCCCGCATTTGGGCGATCGGATCTTTGCCTCGATCACAAGCCTGGCGGAACGCGCCAAGCCGCCGATCAGCGCCATGCTGATGACTGGCGACCAAATCTACGTCGATGACCTGAACCTCGTGGCTCCCGACCGGGAATACAAAGACATCCTCAGCAAATACCGCACCGCTTTTTCTCAGCCGCATATCTCGAAGTTAATGTCCGGCGTGCCGACTTACATGATCCTCGATGACCATGAAATTGAAGACAACTGGCCTGCCAATGAAAGCAAGGCCGATGCTTACTTATACGAAAACGCCATGGCGGCGTATGAGTTATATCAAGCCAGCCACAGCCCTGCTTATGAGTTGCTTGCCAACGGGCAAGTAAGCAAGAAACTGCAACAGTATTGGTATCAATTCTCCGATGGCGATATCGAATGGTTTATCACCGACAGTCGAACCCGACGCAATCTGTCGGCCAGCGACCGGCGCATCCTTGATGAAGAACAGGAACAGGCGCTGCTCAAATGGCTGATCAACAGTACGGCCCGGGTCAAATTCGTGGTCACCAGCGTCATGTTCTACCCCGACCGCAAACTTAACGGCGATGACGCCTGGAAAGCCTTCCCGGAACAACGACTAAGGCTGCTGGAGACGATTCGTACGCACGGCATCAAAAACGTCTTGTTCATTTCCGGCGATGTCCACGGCTCACTGACCAGTCGCCTGACTCACAGCGCCGACCCGGATTTTGAAGTTCACACCATCGTGTCTTCACCGCTGTACAACAGCAAACTGCTGCCGTATGCCAAGGCATCGACCTTCATCCTCGACCAGGCGTTGGCCCGAACGGCCGCGGGAGATTATCGGCATGAGCTGACCAGTGAAGTGGTCAGCCAGGATAACTTCGCGCATCTGGTCGTCGATGCTGGACAGGTCCGCGTCAATTATCACGATCGGGATGGCAAGCAACTGCAGTCGATAACCATAAAATTGCGTTGATTGCGGAAAAGATCGCAGCCTTGCAGGAGCTGCCGAAGGCTGCGATCTTTTGACTCACAACATTACTTTTAGGCCCCTCGCTGGAGAAATCTTCGCGCCTGCCGACATATTCTTATAGCACTTGGCCTTCATGTCTCTTGTCAGTCGGTGTCGCAATGATGCAACCTTGCCGCAGACAACAGTAAAGAGGGCGAGAGCCCGGCGCGATCAGCATATTCGAAGCGAGTTTCCCTCCATATGAAGAGCCAACCCGATGCCGCCAGCCGTATGGTGGCCGAGGTAGTGACGCAGTTGCCAGTGCCCTCGCGGCTCGGCATGCTGCGTTTCGAACGGCTGAATGAACCGAGCTGGGCGCTGCTGTTTCTCGACCCCAATTGCGAACGACAGTTCGGCTTGCCGGCAGTGGAGCTCTGCGCCCTGGTCGGCTCGCCTTACGCCAGCCTGATGGAGCCCGAAGCGCGCTATCAACTGCATGACACGATCCAGCAGCAACTCACCGAAAGCCCGCATTACCTGATCCGCTACACTTTGCACACCGCCGCAGGCGTACTGAGCCTGCTGGAACTGGGCGAAGCTTACAAACAACACAATCGACACCTGCTGCGCGGCTATCTGATGGTAGTGGACGGCCTGTTCATCGATGAGCCGCTGCTGCCGGTACTGGATCTGGAAACCCAGAACTCACGCCTGCAAATCGCCCTTGAACTCAATCAACGCGCCCAGCAGGAACAACTGCAGCACCTGGACCGGGTGCGCGCCCAGCAAGATCTGATTCTGCTGCTGACCCGCCAGCGCTACAGCACCAACAATTCCTTGCAAGAAGCCGCCGAGCTGATCACCCGCAGTGCCTGCGATATCTATGAAATCGACTGCGCCAGCCTGTGGAACCTCGACGGCTCACTACTGACGCCGATTTCAGCCTATCACCGCGCCACCCGCAATCACCGACTGCCGGAGCCGATCGATGCCAGTGGTTTCCCCGATTACCTCGAAGCCTTGCACACCGGCCGTGCCATCGACGCCCACAACGCCATGCGCGACCCGCGCACCCGGGAAATAGCCGAGAGCCTGCGCCCGCGCGACGTCAACGCCATGCTCGACGCCAGCATCCGCGTCGATGGTCAGGTGGTCGGCGTGCTCTGCCTGGAGCAGATCGGTGCGACCCGCGCCTGGCAGTCGGACGAAATCGCCTTTGCCGGCGAGCTGGCCGATCAGTTCGCCCAGGTCATCAACAACCACAACCGCCGCACCGCCACCAGCGCTCTGCACCTGTTCCAACGTGCGGTAGAGCAAAGCGCCAACGCCTTTCTGCTGGTCAATTGCGACGGCGTGGTGGAATACGTCAACCCGAGCTTCACGGCAATCACCCAGTACTCCACCGAGGAAGTCCATGGCCAGCGGCTGTCGGAACTGCCGGCACTGGAAAACCTCAGCGAACTGTTGTTCGACGCGCCGTCGGCGCTGGCCAAGAGCAACAGCTGGCAGGGCGAGTTCAAGAGCCGACGCAAAAACCTCGAACCCTACTGGGGCCAGCTGTCGATTTCCAAGGTCTACGGCGACAACCGTGAGCTGACACACTACATCGGCATCTACGAAGACATCACCCAGACCAAGCTCGCCCAGCAGCGCATCGAGCGCCTGGCTTACACCGACAATCTGACCAACCTCGGCAACCGCCCGGCGTTCATCCGCAACCTTGATGAACGCTTCGCCCGAGACAGCGACACGCCGATCAGCCTGCTGCTGGTGGACATCGACAACTTCAAGCGGATCAACGACAGCCTCGGCCACCAGACCGGCGACAAACTGCTGATCAGCCTGGCGCGACGCTTGCGCAACAGCCTGAGCCCGAGCGGCAGTCTGGCGCGCTTCGCCAGTAACGAATTCGCGGTGCTGCTGGACGATACTGACCTCTCGGCTGGCCAACAGGTCGCCAACCAATTGCTGGCGACCCTCGACAAACCGATGTTCGTCGATAACCAGCTGATCAGCGTCACCGGCTCCGTGGGCCTGGCCTGCGCGCCGCTGCACGGCCGTGATCCCCAGACGCTGATGCGCAACGCCGGCCTGGCGCTGCACAAGGCCAAGGCCAACGGCAAACATCAGGTACAAGTGTTCACCGAAGCGCTGAATGCCGAGGCCAGCTACAAGCTGTTCGTCGAGAACAACCTGCGCCGCGCCCTGACCCAGAACGAGCTGGACGTGTTCTACCAGCCCAAGCTGTGCCTGCGCAGCGGTCGCTTGCTGGGCATGGAAGCGCTGCTGCGCTGGAACCATCCGGAAAAAGGCATGATCCGCCCGGACCAGTTCATCAGCGTTGCCGAAGAAACCGGGCTGATCATCCCGATCGGCAAATGGATCGCCCGCCAGGCCTGCCGCATGAGCAAAGACCTGACCGCCGCCGGCCTCGGCAACCTGCAAGTGGCGATCAACCTGTCGCCCAAACAGTTCTCCGACCCGGACCTGGTAGCGTCCATCGCCAACATCCTCAAGGAAGAAGAGCTGCCGGCGAACCTGCTGGAGCTGGAACTGACCGAAGGCCTGCTGCTGGAAGCCACCGAAGACACCCACTTGCAGCTCGATCAGCTCAAGCGTCTGGGCCTGACCCTGGCCATGGACGACTTCGGCACCGGTTACTCGTCGCTCAGTTACTTGAAAAAATTCCCGATCGACATCATCAAGATCGATCGAAGCTTCATCCACGAAATCCCGGACAACCAGGACGACATGGAAATCACCTCCGCGGTGATCGCCATGGCCCACAACCTGAAACTCAAGGTCGTGGCTGAAGGCATCGAGACGGCCGAGCAGCTTGCGTTCTTGCGACGCCACCGTTGCGACGTCGGTCAGGGCTACCTGTTCGACCGACCGATACCGGGTTCCGAGCTGATCGAAAAGCTCAAACGTTACCCGCGCGGCCCAATCGCCTGAATAAGTCTGAATGCTCTTTCTGCCTGGACACAAAACCCTGTGGGAGCGGGCTTGCTCGCGAAAGCGGTGTGACAGTCGACATCATTGTTGCCTGACACACCGCCTTCGCGAGCAAGCCCGCTCCCACAGGGGTAGTGATTAACTTGGCATCATTGGGCACACTGGCGGTCTGTTTATTTACATCTCAACCTGACTGAGAGGACTGATCATGGTCTTGCGCTCGGAAATCCTGGTGAACAAAAACGTGCTCCCGACTAAAGAACAAGCTCTGCCCGGCCGCGAAACCCCAATGACCGTGCCGGAAAAACACTTCGTCCACGACGCCCCGCTGCTGGGCCCGTTCGCGATGGACGTGGATTTCGCAATCTTCGGCCTGGGCTGCTTCTGGGGCGCGGAGCGCAAGTTCTGGCAGCGCGAAGGCGTGGTCAGCACGGCGGTGGGTTACGCCGGCGGCTTTACCCCGAACCCGACGTATGAAGAAGTCTGCTCGGGCCTGACCGGCCACAGCGAAGTGGTACTAGTGGTCTACGAGCCGGCAAAAGTCAGCTATGAAGAATTGCTGAAGATGTTCTGGGAGCTGCACAACCCGACCCAGGGCATGCGCCAGGGCAATGACATCGGCACCCAGTACCGCTCGGTGATCTATGCCACCAACCCGGCACAATTGGCCGCCGCCAAGCACAGCGAGCAAGTGTTCCAGGCCGAGCTGACCAAGGCTGGCAAAGGCACCATCACCACCGAAATCGAAGAAGCGCCGACGTTCTACTTCGCCGAGGCGTATCACCAGCAGTACCTGGCCAAGAACCCTGAAGGGTATTGCGGGATTGGCGGTACAGGCGTGACCTGCCCGATCTGACGCCGTACTGATCGTTCCCACGCTCTGCGTGGGAATGCCTCAATGGACGCTCTGCGTCCGCTTCGGCAGGGACGCGGAGCGTCCCGGGCTGCATTCCCACGCAGAGCGTGGGAACGATCAACTCATGCAATTGATTAACTCTCGGCGATCAACCAATCCATCTGCCACCCACCCTGGGTCTGCCCAAGCTTCTTGGACAACCACGGCAGCAACTCACGCAATTCCTCTTCCAGCCCCCATGGCGGATTGGCAATCGCCAACCCCGAACCATTCAGGCTATTGGGCGTATCCAGCGGATGCACCAACAACTCCACCCGCAACAACTTCGGTGCGCCCGTACCGGCCAAGTCCTGATAGAACCGCCGCAACATGCGCTGATCCTTCACCGGGTACCAGATCGCCGCCACCGTCTGGCGCATCCGGCCAATCGCTTCTTTCAACGACGCCGCACAACGCTGCATCTCATCGAGTTGCTCGAACGGCGGATCAATCAACATCACCGCCCGCTTCTCCTGCACCGGCAACATCGCCCGCGGCACATGCCAGCCTTCCCCCAAGTGCACCTTCACCCGACGATCACCCGCCATGTTGTCCTTGAGCAGCAAGCCGTCTTCAGGGTGCTTCTCGTTGAGCATCACCCGATCCTGCGGCCGCGTCAGCCGTCGCGCCAACTCCGGCGAACCCGGGTAATAGCGCAACTGGCCATCCGGGTTCATGTCGTGCAACACCTTCATGTAATCGGCAGTCAGCGCCGGCAAATCCGGCTGATCCCACAACCGCGCGATCCCTTCCAGGTACTCACCGGTACGGCTCGCCTGATCGCCCTGCAGGTCATACAGACCAATACCGGCGTGAGTGTCGAGATAGGCAAACGGCTGCTCCTTGCGCGACATCAAGGCGATGAGGCGGGTCAAAGTCAGGTGTTTGAACACATCGGCGTGATTGCCGGCATGGAAGGCGTGACGATAATTCATGATTGCTCCTGCGAAGGCCGGGAAGTTTACCTTGTACGGGGCCGAACGTCAGGGGTTCACGGCTAAGCGGGCATTCTCCACGGTGATCGCCCTTCTGCTGATCGTTCCCACGCTCTGCGTGGGAATGCCTCAAGGGACGCTCCGCGTTCCAGCCACGCAATCGAATTCGCGCCTGACACCGAGGTGACGCAGAGCGTCACGGGCTGCATTCCCACGCAGAGCGTGGGAACGATCTTTCAGCAGCCTTACTCCGAAGGCCGAGCCCGCAACCGCCGCCCAATCACATCCAGCACATCACACCCATCTCGCAACGGAATGGCACACAGCAACGCAAAATCACTGAGAATGAACGACTCACACTCAACCGAACCGCGCATCGACATGTTCTCAAGCACCTGCGTAACGGCGCGAATTCGATAGTTGGCAGCGTCGTATAAAACATCGAGCGGCGCGTGGGTATCGACGAACAGGGTGGGCATGTCGTTGCAGTTGCCGGTCAATGCCATGAAGCGGTTTTCGGGATGAGGGATTATTTTTTCGTAAGGTGGATCGGGGTGAAGACTTTTCATTTTTTTAGACCTTGGTGATTGAGTTAAATGCTACCAACGGCCTTTCCTACGGGCTTGGGTGGCAGCCGTACGCGGGAGTAGGAAACTGAGCAACTCACCAAACTCAGCCACGCCGAAGCGTGCCCCGCGCACAGCCGCCGCGAACGATGTTACGGACACAAGTTAAGTGCCGCAATCAAACGACAGCGCTGATGCGCGGTGAGTTGTCCCGGGTTCCTACACCCTGCCGCTGCATTTGCAGCGACAGCCAAAGACTATCCATGGATCTCACTTCGCACCAGTTCATGGAAACCGATACGTTTTGAAGGAAACTTCCGACGACCTTGCCCAGAAATTTCGCGATCGATGTAGCTCTCTCACCAAGCTGATTGGTCTTCGAGACTAGCCTTGTGAAGATTGGAAAAAAATGGGACAGATCTACTTATTTTCATATCTACGACTTATCTGAGCATTAGCTTCCTTCACCAAGTCGCTCGATCTTCCTGGCTGGCTTTGAGCAAGTCATCTTTCCAAACCTCCTGCGCCAGCATATAGACATGCTGAAGAAAACCACGAGGATCCTTTAATTCGTACCATTCACCCCGAGCCCAGCTCGCAGCCTCGTCCTCGTCAATATCGAACAAGCCCTGAAAGTCATAGCTTTCGTCGTTCAGCTTATCTGCCAGAGACTCCATCAAAACGAGCTTATGCCGATAGGTCAAATACCCTAAGTTAAGACCGTACTTCCTGATCAGCTCAGCTCTATCGTCCTTATCATTAGGATCATAAACTTCAAGTTCTGCCCCCAGCGTCTCTTCACGATCATAAACACAAAAAACCCCAATAAACCACATTAAGTCGGGCCGAAATTCCTCATCTAAAAAAGGGTCTCGCAACATCATTTCTTCTCCGAAGGAAAACCTGTATAGGGCCGAGTCACATCATCCTTATCAAACTTAACTTCAAACCAATTCAGATCCTCATTTAACTTAGGATTACTTTGATCTATTCTATTTGGCCTATACCCACGACCAGCGCCAGGAAGCTCCATCCTTACAATCGGGTCTCTGTTGTGATCTGTACCCGTATGGGGGCTCAGCCCCAACCTCTCTCTAGTTAATGCCTTATTCAATGCATTGAAATGAACCCTCCAGCTACTGAACTGAGAGCTTAAATTCCCCCTCGCTCCATTCGGGATCCTCCCAGTATTAGGGTCCGCTCCGTTAATGGCTCGCTGTTTTAGTGCGGTATCCGATATTTCTGAACTGTGCTTTTTGACGGTATGCATGTCGTATTTATCCTCCATTGCCATAACCCGTCCCTTGGCGTTCGCCTCAGCCAGCTCATCAATCCGCGCCCGCCGCTGATCACCCGTCAGCTTCGGTAACGGCGGCTCACCCTCATCAACCCTAGCGCCAGTCGTATCATCCGGCGCCTTACACCCTGGCTTATTCGGCGGCGGACAATTCCCGCTCAACCCCAACGGATCAACCCACCCCGTCGGATTCGGCGTGTACTGATATTGGTTTAACCCACCCGCCAACTTAATCGGATCCGGCGTCAGATACCGCCCTACGTCCGGATCATAGTACCGATGCCGGTTGTAATGCAGGCCACTCTCAGCATCAAAGTACTGCCCCTGGAAGCGCAGCGGCTGATCGAGTTGCTCGCCCCCACCGAACGCCAGGTGCGTGACTTTGCCGTAGGCGTTGTACTTCACCGACCACACGATCTCGCCACCATAATCCGTCAGTTCCTGCGGCGTACCGAGGTGATCGAGTTGGTAGTAAAACGGGCAGGCCTTTTTCGGACCTTTGCCGTCGAGCATGGCCAGTGGACGAAAGCTGCCGGGTTCGTAGACATAGCTGCGGTAATGCTCTTTGCTGCTTTCAGCGACGAGGTTGTCGCCCTGCCAGAAGAACTCGGTGGTCTTGCCCTCGACGGTTTTGGCGATGCGGCGGCCGAAGGCGTCGTAGCGGTAGCTTGAGCAACGACCGTCCGGGGTAGTGACACCGATTAGGCGGTGCTGGCAGTCGTAGCGATATTCGGTGACGAGTTTCTGCGCGGTGCCGCGGCGTTCGCGGATCAGATTGCCGAAGGCGTCGTAGTCGTAATGGCGGTCGCCTTGCATCAGCAGGCGATTGCCCTTGATGGTTGCCGCGCCGGGGCGGTCCTGCATCAGCAGGTTGCCCGCCGGGTCGTGGGCGAAGCTTTCTGGTGGGTCGTCGCGGGTGTGGCGGACGCGGGTCAGGCGGTTGAGGGCGTCATAAAGGTAGGTGCGCTGGCCGTGGCGGGTGTCGGCGATGTGGTCGAGGTTTCCGTTGGCGCTGTAGGCATAATCGCGGCGATACAGCGGTTGTTGCTGTTGGCTGACGGAATGAGCCTTCAGACGTCCTTGTTCATCGTAGGCATGTTCGCTGAGCAGCAGACCTTGTTGGCGCTGTTGCTCACGACCGAATTGGAATTGGTGAGCGGTGAGCCGCGCGCCGTTGAGGTCGATGGCCGTCAGCGCACCGCCCTTGGCGTGGTGGTAGTCGAGTTTGCTGTTGTCCGGCAGGCGCAGGCGTTTGAGTTGGCCGCAGGCGTCGTAGCTGTAGCGCAAGGTGCCCCAGCCCTGGTGCTCAGAGATCAACCGGTCCTGGTTGTCGTACTCGAACTCCAGTGGATGGTCGTGGCCATCATCGACGGAAACCAATCGGCCAAGGCTGTCGTAGCGATACTCGACTTTGAAGCCGTCGGGCAGGGTTTTGGCCAACAGGCGCCCGGCCGAATCCCGCTCGTAACTGGTAACCAGTTTCGAGCCGTCATCACCGAACTCGGTTTTCTCCAGCAGTTGTCCGTTCAGGTCATAGGCATACGCCGTGCGTTGGCCGTCAAAGCCGGTTTCCTGTCGGATCAATCCATTGGCGGTGTAGTCCAGCTGATATTTTTCGCCGGATTCGTTTTCAATTTCTGTCAGCAGAAGCTGCGGGTTGTCGTAGCGGTACTTGAGCTGCGTGCCGTCGGGATTGATCCGGCGGCTGACCAGGTGCAGGTCGTCGGCGTATTCGTAGCGGGTGATGCGGCCGAGTTCATCCTGTTCGGCAGTGACTTGGCCGTAGGCGTTGTAACTGAACGCGCGGGTGGCGCCTGTAGGAAGTGTCGTCTGGATCAGTCGGCCAACGGCGTCCCACTGGTAACGGGTGACGGCACCGTATTCGTCCTGGCTGGTAATCCGCCGGCCCATGACGTCGTAGGAAAACTGTCGCCGACCACCCTGCGGCAAGGTTTCTTCGACCAATTGCCCCAAACCATTCCAGACAAACACATGCCGACCGGTGTCCGGGCAGCGGATCGACAGCAATCGCCCCTGGGCGTCGTAGTGGTAATGGGTGACTTGGCCGTCCGGGTCGACGGCCTCGGTGACATCGCCTTGGGCATTGCGCCGATAGGTCCATACCGCCTCGCCGCGATACCGCGCATGCAGGAAACCGTTGCGGTACTCGTAGGCCGTTGGCTCGTCTTCCGGCGGAATCAGCGCCACCAGGCGTCCGACTTCGTCATAGCGATATTCGGTAACAGCGCCTAGCGGGCCCTGCTCGGCAATCAGCCGGCCGTTGTCATCGTAGGCCTTGAGGTGTTCGCCACCGTCCAGCTCAACCTTGCGCACCAGTCGTGCCCGATCGTCGTGGACGTAAACCTCTTCGCTGCCATCGATGTTTTGAACGGTGACACTGCCCTCGTCATCCCAGACATAACGCGTGTCCATCTGCGAAAACGACGCCCAATGCCGGACGCATCGCGCAGCCTTTCCGGACTTTTCCCACTCCCAAAAGAAACTCGCCCCACCGGTCAGTTGCCGCTGCAGGATGACGTGCTGGTCGTCGTAGTCGTAGCGCTCGCTTTCGCCGGCCGCGTTGGTGGCGGCGATCAGCCGGCCGCGCTCGTCGTAGTCGTAACTGACCAGCGTCTGCTCGGAGTGCCAGGCGTCATCGAGGGTCTCGGCCGGGCGGAATTGCTGGTAATCGACGGCGATCAAATGGCTGCGCACGTAGCGCAACAGCAGAGCGCGACCGGCGCCATTGTCGAGGCGTTTGATCCGGCCCTGGTGGTCGCGGGTGATGCGCAGACGGTTGTCGTACCCGTCGCTGATCGCTGTCAGAAAACCGTTATAAAAGTGGTAGAAACGGGTTTCTTCGCCGGCTTGGGCGAGGATCAGTTCCTCGGGGTCAGCACCGAGATAAATCGCCGCGCGCGAGAGGCTGTTGTGGATCGCCGGGCGCTCAATGGATGGCAGCGGGAAGGTGGTGCGGCGGTTTTCGTGGTCGATCCAGATGACCGTGTCGTCGTCGATTTCCAGGCGATGGGATAACGAATGGCTCCAGCCGAAGCCGAGGCCGTCATCGATCTCGGCGACGCTGGTCCGGTAGAGCCGGGTGAAGTCGAACGGCAGGATGCCGTCCAACGAACCGTCGGCGAGGGTCAGCAGTTCTTCGCCGCTGACCATCGATACCGGGCATTTGTTGGTCGCGGTTTTATCCGCGGAGTCGGCGCTGTCGCCGTTGGGGTTGGTGGCCTGCTTCGACGCGTCGTCGTGGGGTTCGTCTTTTTTCAGCGCTGTGTTCTTGCGGCCATTCCAACGCAGTTGCATACGACCCTTTTTCAGTCCCGCTGCAACACCGCGCGCGGCGACTTTCTTATAGCGGTCGACGTACTCCATGAAGTTGTTGATGATCGCGACCATCGACTTCACGAAGCCCATTACGGCCTGAAAAATCTGCGCGCTGTACTTGGCCAGGCGTACCGTCAACCAAGCAATGCCAACCCCGACAACACTCAGTACCAAGCCAATCAACAAGTCGATGACCAAGCCGACCACGACCTTGGAAATGGCTTCAGCCGAGGCCCCGGCAAGTTGCGAAGGTGGCAACGCTTCGAGCCATAGCACTGCGGTGCGCATCAGCAAACACAGCGCCGCCTCGTCACTGGCCAGCAACATGGCCTTTTCCATTTTTTCTGGGGCAGTGACGGCCAGATTGGCGAGTTGAGCAGCACTTTCACCGAGCTTTTCGGCAAAGGCGTTGGGGTCTTTCAGGATGTCGGTGAGTTCACCAATACCATCCCAAACAGCCTGAATCGCAGCCCAACCTCCCGCGAGCACTCCATTACCCACTGCTGCCAACGAAGCTGATGCCGATTGCTGCGACCATTGCTGTTTGAACCCCGCCCACTCCTTGCGTAGCCAGCCTTCCAGCTCTGTGGTCAGGCCGTCGTATGAGGAGAAAAGATCATTGATTTGAGTTGGGGTAACTTCACTTTGAACATGAACGCGATAGAACTTGCCGGGCAAGCCTTCGAACTGTCCTTTACCGTTTTCATCGAGCGTCACAGGCGTCGACTTACCGCCATCCTGGGCAATCACATCGACCTGAATATTCCCCAGCGGAATGTCATAAACCGATTCAAACTTGCTCTCGATTTCCAGAATTCCGCTGTCTGGACATTGCGCAACGCTGGAGAAGAAATCGTCATCGCGACTACTGAGCGACTTGCTGGTATTTCCCAGCTTGATCTTGCGCTCCATGTCCATCAGCGACGGCATATCCGTAGCCCGGCTAACCCTGTCCGCATTCCTGCTCAAGAAGCTGCCAAGTTGCTGGCGATACAAACTCAAGGTGTCTTTGAAACCGTCGAGCTCCTGCTCGATCCGTACGATCTGATCCATCAGTCCAGCTCCGTCATCAGGTAATCCACCAAGGCTGATTTCGGTGCTTGAGGCAGGTCCGGCGTCTCAAGAAGGCTCGCAACTTTGTGCCGCAATACACTTTCGGAAAACGCCTCATAAAGATCAGGGCGGTCCTCGCTCAACCACTTCAGCAAGTTGTTGATGCGGGTTGTGGCGGACTGCGCAGCGAGCTGATCCAGCAGTGACGGGGGGACTTTCCACCATGGAATAGCCTGGGAATTTTTTAGCGCGCGACCACCGATTTCGAGCGCCCGACCATTGATCAGGCAACGCCCGATCACGGGCATCAGCTCAGCGGCTCGCACCTCGGCAGACCGAAGAATCGACAACAAATAACGCCCATCCCAGAAACGGAAAAACACCGCGTTGCCGTTGGGCAAAAAAACTTGAGTGAGGCTGCGCAAATGCTCGACCAGCGCTTCTTGAGAAGCAGAAGAAACTGCCAGCCAACCCCAATCGCGGGACTCGGTCGTAGCAACCCACTCCAGAAACTCACTGCCAACAGCGACGATTCCGACATAGGGCATCACCGCTTCCCACTCGGCATACGCGGTGTCGGCCCAGATCGGGCTCGGCGCTTGAGCGGTGATCGAGCGTTGCCAGGCTTTGAACGGTTCAGCAGCACTGGCACTGCTGAAAATCGCGAACAGTTGCTCCGACGGTTTCAGTGGCTGGCGCTCCAGCCAGGCGCGAGGTGACAAGGCATCAGGCGGCACAGACACCGTCCTTACAGCGCTCACACTCTTCACAAAATGGCGCGTCACTTTGCAAGCTAAGGATCTGTGCAGCACTGAGCAGCGCCGCCGGGGCCGCTGCTAGTTTCAACGGCACATCCGGCAAGTTCGGCGCAGAAGCCATGGCCGCCATCGGTGCGCCACCGACCTGAATCGGCACACTGCTGAAAATCCCGCCGGGGCCGATGTTGATCCACTGCCCGCCCGCCTGAATGGTCGCGCTGGCGCCGCCATCGATGACCACTTGCTGGCCGGCGCTGACGTGGAATTGCTGGCTGGCGTTGAGGGCCTGACTGGTCACGCGAATGTGCCGGTCGCCGATCACCACCAGGTGATCGTCCTGTCGCACTTCGGTCTGGCGCTGACCGTGGGTGATGCGTTTTTCGTCAGCCTTGAGCTCATGGCGGGCGGTGCCGGTGACGACGATGCTGCGCTGGTTGTCGACCTGCACCTGCTGATCATTCAGTACGTGCTGAGTCCAGTTTCGCTGGGCGCGCAGGTAGATTTCCTCGCCGCCCTTGCGATCCTCGATGCGCAATTCGTTGTAACCACCGCCACCGGGACTACTTTGGCTACGGAAAATGCTGCGGGTCTTGTCCGCCGGCAGATCGAGCGGCACCGGGGTCGCGGCGTTGGGCAGGCACCCCATGACCAGCGGCTTGTCGGCATCGGCGTCGACGAACCCCACCAGCACTTCCATACCGACGCGCGGAATCATCACGCTGCCGTAGCGGTCGTGCGCCCAGCCAGTCGCGACACGCAGCCAGCAACTGGAATGCTCGTTGAGCTGACCGTCACGATCCCAGGCAAGTTGAACCTTGACTCGACCGTACTCGTCGCAATGGATTTCGCTGTCAGTCGGGCCGGTGACAACGGCAGGTTGATAGCCGAGCATGCGTGGCTTTTCCGGCCCCAGCGCGGGGCGAAAAGCAACGTCCCACGGCGTCGCCAGAAAGGTATTGCGATAGCCCTGGAAATCATCCGGGCTGTCGCCGGTGGCCGACTCTTCCAGCACTTGCGGCTGCCGACCACGGTGTTCGATTTCGGTGATCAACCACAGATCGTTCCATCCCTGACGGGGATGTTCGGCGAGGTGTAGGAAATGCCCGCTGACCAACGCCGATTCATCACCGCGACCTTCTGCCTGGCGGTAGTCCGCCGCGTGGCGTTCCAAGGCCCGTTGCGCCAGATGCTTGCCGTGTTCGCGGTCGGTGAATTGACCAGGGAAGTGGTAGTCCTCCAGCACCGGTCGCTGCTCGCTGTCGAGGCGGCTTTCGAGTTGCAAACGCGGTTTGCGGAAGTCGTAGTCCCGGCGAGTGACCGCTGTGGTCCGGGTTTCCAGGCGCACGTTGAACCGCTTGATCGCTGGCGCATCCGCTGCCATCCCGCTGCCTGGCAAGTACAGCGTCGGCTCGGGCAACCGGGGGAAAACCGTTTGGTCATCACCGAACACCAACAGGTGCCCGTCGGCGCTGTGCTGGAAATGGTAGTGAATGCCGACTTCGGCACACAGACGCTGAATGAATGCCAGATCGCTTTCGGCGTACTGAACGCAGTACTCGCGCTCAGGGTAGTCGCTGCCGAGCCGGAACTCGAAGGCATCGCGCTGGATGCCGTGGTCTTTGAGGATTTGCGTGACGATGGTCGGCACGCTTTTGTGCTGGAAAATCCGCTGATTAATACGCTGGCCGAGGTACGCCAGACGCGGTACGAGACTGATTTGATAGCCCGTCAGACGTTGGCCGGAATCGCTCTGGCCTACGCGAAAAATCTGACCGTGAATACCGGAACCTTGCGCATCGAAACTCAGAAACGCCTGACGGTGCAACAGGCTTTCGAGGTCAATGTCGGGCCGTTCGCTGACCAGTTCCAGGTCAAATCGATAGGGTTGGCTGATGGCTTCCTTGCCCGTGAACTCAAGTACCTTGAGCTCATTCTGGACGCCGTCGAGGGTCAACGTGAAACGCGGTTGATTGGCAGGCGCGAACATCCGATGTGTCTCTGCAGAATGAAGGCGGGCGATTCTGCATGAGCGACAAGGGGTGTTGACGGAGGGACAAGGAAATCAGATTTCCCCTACTTTTTATGAAGACTCCCCCTTCATAAAACAGAATTTTTGACTACATACATTCCCTTCAGAAGCACCATATCCCCTGTGGGAGCGAGCCTGCTCGCGATAGCGTCGGGTCAGTCGACATCAATGTTGAATGATCAACCGCCATCGCGAGCAGGCTCGCTCCCACAGGGGATCTTCGATACCTCAGGTCGGCGCCAACCCCAAAAAAAACGGCCCGCCTCCAAAAGGAAGCGGACCGCTTTCATGTTCAGCGAAAAGGTCAGAGCATCAGCTCATCCCCATCACTTGTTCAGGCGGAAATCTGCCTCGGCAGCCGCAAAGCGCTGAAGCATGCCGTGAGTCGGCGTGCCCAGCCTGCTGACGATGTAGATCGCCAGGCTGGCGAAGATGAAACCAGGGATGATTTCGTACAGGCCCAGCAGTTCGAAGTGTTTCCAGACGATCACGGTGATCGCGCCGACCAGGATGCCGGCCAGTGCGCCGTTGCGGGTCATGTCTTTCCAGATCACGGAGATCAGGACAACCGGACCGAACGCAGCACCGAAACCAGCCCAGGCGTAGCTGACCAGACCCAGTACACGGTTTTCCGGGTTAGCCGCCATCGCGATGGCAATCAGGGCAACCAGCAGCACCATGGCGCGACCGACCCAGACCAGTTCAACCTGGGAAGCGCTTTTACGCAGGAAGGTTTTGTAGAAGTCTTCGGTCAGGGCGCTCGAGCACACCAGCAGCTGGCAGCTCAGCGTACTCATTACCGCCGCCAGAATGGCCGACAGCAGTACACCGGCAACCCACGGGTTGAACAGGATTTTTGCCAGTTCGATGAATACACGCTCGTGGTTTTCACTCACTGGCATCGCCACGGCAGGGTTTGCCGAGAAGTAAGCGATACCGAAGAAACCTACAGCGACCGTGCCGCCCAGGCACAGGATCATCCAAGTCATGGAGATGCGACGAGCGTTAGCGATCGACTTGACCGAATCCGCCGCCATGAAACGCGCCAGGATGTGCGGCTGGCCGAAATAGCCCAGACCCCAGCCCATCAGCGAGATGATGCCGATGAAAGTGGTGTTTTTAAGCATGTCGAAGTTGCTTGGATCTTGTGCTTCGATCGCCAGGAACGTGGTGTCGATGCCGCCAGTCGCCAGCAGCACGATGATCGGCGTCAGCAGCAGGGCGAAGATCATCAACGTGGCTTGTACGGTGTCCGTCCAGCTCACTGCCAGGAAACCACCGACGAAGGTGTAGGCAATCGTCGCCGCGGCACCGGCCCACAGCGCTGTCTCGTAGGACATGCCGAAGGTACTTTCGAACAGACGGGCGCCGGCCACGATGCCGGAAGCGCAGTAGATGGTGAAGAACACCAGGATCACGACCGCAGAGATGATCCGCAGCAGGCCGCTTTTATCTTCAAAACGGCTGGAGAAGTAATCCGGCAGGGTCAGTGCATCGCCGTTGTGCTCGGTCTGCACACGCAGACGGCCGGCAACGAACAGCCAGTTCAGGTAAGCACCGACGATCAGGCCGATGGCGATCCAGCTTTCGGAAAGACCGGACATGTAGATAGCGCCCGGCAGACCCATCAACAACCAGCCGCTCATGTCGGAAGCACCGGCAGAGAGTGCGGTCACGACGCTGCCCAAGCTACGACCACCCAGAATGTAGTCAGAAAGGTTGTTGGTGGAGCGATAGGCCATGAAGCCGATCAGCACCATTGCTGCGATGTAGATCACGAACGTGATCAGGGTTGGATTGCTTACGCTCATTGAGTTACGCCCTGGCATTGTTTTTATGTAGCAGCGGCTGGTGAACCGCTCGCAAACGACGACGTTTGACGGACGATTCGGGGTCCCGCGCATTTATGACTGATGTTTCCCCAGGAAAGCCATCAGCCGGCACACCGATCTTTTTGACCGGTTGCACCTTGGCCGCGAATGCTATTCAACAAAGCAAATAAGGTGCAACCAGTTTCGTGCGAATAAGTTGCACCTAGTCGGATTTTCCTGAAAAGGGTCGGTTTTTGCTCCTTTTCAGGGCGTTTTCCGGGTTGCGCTAGAAGTAAAAGCACCAAGCAGGCGCGGGAGGGATGTACCAGAATCAGTTTCCTGACGAGCTGCTTATTATTCCGACAAAAAAAGGGTTGCACCCGGTTGCACCTCGACCGACGCACAGCTAATCTTGCCGCCAGCTGATGCCACGCGGTCGTGGCAAACATGAGGATAAAAATATGGCTACCACCACTCTTGGGGTCAAACTTGACGACCCGACCCGCGAACGCCTCAAGGCCGCCGCGACCTCGATTGATCGCACGCCGCACTGGCTGATCAAGCAGGCAATTTTCAATTACCTGGAAAAACTCGAGGGTGGTGCAACCCTGTCCGAGCTGAACGGTTTGAACGGCAAGGAAGTTGACGAAGCGGGCGAGATTCATGTCGATCACGCGCATCAGTGCTTCCTGGAATTCGCTGAAAGCATCCTGCCGCAATCGGTGCTGCGCGCCTCTATCACTGCCGCCTACCGTCGCCCGGAACCTGAAGTGGTGCCGATGCTGATCGAGCAGGCGCGCCTACCGGCCCCAATGGCCGAAGCCACTAACAAGCTCGCCGCCTCGATTGCCGAAAAACTGCGCAATCAGAAAAGCGCCGGCGGCCGTGCCGGGATTGTTCAGGGCCTGTTGCAGGAATTTTCCCTGTCGTCCCAGGAAGGCGTGGCGCTGATGTGCCTGGCCGAAGCGCTGCTGCGCATCCCGGACAAAGGCACCCGTGACGCGCTGATCCGCGACAAGATCAGCACCGGCAACTGGCAGCCGCACTTGGGCAACAGTCCGTCGCTGTTCGTCAATGCCGCCACTTGGGGCTTGCTGCTGACCGGCAAACTGGTCGCCACCCACAACGAAGCGGGCCTGACGTCGTCCCTGAGCCGCATCATCGGCAAGAGCGGCGAGCCGATGATCCGCAAGGGCGTCGACATGGCCATGCGCCTGATGGGCGAGCAGTTCGTCACCGGCGAAACCATTGCCGAAGCCCTGGCCAACGCCAGCAAGTTCGAAGCCAAAGGCTTCCGCTATTCCTACGACATGCTGGGTGAAGCTGCACTCACCGAGCATGACGCCCAGAAATACCTGGCCTCGTACGAACAAGCCATTCACTCGATCGGCAAAGCCTCCCACGGTCGTGGGATTTATGAAGGCCCGGGCATTTCGATCAAACTGTCCGCACTGCACCCGCGTTACAGCCGCGCCCAGTACGAGCGCGTGATGGAAGAGCTGTACCCGCGCCTGCTTTCGCTGACCCTGCTAGCCAAGCAATACGACATCGGCCTGAACATCGACGCCGAAGAAGCCGACCGCCTCGAGCTATCGCTGGATCTGCTGGAGCGCCTGTGTTTCGAGCCGCAACTGACCGGCTGGAACGGCATCGGTTTCGTGATCCAGGCGTACCAGAAGCGTTGCCCGTATGTGATTGACTACGTGATCGACCTGGCTCGCCGCAGCCGTCATCGCCTGATGATCCGTCTGGTGAAAGGCGCGTACTGGGACAGCGAAATCAAGCGCGCTCAGGTCGAAGGCCTGGAAGGCTATCCGGTCTACACCCGCAAGGTGTACACCGACGTTTCCTACATCGCCTGCGCCCGCAAGTTGCTGTCGGTGCCGGAAGTCATCTACCCGCAATTCGCCACGCACAACGCCCACACTCTGTCGGCCATCTACCACATCGCCGGCCAGAACTATTACCCCGGTCAGTACGAGTTCCAGTGCCTGCACGGCATGGGTGAACCGCTGTACGAACAGGTTGTAGGCAAAGTTTCCGAAGGCAAGCTGAACCGTCCGTGCCGCGTGTACGCACCGGTCGGTACTCACGAAACACTGCTGGCGTACCTGGTGCGTCGTCTGCTGGAAAACGGTGCGAACACTTCGTTCGTCAACCGCATCGCCGACCAGTCCATTTCGATTCAGGAGCTGGTGGCCGATCCAGTGGCCAGCATCGAGCAGATGGCTACGCTGGAAGGTGGCTTCGGCCTGCCGCACCCGCGTATCCCGCTGCCGCGTGACCTGTATGGTGCCGAGCGCGCCAACTCCAGCGGCATCGACATGGCCAACGAACATCGTCTGGCTTCCTTGTCCTGCGCCCTGCTGGCCACCGCTCATAACAACTGGAAAGCGGCGCCGATGCTCGGTTGCGCGTCCAGCAGCGAAACCCCTGCGCCAGTCCTGAACCCGTCGGATCTGCGTGACGTGGTGGGTCACGTGCAGGAAGCCACCGTCGAAGACGTCGACAACGCGATCCAGTGCGCCCTGAACGCTGCACCGATCTGGCAGGCCACCCCGCCGGCCGAGCGCGCCGCGATCCTGGAACGTGCCGCCGATTTGATGGAAGGCGAGATCCAGCCGCTGATGGGCCTGCTGGCTCGCGAAGCCGGCAAGACCTTCGCCAACGCCATCGCCGAAGTGCGTGAAGCCGTGGACTTCCTGCGTTATTACGCGGTGCAGGCGCGCAACGATTTCACCAACGACGCCCACCGTCCATTGGGTCCGGTGGTGTGCATCAGTCCGTGGAACTTCCCGCTGGCAATCTTCAGTGGTCAGGTCGCTGCTGCCCTGGCCGCCGGCAACCCGGTACTGGCCAAGCCTGCGGAACAAACCCCGCTGGTGGCCGCTCAAGCCGTGCGTTTGCTGATCGAAGCCGGGATTCCGGAAGGCGTGCTGCAATTGCTGCCGGGCCGTGGCGAAACCGTCGGCGCCCGTCTGGTCGGCGACGATCGGGTAAAAGGCGTGATGTTCACTGGTTCCACCGAAGTCGCGCGTCTGCTGCAACGCAACGTCGCCGGTCGCCTGGATGCTCAGGGTCGTCCGATTCCGCTGATCGCCGAAACCGGTGGCCAGAACGCAATGATCGTCGACTCCTCGGCATTGACTGAACAAGTCGTGATCGACGTCGTATCGTCGGCCTTCGACAGTGCTGGTCAACGTTGCTCGGCGCTGCGGGTACTGTGCCTGCAGGAAGATTCCGCCGACCGTGTCATCGAAATGCTCAAAGGTGCCATGGCTGAATGCCGTCTTGGTAACCCTGAGCGCCTGTCCGTGGACATCGGCCCGGTGATCGACGCCGAAGCCAAGGCCGGCATCGAGAAGCACATCCAGGCCATGCGCGACAAAGGTCGCAACGTGTACCAGGTGGCCATCGCCAACAGCGAAGAAGTCAAACGCGGCACCTTCGTGATGCCGACCCTTATCGAGCTGGAAAGCTTCGACGAACTGCAACGGGAGATCTTCGGCCCGGTGCTGCACGTGGTTCGCTACAAGCGCAAAGAGATCGATCAACTGATCGGCCAGATCAACGCTTCCGGCTACGGTCTGACCCTGGGCGTGCACACGCGCATCGACGAAACCATCGCCAAGGTGATCGACAACGTCAACGCCGGTAACGTCTACGTGAACCGCAACATCGTCGGTGCTGTGGTTGGCGTGCAACCGTTCGGCGGTGAAGGCCTGTCGGGTACTGGCCCGAAAGCCGGCGGCCCGCTGTACCTGTACCGTCTGCTGTCGACGCGTCCTACCGATGCAATCGAACAATCCTTCGCTCGCGGCGATGCGATCGCTGCACCGGACGTCCGCCTGCGTGATGCCATGAGCAAACCGCTGACTGCGCTGAAAGCCTGGGCCGACAGCAACAAGTTCGCTGACTTGAGCACCCTGTGCGTACAGTTCGCGGCGCAATCGCAAAGCGGGATCACCCGTGTTCTGGCGGGCCCGACCGGTGAGCGCAACAGCTATGCCATCCTGCCGCGTGAACACGTGCTGTGCCTGGCCGACGTCGAAGGCGATCTACTGACCCAACTGGCGGCGGTATTAGCCGTGGGCGGCTCGGCGGTATGGCCGGACGCTGAACCGGGCAAGGCCCTGTTCGCACGCCTGCCGAAAGAAATTCAGGCGCGGATCAAGCGGGTTGCCGACTGGACCAAAGACGAAGTGGTGGTTGATGCGGTTCTGCATCATGGCCATTCCGATCAGTTGCGTGCGGTCTGCCAGCAAGTGGCCAAGCGTGCCGGAGCGATTGTCGGGGTTCATGGTTTGTCGCAGGGTGAGACCAACATTGCGTTGGAGCGCCTGGTGATCGAGCGTGCGTTGAGCGTCAACACTGCTGCGGCGGGTGGTAACGCCAGCCTGATGACTATCGGCTAAACCCTCCTCGTGATCGTTCCCACGCTCTGCGTGGGAATGCCTCCTGTGACGCTCTGCGTCACGCCGTTTGGGGACGCGGAGCGTCCTGGGCTGCATTCCCACGCGGAGCGTGGGAACGATCATGACCGTCCTCCCCAGCTTTATCCTTCCCTCTCGTTCTGCCTCTCCATCACGCTCATCAATCATCCTGTTCACCCCGCCCTTCCCACCTCTAGACTCGGTCCATTCCAAAAAAAGGTAGGCCGCCATGTCCGAGACGTTGCTCAGTTCCCGCAATCTGGCTTTTGAGCTGTATGAAGTCCTCGATGCCGAGGGCCTGACCCAGCGTGAGCGGTTCGCCGAGCACAACCGCGAGACCTTCGATGCGGCTATCGGCACCGCCCGCAGCATCGCCGAGAAGTTCTTCGCCCCGCACAACCGCAAGGGCGACGAGAACGAACCGCGCTATGAGGACGGTCAGGCAATTCTGATTCCAGAAGTGAAACCGGCGGTGGATGCGTTCCTCGAAGCCGGTTTCCTCAACGCCGCGCGCAGTTTCGACGCCGGCGGCATGCAACTTCCTACACTGTTGTCCCAAGCGTGCTTTGCGCACTTTCAGTCGGCCAACGCGGCGTCGACCTCTTACCCGTTCCTGACCATGGGCGCGGCGAACCTGATTGAAAGCTTCGGCACCGATGAGCAGAAGCAGCGCTTCCTGCAACCAATGATCGACGGTCGTTTCTTCGGCACCATGGCGCTGACCGAACCCCATGCCGGCTCGTCGCTGTCAGATATTCGTACCCGCGCGGAGCCTGCGTCCGACGGCACCTATCGACTAAAGGGCAACAAGATCTTCATCTCCGGCGGCGATCACCCTCTGTCGGAAAACATCGTGCACATGGTGCTGGCCAAACTGCCGGACGCACCGGCCGGGGTGAAGGGCATTTCGCTGTTTATCGTGCCCAAGTTCCTGGTCAACGATGACGGCAGCCTGGGCAAACGCAACGACGTGTTGCTGGCCGGCTTGTTCCACAAGATGGGCTGGCGCGGCACCACGTCTACCGCGCTGAACTTCGGCGACAACGGCGAATGTGTCGGCTATCTGGTGGGCAAGCCGCACCACGGTTTGAGCTACATGTTCCAGATGATGAATGAGGCGCGGATCGGCGTCGGCATGGGCGCGGTGATGCTGGGTTACGCCGGTTACCTGTATTCCCTGGAATACGCCCGCGAGCGGCCGCAAGGTCGAGTGCCGGATAGCAAGGATCCGACCACCGCACCGGTGGCAATCATTCAGCATGCCGACGTCAAACGCATGCTGTTGACCCAGAAGGCTTACGTCGAAGGTTCGTTCGACCTTGGGCTGTACGCGGCGCGACTGTTCGATGACACCACCACGCTTGAGACTGAAGCCGAACGTAAACAAGCCCATGAGCTGCTGGATTTGCTCACGCCGATCGTCAAATCCTGGCCGTCGGAGTTCTGCCTGAAGGCCAACGAGCTGGCGATCCAGATTCTCGGCGGCCACGGTTACACCCGTGAGTACCCGGTGGAGCAGTATTACCGCGACAACCGTCTGAACCCGATTCATGAAGGGACTCACGGTATTCAGTCGCTGGACTTGCTGGGGCGCAAACTCGCGCAGAACGGGGGCGCGGGGCTCAAGCAATTGATCCGTCTGATTGCCGATACCGCCGGGCGCGCGCAGGCGTATGAATCGCTGACGCCGCTGCGTGAGCCGTTGGAGAAACTGGTGGCACGCCTGCAAACCGTGACCATTGGCTTGCTGACCGATCTGGCCCAAGGCAAGGTCAATAGCAGCCTGGCGAACTCGGCGCTGTACCTGAAAGTGTTCGGGCATACGGTGATTGGCTGGCGCTGGCTGGAACAGGCGATTCGTGCCGAGGAAGGGTTGGCCAAGGGCAATACGGCGGATGTGAGCTTCTATAAAGGCAAGCTGCAGGCGGCGCGGTATTTCCTGACGTGGGAAGTGCCGGGTTGCCACCATGAACTGGCGATTCTTGAGGCGCGGGATGATGTGTGCCTGGGCATGCAGGATGAGTGGTTCTGACACCCGCTCACTGATCGTTCCCACGCTCTGCGTGGAAATGCCTCAGGGGACGCTCCGCGTTCCAATGGGACGCGGAGCGTCCCGGGCTGCATTCCCACGCAGAGCGTGGGAATGATCGGTCAGGTAAGTTTGAAACTGCCCATCTGCCGTGCCAAATCATCCGCCAACCGCTGCAACATCTGACAATCCTCACGACAAGCCCTGACTTCCCCCGCTGTCGCTCGAGCCAAATCAGAGATCCCCTGCACGTTTCGGTTGATCTCTTCCGTCACCGCCGACTGCTCTTCCGTCGCCGTGGCCACCTGATGGTTCATGTCGCTGATGCGCTCGACCTGCCCGGTAATCGCCGTCAACGACGCCCCGGTGCGCTGGCTCGACTCAACGCCGGTGCCGGTCGCCGCTTGCCCGGCGTGCATGGAAGACACCGCATTCTCCGCGCCCTGCTTGAGGCTGCCGATCATCTGCTGAATCTCGTCGGTGGACGACTGAGTCCGCCGCGCCAATGTCCGCACTTCATCGGCCACCACTGCAAAGCCGCGCCCCATGTCCCCGGCCCGCGCCGCTTCGATGGCCGCATTCAAAGCCAAAAGGTTGGTTTGCTCGGAAATCCCGCGAATCACCGCCAACACCTGATCGATGGACGCCACTTGATGGGCCAACTCGCCCACCGCACCGGCAGCAATACCAATCTCGTCGGACATGCTTTCGATATGCCGAATCGACCCGCCCACTACTACCCGCGCCTGAAGTGCTTCATCCCGCGCGGTTTGCGAAGCAACGGCCGCGTTGCCAGCGTTCTGCGCGATCTCCTGTACGGTCAGGCCCATTTCGTGAACGGCGGTGGCGACCATGTCGGTCATTTCCTGCTGACGGCCCGAGCGTTCGGCCGTGTTATCCACCACCCGCGCCACTTGGCCGACCGCCGTGCGCAAACGTTCACTGGTGGCCAGGACTTCGCCGATCATGTCGCGCTGGCTCTCCAGGAACCGATTGAAGCCGCGAGCGAGGTCACCCAGTTCATCGGCGCGACTGGAATCTAACCTGTGGGTCAAATCTCCACCACCGCTACCGATGGCTACCAGCGCCGCTGTTACCTGACGAATCGGCCGTACCAATCCACGGGCCAACAACACCACCAGCATCAGGCACACCAACGCCACCGCCAGGCCGATACCACTGCTCATCCACATCGCGCGGCGGGCTTCGGCGTAGATCTGCGACTGCGGCACTTCGGCCACCAGGGTCCAGCCCAGATCACGCAGCGGCAGGCTCAATGCCAGAAAATCTTCGCCATCGCGGACAAAACTGCTGGTGGCGAACGCGGTGGAGGTAGAGAGCTGCCCCATGACCGCTTGCGCCGCCGTGGCGCCGATCTGCTCGACCAGCGTGCGTTTGCCGCTGAACTGCGTCTCGGGGTGAATCTGGATCAAACCGTCGGCGCGCACGAGATAGACCTTGCCGCGTTCACCGAAGTTGAAATTCTGGATCAGCTCCGACAGCTCTTTCATGCTCAGGCCCAGCCCGGCGACGCCCACGACTTTGCCGGCCTGCTCGACCTTGAGGTCGATGAACAGCGCCAACTCACCGGTGGCGGTGTCATTGTCGATATTGAGGGTGCGCGGCTGGTTGCTGTCGAGGAACGAATAGAACCAGGCGTCGTTGGGATTGGAACGGCTGAGCGTCCGGTCCAGGCCTTTTTCAGTGAAGTAATGGCTTGAAGCGGCCCCGATAATCAGCGCGGTAAAGGCTTTGTGCTCGGCGCGCAGGCCTTCCAGATACTTCACGAAGGTGTCGGTCTGGGCACTGCTTTCGCCCCCGGCCAACCAGTCGCGCACCATGCTGTTACTGGCGATGTCCTTGGCGGCGGTGAGGGGTTGAACGAGGATTCGTTCGATGTCGTTGCGCATCGCCTCGATGCTCGACGGCAGCGCTTGTTCGACCAGATAGCGCTGGGCGAGGCGGTTGACCACGAGGGTATAAACGCCAACCACGATCAGAATACTGACCAGCAGGGCGGTGCCCATGCTCAGGATCAACTGCCATTGAATACTGCGTCGCCAGAACTGCATGGAGCACCCCCAAAGAATAAGAGGCTGAAACACTGCAACAGCCATGCCGATTGTATACAACTAAAACGACAATTTATTCTTTGGTTGTGCGCAAAGCTGATCAGGCCTGATTGATTGTCTTGGCGATCACTTCAACCGTGGCGCTGACTTGCTCTTGGTAACGGTCGAGTTCTTGCTGGTGACGCTTTTGCATTTCGATCTGCTGCGAGCACAGATTCATCGCCGCCAGCACCAGCAAGCGGTCACCGATCAGCGTCGGGTATTTCTTTTTGGTCTCGGCCAGGGCGGCCTTCAACATTAATGCGGCGTCCAGCAGGGTCTGCTCTTCCCCGGCCGGCGCCTTGATCGAATAGTCCTCCCCCAGAATCGAGACGACTTTTACCCCTGCGGCGCCGTAACTCATGCGCTGACAGGGCCGGCGCTGACGCGCTCAACCAAGGCCTGAATGCGTGCGGCGGTGGTGCCTTGTTTCTCTTCCTGTTCCATCAGGCTCAGTTGCAGGCTTTCGTTTTCATCCTTGACCTGGGCCAGTTCTGCACTCAGGGATTGATTGGTGCCGAGCAGGGTCTGATTCTGCTGCACCAGGTCGCTGACCAGTTGTTCCAATTGGCTTAGGGATGCTTCCAACATTTTGATTTTCCAGGCATTTTCAAAGGGCGCGTACGATAAAGAAAAGTCACCACTGACGCCAGGGTTATTCGGGCGCAAGGCCTTGATTTTGCTGGCGGGCGACCTTCCTCGCGAGCTTTAAAGACTGTGATTGGCGGATCTGGTTCCTGCACTTCGTCGCCGCAACCCTTCTGCGACAAAAGCGCGCAGCACCTCAAGACTTCAGTCGTATGACCGATAAGTCATGCATACAGCAGTCTCAGCCCCGCACGGATGCGCTTTTTTCGGTGAACACCATGTCTTTACGAAATATGAATATCGCACCGCGGGCGTTCCTCGGTTTTGCCTTGATTGGCAGCTTGATGCTGGTTCTGGGAGTGTTCGCGCTGAACCAGATGAGCAAGATTCGCGGCGCCGCCGAGGAAATCACCTCGAACAGCGTACCGAGCATCAAAAGCCTCGACGAGTTCACTCAGCTGACCCTGCGCCTGCGCGTGCTGTCTTACCGCCTGTTGGTCAATCGTGAGCCGGACGTCCAGCAGAAAACCATGGACCTGCTGGAAACCCGTAATCAGCAGATTCGAGCCGCTCAAGCCATCTACGAAAAACTGATCGCCAGCCCGCAGGAACGTGCGGCCTATGATCAGTATGTGCAGTTGCTGGGGCAGTATCGCCAGATCGAAGACCGGATGAAGAGCCTGTCGCGCAACAATCAGATCGACGAACTGCGTACGCTGCTCAATACCGATTTGCTGACGAACTCTGAAGCCGTCAACTCCGTGCTCAACCGTTTGCTGGAGATCAATACTCAGCAGACCCTCGACACCAATCAGCAAGCCGTCGACCAATACGCCTCGGCCTTCAACCTGACGGTGACCCTGCTGGTCATCGCCACCGGCCTGACTCTGCTATTCGCCTGGCTGCTGACCAACAGCATCACCAAGCCAATCGCCAATGCCCTGAGCGCCGCCGAAGCAATCGCCGAAGGCAACCTGACGCGCCCGATCACGGTCGACGGTGAAGACGAAGCCGGTCGCCTGCTGGCCGCCATGGCGAAGATGCAGGAAAAACTGCGTGACACCCTGCAACGGATTTCCGGTTCGGCCACGCAATTGGCGTCCGCTGCGGAAGAGCTCAACAGCGTCACCGACGAAAGCGCCCGTGGCCTGACCCAGCAGAACAACGAAATCGAACAGGCCGCCACCGCCGTCAATGAAATGACCAGCGCCGTGGAAGAAGTCGCCCGCAACGCCGTGAGCACCTCCGAAGCCTCGAAAAACGCCACCACTTCGGCTGGCGACGGTCGTGACCTGGTACAGGAAACCGTGAGTGCGATCGAGCGCATGAGCGCCGACGTACAGAGCACCGCCACCCTGATCGGCGATCTGGCTAATGAGTCGCGAGACATCGGCAAAGTGCTGGACGTGATTCGCGGCTTGGCCGACCAGACCAACCTGCTGGCATTGAACGCAGCCATCGAAGCAGCCCGTGCCGGTGAAGCCGGTCGTGGTTTCGCAGTCGTTGCCGACGAAGTGCGTGCCCTGGCCCATCGCACCCAGCAGTCGACCAGCGAAATCGAACGCATGATAGGCAGCATCCAGAGCGGCACCGAACATGCCGTGGATTCGATGCGCAACAGCACCGAACGCGCCGAGTCGACCTTGAATATTGCCCGTGGTGCAGGCATGTCGCTGGACACTATTAATAGCGCCATCGTCGAAATCAACGAACGCAACCTGGTGATCGCCAGCGCGGCCGAAGAGCAGGCACAGGTGGCCCGTGAAGTGGACCGCAATCTGGTGAACATTCGTGACCTGTCGGTGCAATCGGCCACGGGCGCCAACCAGACGAGCGCGGCCAGCAACGAGCTGTCGCGCCTGGCGCTGGACCTGAACAACATGGTTGGGCGGTTTAGCCTGTAACGGCTGCCCCCTGTGGCGAGGGGGCTTGCCCCCGTTCGGCTGCGAAGCAGTCGTAAATTACCCCCCCGCATTGAACCTGGCACACCGCAGCGCCGGCTTGGGGGTCGCTGCGCGACCCAACGGGGGCAAGCCCCCTCGCCACAGGGGATGATCGCCGTCAAAAGCTTTTTGACAGCATCACATTTCAACAGGTTAGAATCGCTGGCACGCAGACTGCATGGTCAGTTTGTGCCCGCCTTTAGCTTTCTGGAGTACTGCCTTTGAATGCGACGACCATCAACAGCCTGTTCTTGATCGGCGCGTTGCTGGTAGGTGCGAGCATTCTGGTGAGCTCACTTTCATCGCGCCTCGGTATCCCGATTCTGGTGATCATCCTCGCGGTGGGCATGTCGGCCGGTGTCGACGGTGCCGGCATTATTTTCGATAACTACCCAACGGCTTATCTGGTCGGCAACCTCGCCCTGGCAGTGATCCTGCTCGACGGCGGCTTGCGCACCCGGGTGGCGAGTTTCCGCGTGGCGTTATGGCCGGCGCTGTCGCTGGCCACGGTCGGGGTGTTGATTACCACCGGACTGACCGGAATGGCGGCGGCGTGGTTGTTCGACCTCAATATGATTCAGGGCCTGCTGATCGGCGCCATCGTCGGCTCCACCGACGCCGCGGCCGTGTTCTCGCTGCTGGGCGGCAAGGGCCTGAACGAACGGGTGAGCGCGAGCCTGGAAATCGAATCCGGCAGCAACGATCCGATGGCGGTGTTTCTCACCGTGACCTTGATCGATATGCTTGCCAGCGGCGAGACGGGCCTGCACTGGGATCTGCTCCTGCATTTGATGCGCGAGTTCGGCATCGGCGGTGTGATTGGCCTCGGTGGTGGCTGGCTGATGCTACAACTGGTCAACCGTATCAACCTGGCGACCGGCCTTTATCCGATTCTGGTGATTGCTGGCGGATTGGTCGTGTTTGCCCTGACCAACGCCCTGCACGGCAGCGGCTTTTTGGCGGTGTACCTGTGTGGCCTGGTGATCGGCAACCGCCCGGTGCGCAGTCGGCACGGCATTTTGCATATGCTCGACGGCATGGCCTGGCTGGCGCAGATCGGCATGTTCCTGGTGCTGGGGCTGTTGGTTACGCCCCATGACCTGCTGCCGATTGCCTTGCCTGCACTGGGCCTGGCGCTGTGGATGATTCTGTTTGCCCGCCCGCTGTCAGTGCTGGTCGGCCTGTTGCCCTTCAAGGCGTTCCATGGCCGCGAAAAGGCATTCATTTCCTGGGTTGGCCTGCGCGGTGCCGTACCGATCATTCTGGCGGTGTTCCCGCTGATGGCGGGGCTACCCAATGCTCAGCTCTACTTCAATCTGGCGTTCTTTATCGTCCTGGTATCGCTGCTGGTGCAAGGCACGAGCCTGCCCTGGGTTGCCAAACTTTTGAAAGTGACCGTCCCGCCGGAGCCCTTGCCGATTTCCCGATCGGCGCTGGAAGTGCATGTCACCAGTGAATGGGAGCTGTTCGTGTATCGCCTTGGTGCCGAGAAATGGTGCATTGGATCCCCTCTTCGCGAGCTGAAAATGCCCGAAGGTACCCGTATCGCAGCCCTGTTTCGTGGCCAACAACTGCTCCATCCGTCGGGTAGTACGGTGCTCGAAGTCGATGATTTGCTCTGCGTAATCGGCCATGAACACAACCTTCCGGCCCTCGGAAAACTCTTCAGTCAGGCCCCGCAACGGGGGCTGGATTTGCGCTTCTTCGGCGACTTCGTACTCGAAGGAGACGCCCAGCTGGGCGCGGTTGCTGCCCTGTACGGGTTGAAAGTCGAAGGCATCGATCCAAACATGTCCCTGGGCCACTTCATTGCCCAGAAAGTGGGCGGTGCCCCCGTAGTCGGTGACCAGGTGGAATGGAACAACACCCTCTGGACCGTCGCTGTCATGGAAGGGAACAAGATTGGTAAGGTAGGCGTCAGATTCCCCGAAGGAAGTCGCCCCGGCCCCGGCCTGTTCCTCTAAACTCCACACTTCGTCTCGTTTTCGATCGGTCTTTATGTCAACTCTGCGCACCTTTTTCATCATGGCCCTGCTGGGCTTGAGTCTTTCCATCAGCACGCTGCAAGCCGCCGAACCGCCGTCCAGCGAAGCCGTGCAGGCGAGCCTGAACAAGATCGCCGACCGCAAACTGCCGGAAGCCGATCAAAAGGCCCTGCAAGCGGTCTTGCAGGGCACGCTCACCCAACTCAACAACCAGCGCGATTACGATCAGAAGCTGATTGATCTCAAGCAGCAGCTGACCAATGCGCCAAAGCAGAACATCGAGAACCAGCGCGAACTGACCCGCCTCAAGGCCACCAAAGTGGTGCCGGTGGCGCAACGCTATACCAAAGAGACCATTCAGCAGCTTGAGCAATTGCTGACCGAGCGCTCCACCCAGCAAAGCGATCTGCAGAAAGCCCTGGCCGAAGCGAACAGCCTGATCATCACCGCCCAGACTCGCCCCGAGCGCGCCCAGGCCGAAATATCTGCCAGCCAGACACGCATCCAGCAGATCAACAACATCCTCAAGCTCGGCAAGGACAGCGGCAAGACCTTGACCGCCGAGCAACGCGATCAGCTCAACGCCGAACTCGCGGCGCTGAACGCCTTGATCCCGCTGCGTCGCCAGGAACTGGCCGGCAACAGCCTGTTGCAGGATTTGGGCAACAGCCAGCATGACCTGCTCACGGAAAAATCCAATCGCCTGGATCAGGAGATCCAGGAGCTGCAAACCCTGATCAACCAGAAGCGCCTGGCCCAGTCTCAAGAGACCGTCACTCAGCAGTCCATCGAAGCGCAGAAGGCCGGCGGCAGCAGCCTGCTGGCCACCGAAAGCGCGGCCAACCTGAAGCTCTCCGACTACCTGCTCAAAAGCACCGACCGCCTCAATGAAGTCACCCAACAGAACCTGCAGACCAAGCAGCAACTGGACAGCGTGACCCAGAGCGACTCGGCGCTGGACGAACAGATCAACGTGCTCAAGGGCAGCCTGCTGCTCTCCAAGATTCTGTACAAACAGAAACAGGCCCTGCCGCGTCTCAGGCTCGACCGCGACCTGGCGGATCAGATTGCCGACATTCGCCTGTACCAGTTTGAGGTCAGCCAGCAGCGAGAGCTGCTCAGCAACCCGACAACCTATGTCGACAACCTGCTGGCAACTCAACCGCCCGAGCAAGTCACCCCGCAACTGCGCAAGAGCCTGCTGGAACTGGCCACCACCCGCGCGGACCTGTTGGAGCGCTTGAATCGCGAATTGAGCGCGGTGCTCAACGAATCCATCACGTTGCAACTCAATCAGAAACAACTGCTCAGCACCGCGCAAAGCCTAAGGGCGACGCTGGATGAGCAAATGTTCTGGATTCCCAGCAACAAGCCGCTGGATCTTGAGTGGATATACGCCGTGCCGGAACGCCTGGAACGTCAGGTCACCACCCTGCCGTGGGCCTCGAGCGTGAGCGAGCTGACCGATGGCCTGACGCAGCGGCCGCTGCTGTTCCTGCCGCTGGCCTTTCTGATCGGGGCGCTGCTGTGGCGCCGAAAGAATCTGTATGCCCGCCTCAACAAAGTTCACCTGGACATCGGCCATTTCAAGCGCGACAGCCAGTGGCACACACCGCAAGCGATTCTGATCAACATCCTGCTGGCGATGCCGGTATCCCTGGGTTTGGCCTTGTGCGGCCTGGCGTTGCAGATCGACGCCCGCGGACAGAACGCCAATATGGGCGCGGCGCTGCTGCAAATGGCCCAGGCCTGGCTGGTGTTCTACACCGCCTACCGCATCCTCGCGCCGGGCGGCGTGGCCGAACTGCATTTCCGCTGGGAAAAACCTCAGGTCGAATTCCTTCAAGGCTGGATTCGCCGACTCGGCCTGGTAGTGATGGCCCTGGTGGCGGTGGTGGCGGTCGCCGAGTTGCAACCAGCGATACTGGCCGATGACGTGCTCGGCATGCCGGTGGTGCTGACTTGCTACGCCTTGATGGCCTGGCTACTCAGCCGCCTGCTGGTTAGCAGCCCGACTCACCAGAACGCTTCACTGTTCCGCAAGGCCGTGGGTGTTCTGTTCACAGCCCTGCCAATCGCGCTGTTCGTCGCCGTGTGCTTTGGCTACTACTACACCGCGCTGAAACTCAGCGACCGGTTGATCAACACGCTGTACTTGCTGATGTTCTGGCTGGTGATCGAAGCGACCTTCGTCCGTGGTCTCAGCGTTGCGGCACGGCGCCTGGCCTATCAACGCGCACTGGCCAAACGTCAGGCTGCGAAAGAGGCTGGTGACGGCGAAGCGGTGATCGAAGAGCCGACTCTGGACATCGAGAAGGTCAACGAGCAGTCCCTGCGCCTGATCCGCCTGGCCCTGCTCGGCGGTTTCATCGCGGCGCTGTATTGGGTCTGGTCGGACCTGATCTCGGTGTTCTCGTACCTGGACAACATCACCCTTTACGAATACACCAGCGGCACCGGTGCCAACATGAGCATGGTGCCGATCAGCATCGGCGACATGCTCGGCGCGCTGATCATCATCGGCATCACCTTTGCGCTGGCGCGCAACCTGCCGGGCTTGCTGGAAGTGTTTGTGCTGTCGAAGCTGAACCTGGCCCAAGGCAGTTCCTACGCCACGACCACGCTGCTGTCCTATGTGATTGCTGGCGTCGGTTTCGTCTCGACCCTGTCCACGCTCGGCGTGAGTTGGGACAAGTTGCAATGGCTGGTGGCCGCACTGTCGGTCGGCCTCGGTTTCGGGATGCAGGAGATCTTCGCCAACTTCATCTCCGGCATCATGATCCTGTTCGAACGCCCGGTGCGGATCGGCGACACCATCACCATTGGCAACCTGTCGGGCACAGTGAGCAAGATCCGCATCCGCGCCACGACCATCACCGACTTCGACCGCAAGGACATCATCGTCCCGAACAAGACGTTCATCACCGGGCAACTGATCAACTGGTCCCTGACCGACACCATCACCCGGGTAACCCTCAAGCTCGGTGTCGACTATGGCTCGGACCTGGACCTGGTGAAAGAGCTGCTGCTCAAGGCTGCCCGGGATAACCCGCGCGTGCTGAAGGATCCGGAACCCCACGTGTACTTCCTGAACTTCGGCGAAAGCACCCTCGACCACGAGTTGCGCATGCATGTGCGCGACCTCGGCGACCGCAACCCGGTGCTCGATGAAGTCAACCGCTTCATCAATCGCGAGTTCAAGAAGCAGCACATCAACATCTCGTTCCGGCAGATGGAGGTCTACCTCAAGAACCTTCACGGCCAGGAATACAAGATGGTGCCGATCGAGCCGGAAACCAAAACCATCGTGCCGGTGGTCGACAGCAAACCGCGGCGCGAACCGCCACCTGTCGAACTCGACTAACCGCGCTATCCCTAGCAGAATGCTCGGACATTCTGCTGGAGATGGCCGTTGAAAGCCCTCGACGAACTGACCTTCGACAATCGCTTCGCCCGCCTGGGCGATGCGTTCTCAACCCATGTGCTGCCCGAGCCCATCGCCGCTCCGCGACTGGTGGTCGCCAGCCCCGCCGCCATGGCGTTGCTGGACCTGGACCCGGCCGTGGCCGAGACGCCGGTATTCGCCGAACTGTTCGGCGGCCACAAGCTCTGGGCCGAGGCCGAGCCGCGAGCGATGGTCTATTCCGGGCATCAGTTCGGTTCCTACAACCCGCAGTTGGGTGACGGTCGCGGCCTGTTACTGGGCGAGGTCTATAACGACGCTGGCGAGCATTGGGACCTGCACCTCAAGGGCGCCGGTCAGACGCCCTATTCGCGCATGGGCGATGGCCGGGCGGTGCTGCGCTCATCGATCCGCGAGTTTCTCGCCTCCGAAGCCCTGCACGCACTGAACATTCCCACCACGCGCGCACTGTGCGTGATCGGCTCCGATACGCCGGTCTGGCGCGAGAAACAGGAACGCGCGGCCATGGTCTTGCGCCTGGCACCGAGCCATGTGCGCTTCGGGAATTTCGAATTTTTCTACTACACCAAGCGCCCCGAGCAACAGAAAGAACTCGGCGAGCACGTGCTGGCCATGCATTTCCCGCATTGCCTGGAACAGCCGGAACCGTACCTGGCGATGTTCCGCGAAATCGTCGAACGCAATGCCGAGCTGATTGCCAAATGGCAGGCCTATGGGTTCTGCCACGGCGTGATGAACACCGACAACATGTCGATCCTGGGCATCACCTTCGACTTCGGCCCGTTCGCCTTCCTCGACGACTTCGACGCCCACTTCATCTGCAACCACTCCGATGACCAGGGCCGCTACTCCTTCAGCAACCAGGTGCCGATCGGCCAGTGGAACCTCAGCGCCCTCGCCCAGGCCCTGACGCCGTTCATCAGCGTCGAAGCCCTGCGCGAAACCCTCGGTCTGTACCTGCCGCTGTTCCAGGCCCACTACCTGGACCTGATGCGCCGCCGTCTCGGTCTAACCACTGCCGAAGACGACGACCAGAAACTGCTGGAACACCTGCTGCAACTGATGCAGAACAGCGGCGTCGACTACAGCCTGTTCTTCCGCCGCCTTGGGGATGAGTCACCGGAACAGGCCGTCGCCCGTTTGCGCGATGACTTCGTCGACATCAAGGGCTTCGATACGTGGGGCGAGCTCTACATCGCCCGGGTTGCCCGTGAAGGCGGGGTTGACCAGGAACAGCGCCGCACGCGCATGCATGCGGTCAATCCGCTGTACATCCTGCGTAACTATCTGGCGCAAAAAGCCATCGATGCGGCGGAAAGTGGCGACTATGCAGAAGTTCGTCGTTTGCACGCGGTATTGAGCAATCCGTTCGAGGAGCAGCCTGGAATGGAGAGCTATGCCGAGCGGCCGCCGGAGTGGGGCAAGCATCTGGAGATCAGTTGTTCGTCGTGAGTGCAGATAGGCCCTTTTCGCAACCGAGGAAGATAGTGGTCTAAAACCTGTCTCCTTGATAAAGACCACCTTCAACTCCAGATCAGTTCCATAGACTGCCCGACTGAGAGCCAATCATGACCGACCCACTCCTCATCCCCTGCCCCCACTGCAACGGCCTGAACCGCATCCCCGCCGAGCGCCTCAACGATCATCCAAAATGCGGTCGCTGCAAGGCCGAAGTCCTGCTGAACAAGCCATTCGAATTGAAGCAAGGCGATTACGCCAGTCAGATCAAGGGCGACCTGCCGTTGCTGGTGGATGTGTGGGCGGACTGGTGCGGGCCGTGCAAGTCGTTTGCGCCGGTGTTCGAGCAGGCGGCGGGGCAATTGGCGGGCAAGTGTCGGCTGGCCAAGCTGGACAGCGAGGCAAATCAGCAATTGTCGGCGCAGTTGGGGATTCGCTCGATCCCGAGCCTGATTCTGTTCAAGAACGGCCGGGAAGTGGCTCGCCAGAGCGGGGCCTTCCCGTTACCGCAGTTGATGAGCTGGTTGCGTAGTCAGGGGATTTGAAAACTACACGAAGCCAAATGTGGGAGCGGGCTTGCTCGCGAAAGCGGTCTATCAATCAGCGATGATGTTGACTGTTATGACCCCTTCGCGAGCAAGCCCGCTCCCACATGGTTTTCGCGCCAACAACAGCGATTCAGGTGTTTTCCAGCAGGTTGTGCAGGTCGACGAACTGCAGAGTCAGTTTGTGTCGTGGGTCGAGATGGATCAGCGGCGTGTTGGCCTGATGGGATTCGCGCATCCGCACTGAACTGGCCAGGTACACCGGCAACACCGGTAGCCCTTCGGCGATCAGTTCGTCGAGGATCTGTTGAGGCAAACTGGCGCGGGCCTGGAACTGGTTGACGACAATGCCTTCAACCTCCAGCCCTTCGTTGTGGTCTTCCTTCAATTCTTCGATTTCCGCCAGCAAGCCATACAGCGCCTGACGCGAGAAACTGTCGCAATCGAAGGGAATCAGCACACGATCAGCGGCGATCAACGCCGAGACAGCATAGAAATTCAGCGCTGGAGGGGTATCGAGGTAGATTCGGTCGTAATCGCCGTCCAGTTCCTCGAGCAATTTTCGCAGCTTGTTGATCTTGTGCTTGGCCTCAAGCTTGGGCTGCAAGTCAGCCAGCTCGGCAGTAGCGGTAACGACGTGAAGGTTATCGAATGGAGTTTCGTAGATATCGACCTGGCTTTTCTTCGAGAACGGCCCGGAGGACAGAGTCTGCTTGAAGAAGTCAGCGATCCCCATCGGGATATCGTCACCGGTGAGTCCCGTCAGGTATTGAGTGGAGTTGGCCTGGGCATCGAGATCCACCAACAGCGTGCGATAGCCTTCGCTGGCGCTGACCGCCGCCAGATTGCAGGCAATACTTGACTTGCCCACGCCACCTTTCTGATTGAACACCACGCGCCGCATGTCAAAACCTCCGTGTATCAAAGAATGACCGAGTGTAGTAGTCCACGGCGCTGCTTAGCTACCTTGCTGGCATCGGGACTACACAGTCATTGGTAATTTCCGTCGAAAAAAACCGCCAACTCGCCCAACGACAGCCGATAGAGCTGACAGACATGTCCGACGCAACATGGATAATGGCTAAACGACAGCTTTTTCGCGAACCAGACGGTACATTTCGTTGCACAAAATGTAACCAGCATTTGCTACACGCCCGCCGCACCGGGATAATGCGCGCCACTCGGCGTTAAGCGCCACGTAAGGTCTGCCGCGATTTTTGCGACTCACCGCGTCAAAAGGAAGCCCGCAGGGGCGGGATGAATGTCTGTGATCAACTTCAACATCGCCCAATGGCGCGCGTGGGCCCCCGGGCTTGAAAGCGTGGATGACTGGCAGGCCTGGAGCCGGCAACCGATCGTGCTCGAGCGCAGCGATGCCGCCCCCGATGTGTCGTTTCTGCCGGCCATGCAGCGTCGGCGACTCAGCCGTCTGGCGCGGATGGCGTTCAGCGTCGGCTGGCCTTTGGCCGATGGTCGCCAGGACCTACCGTTGGTCTTTATTTCCCGCCATGGCGAAACCCCGCGCACCTTCGACATTCTCAGCGATCTGGCGACTGATCAACCGTTGTCGCCCACTCAGTTCAGCTTGTCGGTGCACAACGCGGTGATCGGCCTGTGGTCGATCATGCGTGGCGAAACCAGCGAAATGACCGCCCTCGCCGCGGCTGGCGATGGCCTTGAACACGGCATGCTAGAAGCGGCGGCGCTGCTTGAGGAAGGCGCGCCCGCGGTACTGCTGGTGGTGACAGAAGAGCAACCGCCCGCAGCCTACTCGGCCTGGATCGACGATGTGCCATTCCCCTACGCGGTGGGCCTGTTGATTACGCCTGGCAATCAGTGGCAGCTGTCGCTGAACAGCACCTCGCAAGCGTTGTCCAAAACCCACTGGCCCCATGCCCTGAATCTGTTGCGTACCCTGCTCGGCCAGCAAACGACCTGCCAACATGCCTGGAAAAATCGTGTATGGACCTGGCAACGCAACCTGTGACCGATAAAAACCGCGACGCCTATTACTGGCGCCTGCTGGCCACTGCCGCAAGCTTCACCCTGTTCGGGTTGGGCGGGCTATGCCTGCGATTGGTGGTATTCCCGCTGCTGAGTTGCCTGCCGGGAGACGCTCAGGCCCATCGTCAGCGTGCCCGACAGACAGTGAGCCGCTGTTTCTGGTTTTTCATTCGGTTCATGGCTCGCACTGGCGTGCTGACTTATGACATCCAGGGCGCGGAAAAACTCGGACGGCCAGGGCAAATGATCGTTGCCAATCACCCCTCGTTGATCGATGTGGTGTTTTTGATCGGCCTGGTGGGCCACTCCAACTGTGTGGTCAAGAAAAGCCTCTGGGAAAACCCGTTCACCCGCGCCCCGCTACGCCGCACCGATTACATCAGCAACGATGGCAGCATGGATATGCTCGACGCCGCTGCCGACGCGTTGAAAAGCGGTCAGACCCTGATCATCTTTCCCGAGGGCACCCGCACCCAACCCGGTAAACCGCCGGCCTTTCATCGGGGGGGCGCGGCAATCGCCCTGCGCGGTGCGAGAATCCTCACCCCGGTGATCATCAAGGTCAGCCCGACCACATTGACCAAGGCCGAACCCTGGTATCGGATTCCCAAACGCCGCGTGCACTTCAGTTTTCGCGTCGGGGCCGATATAGACCCACAGGCCTTCGCTACGCAAGGGCCTGCGCCTCAGGCCTCGCGCAAGCTCAATGATTATTTGCACCATTACTTTATTAAGGAGCTCGCCGAAGATGAGCGATCTACACCGTGAGATAAAAGAACTGATCATCGAAGCCCTGGGCCTCGAAGACATCAGCGTCGATGATATCGGCGATGAACAAACGCTGTTCGGCGAAGGCTTGGGCCTGGACTCGGTAGACGCCCTGGAACTCGGCTTGGCCATCCAGAAAAAGTACGGCATCAAAATCGATGCCGACGCCAAGGACACCCGTAATCACTTCACCAACGTGGCGAGCCTTGCGGCGTTCGTCACTGCAAAACAGGCAGCTTGAGACCGGACCATGCAAACTCGTGACGATATTTTCAATACCCTGCGCGATGCTCTGGTCGAACTCTTCGAGCTGGAGCCCGAGCGCATCAGTCTGGGGTCCAACCTGTATCAGGATCTGGAAATCGACAGCATCGATGCGGTCGACCTGATCGATCACATCAAACGCCAGACCGGCAAGAAAATCGCTGCCGAAGAATTCAAATCGGTGCGTACCGTCAGCGACGTGGTCGAGGCGGTCTACCGCCTGGTTCAACCAGCCGCATGAGCCGACTGATCGGCCTCGGCCTGCTGCTGGCAGGCCTGTTGTACCCCTTTGCGGTGTATTTCGGCATGGAGCATTTTGCCCCGTGGCAGTTCGGTCTGCTGCTGGGCAGCCTGTGGCTGGCGCGGGCGCTGACTGGCGAGCGGCGGCCTGGCAGCCTGTGGATGGCCGTGGTCGCCATCGCGTTCTGCCTGTTGCTGGCGCTGTTCGACAGCCCGGTGCTGCTGCGCTGGTACCCGGTGCTGATCAGCGCGTTCATGCTGGCGCTGTTCGGCCTGAGCCTGAAATATGGCCCGCCGATGATTGAACGTCTGGCCCGTCTGCGAGAGCCGGAGTTGCCGGCCAGGGCCATTCGCTACACCCGCCAGGTGACGATTGCCTGGAGCGTGTTTTTTCTCTGCAACGGCTTGTGCGCCGCTGCCCTGACCCTTTGGGCGCCGCTGAGTTGGTGGATGTTGTACACCGGCCTGATCTCCTATGGATTGATCGGCCTGATGTTTGCCATTGAATGGCTGATACGACAACGGGTAAGAGGCCGCCCATGAATTGGATAACACTTGAGCAACTGTTGCTCAAGGCTCAGCCGGACCGTGCCGTGACGGTGGAACCGGCGTTGAATCATGCGCAATTGTGCGAACAGGCTCTGAGCCTGGCTGCCGGCCTGCAAGTGCAAGGCGTACAGCGCATCGCCGTGCACCTTGAGGACGCTGCCGACCTGGCCATTGCCCTGCTCGGCGCCTGGCGTGCCGGGGTCAGCGTACTGTTGCCCGCCGACCTGCAAGCGCAGACTCGCCAGCGCTGGTCGACCGAGGTCGATCTGTGGCTGACCGATCAGGCTACCGACGCGCACCTGAGCGATTATCGGCATCCACCGCTGCCGGCCAACCCGCTGGATCTGGATTGCTGTCAACTGAGCCTGTGCACCTCCGGTTCCAGTGGTGAACCCAAGCGTATCGACAAAACCCTGCGCCAATTGGCCAATGAAGTCGAAGCGCTGGAGCATCTGTGGGGCGCAGATCTGGGCGACGCCTGCATCATCGGCAGCGTCGCCACGCAGCACATCTACGGGTTGCTGTTTCGGGTCCTGTGGCCGTTGTGCGCCGGGCGCTCGTTCGTCCGCAAGCAATTGGCCTTCCCGGAAGACTTGCAGCGCGCCAGCCGCGAACACCCGGTCTTCGCCTGGGTCGCCAGCCCGGCGCTGCTCAAGCGCATGGGCGACAACCTCGACTGGCCAGCACTGGGCGCGGTGCGCCGAGTGTTTTCCTCCGGTGGCGCGCTGCCCGCCGAAGCGGCGAAAAGCCTGCATGAGCGCCTGCAACAATGGCCGACAGAAATCTTCGGCAGTTCGGAAACCGGCGGCATCGCCTGGCGTCAGGGCCAGCATCTCTGGCAGCCCTTCGCCGATGTTGCGCTGAGCCAGGACAGCGATGGCGCCCTGCTTATCGCCTCACCGTACTTGCCTGCCGGCCATATTGAACACACCGCCGATGCCGCGCGCATCGCCGCCGACGGCCGTTTCGAGCTGTTGGGTCGGCTGGACCGAATCGTCAAACTGGAAGAAAAACGTATTTCGCTACCGATGCTTGAACAAGCACTGATGGCTCACGACTGGGTCGCCGAAGCGCGTCTCGGTGTGGTTCAGGAAAACCGCGCTTCATTAGGGGCGCTGCTGGTACTCAGCGAGCGAGGCCTGCGTGCCTTGCGCAATCAGGGTCGACGCAGCCTTACTCAAGTCTTGCGTCAGCATCTGAGTCAACATTGTGAAACGCTGGCCCTGCCACGCCGCTGGCGCTTGTTGCGGCAGCTACCGCTGAACGCGCAAGGCAAACTGCCCCAGGCCGAGGTGGAAGCCTTGCTGCTGGCACCCCGTCCAAAAGCGCCGGAAGTGCTGGAGCAGCTCGAAGTCGATGGCGAGTGGAGCCTGCAACTGGCGGTCCCGCCAGACCTGGCGTATTTCAGCGGCCACTTTCCCCGAGCGCCGGTATTGCCAGGTGTGGTGCAGGTGGATTGGGCATTGAGCCTGGGCCAGCAATTGATGAATCTGCCGGCAAAATTTTCCGGTATGGAAGTGCTGAAATTCCAGCAACTGGTACGCCCCGGTGATGAAATCCAGCTGCACCTGCGCTTCGACTCGGCGCGCAGCAAATTGTATTTCGCCTATCGCAATGAAACCGCCACCTGCTCCAGTGGGCGGATTTTGCTGGAGGCGTCAAGCGATGCATAACCTGTGGCGAGGGAGCTTGCTCCCGCTGGGCTGCGAAGCGGCCCCCAAATCAACCAACGCAGACTTCATTGCGAGCGCTTCGCACTCGAACGGGAGCAAGCTCCCTCGCCACAGTAAGCGCCTTCAAAACAAGGGTTCTGTGGAGGTTTCTGATCATGCATAACCCCTGCGCAATCATCCCGGTCTACAACCACGAAACCGCAATCACCGCCGTGGTCGATGCGCTGCTTGCCAGCGGCTTGCCCTGCATTCTGGTGGACGATGCCAGCAGTCCTGCCTGCGCCAAGGTGCTTGACCAACTGGCCCGGCGAGACCGGGTTTACCTGATCAGGCTCACCGTCAATCAAGGCAAGGGCGGCGCGGTGATGACCGGCTTGCGCGAAGCTTCGCGCCTGGGCTTCAGCCACGCATTGCAGGTGGACGCCGACGGCCAGCACGACCTGCAAGACGTTAAAGTCTTCATCGAACATTCACGCGCCCACCCCGACGCGGTGATTTGCGGTTATCCGCAATACGACGCCAGCGTGCCGAAGGGCCGTTTATACGCCCGCTACCTGACCCATGTGATGGTCTGGATCAACACCCTGTCATTGCAGATTCGCGACTCCATGTGCGGCTTCCGTGTCTACCCATTGCCACCGACCCTGGCACTGATCGACTCGGCCAGGATCGGCAAGCGCATGGACTTCGACTCCGACATCCTGGTGCGCCTGGCCTGGCGCAATCAGCCGATGCAGTGGCTGAAAACCAGGGTTCATTACCCTCTGGATGGCGTCTCGCATTTCCGTCTGTTCCACGACAATGTACTGATTTCGAGCATGCACACCCGGCTGTTCTTCGGCATGTTGCTGCGCGCACCGGTAATCCTCTGGCGACGGTGGCGAGCATGAGCGACAACGCAGACAAACAGCACTGGGCCGACCGCCAGGAGCGCGGCAGCTTCTGGTTGATGAAGTTCACTGCGCTTTGCGCAAAAGTCTTGGGTCGCCGACTGCTGAGCCCGCTGCTGTACGGCATCGTGCTGTACTTTTTCCTGTTCGGACGCAGCGCCCGCCAAAGCGCCTGGCAATACCAGCAGCGGCTTGCCGACTGGAGCGGTCGCAGCGAGTTGCGCCCGAGCCATTGGCGGGTGTTCGGCCAGTTCATGGCCTTCGCCGATTCCATGCTCGACAAACTCGATGTGTGGAACGGCAAGCTGAGCATCGATCAAATCGAAATCATCGACCCGGCGCTGCTGCGCAATAAACTGCGCGGCACACGCGGGCAAATGCTGGTAGGCGCGCACTTGGGCAATCTCGAAGTCTGCCGGGCGCTGGCCGAGATTGGCGAGAAAGTCACCATGAACGTGCTGGTGCACACCAAGCACGCCGAACAATTCAACCGCCTGCTGGGTGAAGCCGGGGCGACCAATCTGCGGCTGATCCAGGTCAGCGAGCTGGACCCGGTGATCATGCTGCAATTGCATGAACGCCTGGAGCGCGGCGAATGGCTGGCGATTGCCGGCGACCGCGTGCCGCTGCATGGCGGACGCAGCGTGAGCGTGGATTTCCTCGGTCATCAAGCCGCGTTTCCTCAGGGCCCATGGTTGCTGGCCGGTCTGCTGAAATGCCCGATCAACCTGATGCTGTGCCTGAAGAAACCCACTGGCGACTATCGACTGACCCTCGAACCGTTCGCCGACGCCATCGTGTGGAAACGCAGCGACCGCGAACAGGTCATTCATCAGTGGGCCTCCCGCTATGCCGAACGCCTGGGTCACTATTGCCTCGAAGCACCCCAACAATGGTTCAACTTTTACCCTTTCTGGAAGACCGATGACGACGCCAACGCTTGAGCCGGTAACCTTCGGCGAACTCCCTTTGCGCATCGAAGACGTGCTGGCCCTGGCCAACCGTCAGGTGCCGACGCAGTTGCAGGGCGACCCCGAGTTTCGCCAGCGCATCGCCAAGGGCCCGCAATTCCTTGATTCCCTGTTGGACAAGGAAGGCGTGATCTATGGCGTGACCACCGGTTATGGCGATTCCTGTGTGGTGGCGGTGCCGCTGCACCACGTCGAAGCCCTGCCCCGTCATCTGTATACCTTCCACGGTTGCGGCCTGGGTAAACTGCTCGACGCCCAAGCCACCCGCGCGGTGCTGGCGGCGCGTTTGCAATCGCTTTGCCAAGGCGTTTCCGGAGTACGCGTGGAACTGCTGGAGCGCCTGCAAGCCTTCCTCGAATACGACATTCTGCCGCTGATTCCGGAAGAAGGTTCGGTGGGCGCCAGCGGTGATCTGACGCCGCTGTCCTACGTTGCCGCGACCTTGTCCGGCGAGCGCGAAGTGATGTTCCGCGGTGAGCGTCGACAAGCCGCCGATGTGCACAGCGAACTCGGCTGGGAACCGCTGGTATTGCGCCCCAAAGAAGCGCTGGCGCTGATGAACGGCACCGCCGTGATGACCGGCCTCGCCTGCCTGGCTTATGCGCGCGCTGATTACCTGCTGCAACTGGCCACGCGCATCACCGCGCTGAACGTGGTCGCCCTGCAAGGCAACCCGGAGCACTTCGACGAGCGTCTGTTCGCCACCAAACCCCATCCCGGGCAGATGCAAGTCGCTGCGTGGTTGCGCAAGGATCTGGCGATCGATGCGCCGACCGCGCCACTGCATCGCCTGCAAGACCGCTATTCCCTGCGTTGTGCGCCGCACGTGCTCGGTGTGCTGGCCGACAGCCTGAACTGGCTGCGCTCTTTCATCGAGATCGAACTGAACAGCGCCAACGACAACCCGATTATCGACGCCGAAGCCGAACGCGTGCTGCACGGCGGGCACTTCTACGGCGGCCATATCGCGTTCGCCATGGACAGTCTGAAAACCCTGGTGGCGAACGTCGCCGACTTGCTCGACCGCCAGCTCGCGCTGCTGGTGGACGAGCGTTACAACCATGGCTTGCCGAGCAACCTGTCTGGCGCCACCGCCGATCGCGCGATGCTCAATCACGGCTTCAAGGCGGTGCAGATCGGCACCAGCGCCTGGACCGCCGAAGCCCTGAAAAACACCATGCCGGCCAGCGTCTTCTCGCGCTCCACCGAGTGCCACAACCAGGACAAAGTCAGCATGGGCACCATCGCCGCCCGCGACGCCATCCGCGTACTGGAGCTGACCGAACAGGTCGCCGCCGCCACGCTGCTGGCCGCCAACCAAGGCGTCTGGCTGCGCGGCCAGGCTAAAGACGCGCGGCCACTGCCACCAGCACTGGCCGCGATGCACGAAGAGTTGGTCAAGGACTTCCCGCCGGTCATCGAAGACCGTGCCCTGGAAGGCGAATTGCGCCTGTGCCTGCAGCGCATCGCCGAACAACACTGGAGGCTGCATGCGTAGCAAGGGAGTGCTGCACACCGACACGGAAATCCTCGTACCGTTCTTTGACGTCGACACCATGAACGTGGTCTGGCACGGCCATTACGTCAAATACCTGGAGGTCGCCCGCTGTGCGCTGCTGGACAAGATCGGCCACAACTACGACGCCATGGTGGCATCGGGTTACGCGTGGCCGGTGATCGACTTGCAGCTGCGCTATGTGCGCGGCGCGGTGTTCGGCCAGAAGCTGAATGTGCGCGCCAGCCTGGTGGAGTGGGAAAACCGCCTGAAGATCAATTACCTGATCAGCGATCTGGCCACCGGCGAACGCCTGACCCGCGCCTGTTCCGTGCAGGTCGCCGTCGACATGAGCAGCCGCGAAATGCAGCTGGCTTCACCGAAGGTTTTCACCGATGCGGTTGAAAGGATGCTGCCATGAATTCGCTCCTCAAATGCCTTGGCGCTTTAGCGTTGCTCGGGCTCTCATCATTGGCGCAGGCCTTCGATCTGCAACAGCTCAGCGATCAACTGGTCAAACCCGATGTGATCCACGGCAGCTTCATCCAGGAAAAACACCTGCGCGCCCTGCCCCAGCCGCTGACCAGCAAGGGCACCTTCGTTCTGGCAAAGAACCATGGTCTGCTCTGGCTGCTGAAAACCCCGCTGCAACAGGACTACCGCATCAGCGACAAAGGCATTGCCCGGCGCGATGCCAGCGGCTGGCAAATGCTGCCGAACAAGAGTGCCGGCGCCGAACAGAACCGCTTGTTCCTCGCGGTGCTGCAAGGCGACAGCAGCGGCCTGCAACGGGATTTCGAGCTTTCGCTGAGCGGCGATGCACAGCGCTGGAAGCTGACCCTGACCCCGCGCTCGATGCTGCTCAAGCAGGTGTTCAATCAGATCAACATTGACGGCGGCGAACTGGTGCATAGCATCGAGCTGCTCGAAACCCAGGGAGACCGAACCCTGTTGCGCATGCAGGACAGCACCAGCGCACAACCATTGAGCGACGCGGAGCAACATGACTTTGCCGAGTGAACGGATGCTGCCGCGGCTGTTTCTGGTCCTGCTGCTGGCGGTGCTCGCGCTCGCCGGCTGGCAATGGCGTGACGGTGCACCGCTGTCGGCCAACCTGATGGAACTGGTGCCAGGCACCGCGCCGGACGCGCTGGAACTGCGCGCCGAACAACGCATGCAAGAACCGTTGAACCGGGAAATGCTGGTACTGGTCGGCCATAAAGACCGCCAGCAAGCCATCGCCATGGCGCAAAAACTCGGCGAGCAATGGCAGGCCAGCGGCGTCTTCGAAAAGGTCCAGTGGAACCTGCAAGCCGACTTGCCCGCATTGCGCAGCCAATTGCTGCAAGGCCGACTGGCGATGCTGTCCGCGGCCGACCGGCAGCAACTCATCGAGCACCCTGACGCCTTTATCCAGCAACGGGTACAAGCCCTGTTCGACCCGTTCACCGGCTTCAGCCTGGTACCGAGCCAGGACGACTGGCTCGGCCTGACCGGGCGCATCCAGAACAGCCAGCCACAACACGGCTCGGTGCAACTGGACATCGGCAGCGGTACGCTGGTTGCCGATGCCGACGGTAAGAGTTGGGTGATGCTGCGGGCGCGAACCGCCGGCAACGCGTTCGACATGAACCTGCCGCTGCAAGTGGCTGACCTGTTGCAACACAGTCGCGAAGAAGCCGCCCGGTCGGATGTGCAACTCCTCGCCGCCAGTGGCCTGCTGTATGCCGCTAGCGGTCAACGGCAAGCCGCGCGCGAAATGACTTGGGTCGGCGGCGGCGCCACGGTCGGGATTCTGTTGCTGCTGTTGCTGGCCTTCCGGCGTTGGCGAGTGTTGTTGGCGTTCGTCCCGGTGCTGGTGGGCATGTTGTTCGGTGCTGTGGCCTGCGTGGCGCTGTTCGGCCACATGCATGTGATGACGCTGGTGCTGGGCTCAAGCCTGATCGGCGTGGCGGTGGATTACCCACTGCATTACCTGTCCAAAAGCTGGAGCCTGAAACCCTGGCACAGCTGGCCGGCGTTACGCCTGACCCTACCGGGGCTGACGCTGAGCCTGATCACTAGTTGCATCGGCTACCTGGCCCTGGCCTGGACGCCGTTCCCGGCCCTGACCCAAATTGCCGTGTTCTCCGCCGCCGGCCTGCTTGGCGCCTACCTGTCGGCAGTGTGCCTGCTGCCGGCGCTCCTCAAGGGCGTGGTTCTGCGCCCGGCGCAATGGCCGATGCGCGTCGCCGAAAAGTTGCTGGAGCTGCGAGAATCGCTGCTGAAATACTTGCGCACGCCAGTGCTGCTGGCATTGCTGATCGCCTTCTGTGTCGGCGGTCTGTTGCAGTTGCAGAGCAAAAACGATATTCGCCAATGGGTCGGCACACCGCAGCAACTGACTGACGAAGCCCAGACCATCGCACGCATCACCGGCTATCAACCTACCAGCCAGTTTTTCCTGGTGCGCGCGGCCAATCAGCAGGCGTTGCTCGAACGCCTGACGGCACTGAGCGAGCGCCTGGATCAACTGGTCAATCTGGAAAAACTTCAGGGCTATCTATCGCTCAATCAACTGGTCAGCCAGCCGAGCGAACAGCGCAAAGTGCGTGAAGCACTGAGCAAGCTGCCGCAGTTCTGGCAACCGTTGCTCGCCCTCGGCGTGCCGGCCGCCGCGTTGCAAGCCGAGCTGGCAACGTTGCAGGCGCTGCCCACCAAAGACATCGACACAGCGCTGGCCGGCCCATTGGCCGAGCCCTACCGCACCCTGTGGCTGGGGCCGACTGAGGACGGCGTGGCCGCAATGGTCAGCCTGCAAGGCTTGAACAATCCCACGCTGTTGCGGGTCCAGGCGCTGGACTTGCCGGGTGTAGAACTGGTGGATCGCCTCGGCGAACTGAACCAGGTTTTCGCCGCCACTCAAATCAGCGCCGCTGAATTGAAACTCGCCTCCTGCGTGTTGATCGTGCTGGTGCTGATCCTGCCATTCGGTTTCGGTGGCGCGCTGCGAATCGTCTCCCTGCCGCTGCTGGCGGCCCTGTGCAGCCTGGCAAGCCTCGGTTGGCTCGGTCAGCCGCTGACATTGTTCAGCCTGTTCGGCCTGTTGCTGGTGACGGCCATCAGCGTCGATTACGCGATCCTCATGCGCGAACAGATCGGCGGCGCCGCGGCGAGTCTGCTGGGCACCTTGCTGGCAGCGGTGACCACTTGGCTGTCGTTTGGCCTGTTGGCGGTGTCCAGCACGCCAGCGGTGAGCAACTTCGGCCTGTCGGTGAGCCTCGGCCTGGCGTTCAGTTTCATCCTGGCGCCATGGGCCGGACGCCAAGTCCATGCCGCCCCAGTTACGGAGCCGGCAGCATGATGGTCGCGGTGTTCTGGGTGATGGCCCTGGTGTTGTTCGCCGTGGCCACTCGTATCGGTCGTCATTTCGGTCTGATTCCGATCGTCAGCCAGTTGCTGCTGGCGACCTTCGGCCTGCCGTTGTTGATGTACTTCTGGATCGAACCGAGCTGGCACCTGAGCGGTGCCGACCTGATCTCGCCGGGCTGGCTGAAGAACCTCTACAGCCTGAGCTTTGCCTTGCTGCTGGGGCACATTCTCAGCGACGTGATCGACCTGCGCCTGGAGCGCCAGAGCCTGAAAATCGCCCTGCCGAGTTTCTGTATTCCGTTCGCCTGCGGGCTGGCGACAGCGTTCTGGCTGTTGCCGCCGCAGCCGTGGATCAGCTCGCTGGCGGTCGGTCTGCTGTTCGCCATCACCGCAATTCCGGTGTTGTATCTGTACCTGCGACACATCAACTACCCGCCCGCCGCCACCCGGCGTCTGGTGCAAACCGCGATCCTGATCGACCTGACCTGCTGGACCCTGTTCGCGTTCGCCCAGGGCAGCCTGCACCTGAGTAGCCTCTTGCTGCCGCTGGCCGGCGCCTGTCTGCCGTTGTTGCTGCGCCTGCTCGGGTTGCGCCAACCGTTGCTGCACAGCGGCTGCTTCTTCGCGCTGCTGGTGGTCGCCGAACACTTCAAACTCAATGCGCTGATTTTCGGTATCGGCTATCTGCTGTGCATGGCCGCGCTCAAGGTGCCATTGGTGCTGCCATTGTCGGCGGCGTGGATGAGCCGTTTGCAGACCTGGATCGCCATCCCGCTGATCCTCACGTTCGGCATCGTGCAGATCAACGTGCACAGCGCCATCGACAGTCTCGGCGGGATGCAACTGACCGCGCTCCTGCTGTTGCCAATCACCAGCAAACTGTTGGGCAACTGGCTGGGCCTCGGCTGGGCTGGCGCCTCGTTTGAAGGTGCCAGCCGCTGGCGGGAAAGCCTTTTACTGAATATTCGCGGCTTGAGCGAGATCGTCTTTCTCAACCTGCTGCTGCAACAACAGCTCATCAGCCCGGCGCTGTACTTCGCGCTGATGTTGATGGGCCTGATCGCAACCCTGCTGCCGGCACTCGCCGGCATGCACCGAATCCCTTTGAACATCGCCGCCCCGGCAAGGAGCACCCGTGCCAACAGTTGAAATGGAACGTCGTCAGGTACTGGTGATCGGCGCTGGCCCCTCGGGCGCCATCGCCGCCGCGCTGCTCAAGCGTAAAGGTCATGATGTGCTGATGATCGAGCGTCAGCATTTCCCACGGTTTTCCATCGGTGAAAGCCTGCTGTCCCACTGCCTGGATTTCGTCGAAGAAGCCGGCATGCTCGAGGCGGTAAATGCTGCTGGTTTCCAGCGCAAAAACGGCGCAGCGTTCGCTTGGGGCGATCAGTACAGCACCTTCGATTTCGGCGACACGTTCACCAACGGCAAGCCGACGACGTTCCAGGTCCAGCGCGCCGACTTCGACAAGCTGCTGGCCGATCAGGCTGAGCTGCAAGGTGTCGATGTCCGTTACGGCGAAGCCATCGTCAGCGCCGATTTCAGCCTGCCGAAACCGCAGCTCGACGTACTTCGCGAAGACGGTAGCCAATACCGCGTCGAAGCCGACTTCGTGCTCGATGCCAGCGGCTACGGTCGCGTGCTGCCGCGCTTGCTCGACCTTGAAGCACCGTCGAATTTCCCGGTGCGCCAGGCCGTGTTCACCCACGTCGAAGACTGTATCGACAACCCGGCTTTCGACCGGGAGAAAATCCTCATCACCACCCATCCGACCCAGCGTGATATCTGGTTCTGGACCATCCCGTTCAGCAACGGCCGTTGCTCGGTGGGCGTGGTGGCAGCCGCCGAACACTTTGCAGGCCGCACCGAGAATCTGGACGACTGCCTGCGCGGCTTCATTGCTGAAACGCCGAGCCTGGCCGGAGTGCTGAACAATGCCGTGTGGGATACGCCCGCACGGACCATCGGCGGTTATTCGGCCAACGTCAAAACCCTCCACGGCCCAGGTTTCGCCCTGCTGGGCAACGCGGCGGAATTTCTCGACCCGGTGTTCTCCTCCGGTGTGACCATCGCCATGCGTTCGGCAAGCATGGCCGCCGGGGTGCTGCACCGCCAACTGCAAGGTGAAAGCGTCAACTGGCAGACCGAGTTCGCCGAACCGCTCAAGCGCGGCGTCGACACCTTCCGTTGCTACGTCGAGGGCTGGTACGCCGGGACCTTTCAGGATGTGATTTTCTATCAGGGCGGCGCAGCGGAAATCCGCCGCATGATCAGCTCGATCCTCGCGGGTTACGCCTGGGATGAGCGCAACCCGTTTGTCAGCGAACCCAAACGTCGACTGCGGATGATCTCGGACCTGTGCGCACAGGACCCGACATGAGTTACTTGAGCGACAACTACGTCGAAGAAACCCGTTTCGGTTTCTGGTTTCTGCGCAGTCACACCTGGCAGCACCATGTATTGCGAGTGGCGATCAATGATTTGCGCGACCTGTTCAGCGCGCCATTGCCCGCCAACCCGGTATTGCTGGATGCCGGTTGCGGCCAGGGCAAGTCGTTCCAGTACCTGCGCCAGACCTTCGCGCCTCAACGCCTGATCGGGCTGGATGCCGATCCTCACAGCCTGAACCTGAGCGGTGAAGAAGCGACTCGTCAGGGCATGGATGTAGAACTGATCGGCAGTGACTGCGCGAGCATCAACGTGCCGGACGCCAGCGTCGATCTGCTGTTCTGTCATCAGACCTTCCATCACCTTGTCGAGCAGGATCAGGCCCTGGCCGAGTTCTATCGGGTGCTCAAGCCGGGCGGCTATTTGCTGTTCGCCGAGTCCACCGAGGCTTACATTGATACGTGGGTGATTCGCTGGCTGTTCCGCCACCCGATGCACGTGCAGAAGAGCGCCGCCGGCTACCTGGACATGATTCGTCGGCAGGGTTTTGAATTCGGCCCGCAGAACGTGTCTTACCCTTACTTGTGGTGGAGTCGCGCCAAGGATTTCGGCCTGCTCGAACGCTTCGGCTTGCGCCAGCCAAAACCCTTTGGCCAACGGGAAGAAACCCTGGTCAATGTAGTCGCGCGCAAGCCTCTTGAAGGGTATGCCTGATGATCCGTTTCCTGCTTCTGGGTTGTGTCCTGTTGCTGAGCGCTTGCGCCAGCCAGGCACCGCTGCCCGAGCGAACCCCGAACCTGGCGTTGCCGCTGCAACTGCACATCGAACGGCAGATGGCCGAACAGCGTCAGGACTGGCTGCTGGTGATCCAGCGTGAAGGCCCAGGCATTCGCTGGTCGATGATGGACCCTTTGGGGATTCCCGTGGCACGGCAGAAACTGATCGATGGCCAATGGCAGGCCGACGGTCTGCTGCCGCCCAATCCGGAAGCCCGGGAGCTGTTCGCTGCCTTGTTGTTTGCGCTGACCCCTGCGGGCGAGTTGCATCGCAACTATCCCCTCGCCCGGCAGGATGGCGGGCAACGGTCTTTGTCACCACGCTGGAACATCCGCTATTCACAACCACTGAGCTTTGAATTGAACGTATCCCAAGGCCCGCACTATCGCGTCACTCCGTTAGGCGAGCACACGCCATGACGGCTTATCTGAATGCCCTCGGGGTAATCTGCGCCCTGGGCCGCGACAAGCAGGAAGTTGCCCGTAACCTGTTTGCCGGCGATTGCTCGGGTATGCGTAGCGAGGCCGGCTGGGTCGTGGAACGCTCGCTGCCGGTCGCGGCGGTGCGCGGCGAACTGGCGCCGATTCCGCCTGAGCTGGCGCATCAAAGCAGTCGCAACAATCAATTGTTGCTGGAGGCTGCGCTGCAAATTCGCGAAGACATCGAGCAGGCGATCCAGACCTACGGCCGCGACCGTATCGGCGTCATCCTGGGCACCAGCACCTCGGGCATTCACGAAGCCAGCAGCGGTCTGGCCCATTACATCCGCGAGCATCAGTTCCCTGCCGATTATGACTATCAGCAACAGGAACTCGGCGCACCGGCGACGTTTCTCGCCGACTGGCTGCAATTGAGCGGCCCGGCCTATGTGATTTCCACCGCCTGCACCTCCAGCGCCCGCGCGCTGATGAGCGCCCAACGACTGCTGGACCTGGGCATGTGCGACGCCGTGTTGTGCGGCGGTGTCGACAGTTTGTGCAAGCTGACCCTCAACGGTTTCTCGGCCCTGGAAGCGGTGTCCGAGCAGCGCTGCAATCCGTTTTCAGCCAACCGCAACGGCATCAATATCGGCGAAGCGGCGGTGCTGTTTTTGATGAGCAAAAGCGCCGGCAACAGCCAACCGATTGCCCTGCTGGGCAGTGGCGCCAGCTCCGATGCACATCATATTTCCGCGCCGGAACCGACCGGCCGTGGCGCCCTGCAAGCGATGCGCAAAGCCTTGAGCCGCGCAAGTCTGCAACCGCAGCAGATCGGTTATCTGAACCTGCACGGCACCGCCACCCAACACAACGACGCCATGGAAAGCCTGGCCGTGACGACACTATTCCCGCAAGGCGTGCCCTGCTCGTCGACCAAACCGATGACCGGCCATACCCTCGGCGCTGCCGGTGCCCTGGAAGCGGCGTTCTGCTGGTTGAGCCTGAGCGTGGACAACCGCGAGCACGCCCTGCCGCCCCACGTCTGGGACGGCCAGCCCGACCCCGAATTGCCGGCCCTGCACTGGGTGACCCCGACTGACCACCTGACGTCCATTGCACCTCGCTACCTGATGAGCAATTCCTTTGCCTTCGGTGGCAATAACGTCAGCCTGATTATCGGAGACGCTCCATGATTACCTGGCCGCTCGCCGAACTGCTGCCGCATGCCGGCGACATGATCCTCATCGAGCAGATCCTGTCGTTCGATGACGAACAGATTCACACCCGACTCACCGTCAAACCCGGCGGCCTGTTCAATCGCCCCGACGGCAGCCTGCCGGCCTGGGTCGGCATCGAGCTGATGGCCCAGAGCGTCGCTGCGTACGCCGGCTGCCATGCGCGCCAGAAAGGTAATGCCGTGGAGCTGGGTTTCCTGCTCGGCACCCGTAAATTCGAATGCAACGTGGAACACTTCCCCGCCGGCACCGAGTTGACCATCCATGGAATACGCTCGCTGGAAGACGACAACGGCATGGGTGTGTTCGAATGCCACCTCACTGCCCCCGGCATCCACGCCACAGCCCGGCTGAACGTGTTTCGCCCGCCTCAGGCCGCGCAATATCTTCATGAACCCCAAGGAGTCGAGTGATGACTGAATCCGTACTGGTCACCGGCTCCAGCCGTGGTATTGGCCGCGCCATCGCGTTGCGTCTGGCCCGGGCCGGGCATGACATCGTGCTGCACTGCCGCAGCGGTCTCGCGGACGCCGAAGCCGTCAAGGTCGAAGTCGAAGCCTTGGGCCGTAACGCGCGCATCCTGCAATTTGACGTGTCCGACCGCGCCAGTTGCAAAGCTATTCTTGAAGCCGACGTCGAAGCCCACGGCGCCTATTATGGCGTGGTGCTCAACGCCGGCCTGACCCGCGACGGTGCTTTCCCGGCCCTGAGCGAGGAGGATTGGGATCTGGTGATGCGCACCAACCTCGACGGTTTCTACAACGTGCTGCACCCGGTGATGATGCCGATGATCCGTCGTCGCGCCGCCGGACGGATTGTCTGCATCACTTCGGTTTCCGGGTTGATCGGCAATCGCGGGCAAGTCAATTACAGCGCGTCCAAGGCCGGTTTGATCGGCGCAGCCAAGGCGTTGGCGATCGAACTGGGCAAGCGCAAAATCACCGTCAACTGTGTCGCACCCGGCCTGATCGACACGGCGATGCTCGATGAAAACGTGCCGGTGGAAGAACTGATGAAAATGATCCCCGCACAACGCATGGGCACCCCGGAAGAGGTAGCCGGTGCAGTGAATTTCCTGATGTCGGCGGAAGCGTCGTACATCACCCGGCAGGTTCTGGCCGTCAATGGAGGCCTGTGCTGATGAAGCGCGTCGTCGTCACCGGCATGGCCGGCATCACCTCACTGGGCAGCGACTGGGACACCATCGCCGCCAACTTCGCCGCCAACCGCAGCGGCATCCGCCGCATGGACGAGTGGGATCGTTTTACCGAACTCAGCACACGCCTGGCCGGGCCGATCGATGACTTCAAAGTGCCGAGCCACTGGACCCGCAAGCAACTGCGCAGCATGGGCCGCGTCTCACGCCTGGCCGTGGGCGCTGCTGAACAAGCGTTGGCGGACGCCGGGCTGCTGGGTGACGAGTCGATCAAGGACGGGCGCATGGGCGTTTCCTGCGGCTCGTCCACCGGCAGCACCGACGAGATCAAGGCGTTCGGCAATATGCTGCTCAACTCGGTGGCCGAAGGCCTGAACGCCAACTCCTACGTGCGGATGATGCCGCACACCACGGCGGCCAATGTCAGCATCTTCTTCGGCCTCACCGGCCGACTGATCCCCACCTCCAGCGCCTGCACCAGCGGCAGCCAAGGCATCGGTTACGCCTACGAATCAATCAAGTTCGGCCGCCTGCCACTGATGCTCGCCGGCGGCGCCGAAGAGCTGTGCCCGACCGAAGCCATGGTGTTCGATGCGCTCTACGCCACCAGCCTGAAAAACGATGCCCCGCAAACCAGCCCTCGCCCTTACGACACCGGCCGCGATGGCCTGGTGATCGGTGAAGGCGGCGGCATGCTGGTGCTCGAAGAGCTCGAACACGCCCTGGCACGCGGTGCCCGCATCCACGCTGAGATCGTCGGTTTCGGCAGCAACGCCGACGGTCAGCACGCCACCCGTCCGGAGCAGCTCACCATGCGTCGAGCCATGGAGCTGGCACTGGAAGACGCCGGGCTGCAGCCTTCGGCCATCGGCTATGTGAATGGCCATGGCACCGCTACAGAACAGGGCGACATTGCCGAAACACTGGCCACCAGCGCGTTGTTCGGCGAACACATGCCGATCAGTTCGCAGAAGAGTTTCCTCGGCCACACCCTGGGGGCCTGCGGCGCGCTGGAGTCCTGGTTCAGCATCGAAATGATGAACCGCGACCAGTACGTGCACACCTTCAACCTCGATGAGGTCGATCCGAAGTGCGGCACACTCGATTACCTGCGCGGTGAATTCCGGCAGATGAGCAATGAGTACGTGATGAACAACAATTTCGCTTTTGGTGGGGTCAACACCTCGTTGATTTTCCGCCGCTGGTCGTAATCGAATAACTCAGGGTCAAGGAGACCTTCATGCACTTCAAGAAACTCGCTGCCGCCGCCACCCTGCTGATCTGCGCATTGCCGAGCATCAGCCAGGCCCGTGACACTGCGGTCTATCTGCCTTTTGACAAAGCCGTCGCCGAAGCAACCCGCGCCGGCAAAATCGATGGCAGCGTGAAGTTCTACCTGGCAGGCAATACACCGACTGGCAACGTCACCGTCCTCAGCACGGGTGCCGTGACCAATAAGAAAACCAACGCCTTCAACAAGTCTGACGAAGTGGCCTGCGAATGGGTCGCGCAATCGGCAATCATCAGCCTGCACCAGGCCGCGAAGAACGCCGGCGCCAACGCCGTGACCAACATCGTCAGCTTCTACAAGAAAAATGAGCGCAAGGATGCCAAGACCTATGAGTGCCACGCTGGGGCGCTCATGGCGGGCGTTGCGCTGAAAGGGGATTTGGCGAAGGTTCAGTAACACTAGAAACGACAAAGGGCGCCTTTCGGCGCCCTTTCACAAACAGGTCGGCTTGTCATTGCCCTTTACCTGTCTGGCTCTGCGATGGCTGGTTGCCCAGGATCCTCAGAGTCTCACAAGCCCCTTTCGGGAACGTCAGCAGTATTGCTTTAAATTGAACGGACGACAACGGCTGGCAATTCGCCGGTCGCGCCACCCTTAGTGCCATCACAGACCCAGAGCGCTACGTACTGCGGCTTTGATTGCAAAAAACTCATCTGTTGCAAGTTGTGAAATGAGATAAACACGCTTTCCCTGACGATCCCGACTTTTGATCCGGTCCAGTCTGGAGAGACTTACCGTCGCAACCATGTCGCATTTTGCCCAGCAGATCGGACTGGCTCCATGCAGATGGTTCGCAAGCTTCAGATGATGGTCAAGTACACAGTCCGGGGCGGTGGTGCTCAGGGGTACGACTGTCACCAACAAACTATTGGTCCTGTGTTTGCGAATTACGACAACAGGTCTGACCTTGATCATCTCGGGGACTTCATAACCCCTGAAGTCGCAAATCAGTACGCTGCCTTCCTTGGGTTGATATCGAAGTGGCATCCATGACACTCATCGAAAAAAAACGATTCTGCGCAAGAATCAGGTAAATAACCAAGGCAGATCCGTAACCTGAAATGTCCCTCTTTCGGGCGCTCGCAGTCATGGCATTAACGGTTCAACCTTACGCGTCAGCAACTCCACAAACGCCTTGGCCATCGGAGATTTCTGATCCTTGCGCTGCACCAGCCACACGGCCGACACCGCTTCCGGATCCAGCAACGGGCGGTAGACCACGCCATCAATACGCATCCGCTGATACGACGCCGGCAACACCGACACTCCCAAACCTGCCGCCACCAACCCGATAATCGTCATCGCCTCGCCAGCCTCTTGCGCGAAGTGCGGGCTGAAACCGGCATCCCGTGCCAGGCTGAGCAGCTGTGCGTACAAACCACTGCCATAGCTGCGCGGGAAAAATACGAATGGTTCGAGGGCTAGCGCCGAGAGGAATAAACCTTCTTCGCTGCCATTCACCAGCGGATGCTTGGAGCTGAGCACCGCCACCAGTGGCTCACGCATCAATTCCACTACGCTGAGCGAGTCCGGCAGCCCAAGCGGCCGCATGATGCCGACTTCGATTGATTCGTCCACCAATGCATCAGCCACTTGGGTACTGCTCATTTCCCGCAGGTTCAGGTGGACTGCCGGGAAGCGCTGGCGAAACGAGAAAATCGCTTGGGGAATGGTCGAGTTGAACGGTGCCGACGAGGTGAAGCCGATCTTTAGTTCCCCCAACTCACCGAGTTGTGCCCGCCGTGCAACATCGGCCGCTTTGTCGACCTGAGCCAACACCAACCGCGCCTCTTCCAGAAACAGCCGACCGGCCTCGCTGAGTTCGACCCGACGATTGGTACGCTCGAAAAGCCGCGCGCCGACCTCCTGCTCCAGCGCCTGAATCTGCTGGCTCAGCGGCGGTTGCGAGATGCCCAGCACTTGGGCGGCGCGGCCGAAATGCAGTTCTTCGGCGACGGCGATGAAGTAGCGCAGGTGGCGCAATTCCATGAAAACTCCATTAGGTCGTTAAACCTATCAAACAGGTCGAACAATATATTGGATTGAATCATTAGCCAGCTATATGATTTTTTCATTGCCTGACCGGCTGCGCCCCTCCGAGGTCTGAAGTGAAAACTGCTGTCGCCCCACTCGCCCATGAAATTCCGCCCACTGCGCTGGATGATGTCGTCGCCGAGCGAAGCGAGATCTACATCGAAAAAGGCACGCCGATGTTCATGCGCACGGTGCTGGCGCTGTTCTCGGGCGGCTTCGCGACCTTCGCCCTGCTGTATTGCGTGCAGCCGATGATGCCGTTGCTGTCCCACGAATTTTCCATCAATGCTGCGCAGAGCAGCCTGATCCTGTCGGTGGCCACCGGCATGCTCGCCATCGGCTTGCTGATCACCGGCCCCATCTCTGATCGCATCGGGCGTAAACCGGTGATGGTCGCCGCGCTGTTCGCCGCCGCTCTCTGCACCATGGCCAGCGCAATGATCCCGAGCTGGCAAGGCGTGCTGGTGATGCGGGCGCTGGTGGGGTTGTCGTTGAGCGGTCTGGCGGCGGTCGCGATGACTTACCTGAGCGAAGAAATCCATCCGCAGCACCTTGGCCTGGCCATGGGCTTGTACATCGGTGGCAACGCTATTGGCGGCATGTGCGGGCGGTTGATCGTCGGGGTATTGATCGACTTCGTCAGCTGGCACACGGCGATGCTGGTCATCGGTGGCCTGGCGCTGATTGCCGCAGCGGTGTTCTGGAAAATCCTCCCGAAATCGCGCAACTTCCGCGCCCGCTCGTTGCATCCGCGCAGCCTGCTCGACGGCTTCACCATGCACTTTCGCGATGCAGGTCTACCACTGCTGTTCCTTGAGGCGTTCGTGCTGATGGGTGCGTTCGTCACGCTGTTCAATTACATCGGTTATCGCCTGCTGGCCGAGCCGTACCACATGGACCAGGCCTTCGTCGGGTTGCTCTCGGTGGTGTACCTGTCGGGCATCTACAGCTCGGCGAAAATCGGCGCCCTGGCCGACCAGCTCGGCCGGCGCAAAGTGCTCTGGGCAACCATCGTGCTGATGATCGCTGGCCTCGCCCTGACCATGCTCACGCCGTTGCCGGTGGTGATCATTGGCATGCTGATCTTCACCTTTGGCTTCTTCGGCGCGCATTCAGTGGCCAGTAGCTGGATTGGTCGCCGAGCGATCAAGGCCAGAGGACAGGCGTCGTCGCTGTACCTGTTCAGCTATTACGCCGGGTCGAGTATCGCGGGTACAGCGGGCGGCGTGGCCTGGCACTTGGGTGGCTGGAACGGGATCGGGTTGTTTATTGGCGGGTTGTTGGTGATTGCGCTGTTGGTGGCATTGAAACTGGCGAAATTGCCGCCGTTGGGCGATGTGAAGGCTTGACGCAAAACCATGTGGGAGTGGGCTTGCTCGCGAAAGCGGTGGATCAGTCGACATCGATGTTGAATGTTCAACCGCTTTCGCGAGCAAGCCCGCTCCCACATTGACCGAGTACTACCTGATGTCTCATACAAAAACGCCCGGCAAAGCCAGGCGTTTTTTATTGGGCCACGATCACTCGTGATACTGCGCCGACAGTTCATGCACCGCGCGCAGGAAGGCGCCAGCATGTTCTGGGTCAACTTCCGGGGTGATGCCATGACCGAGGTTAAACACGTGGCCGCTGCCCTTGCCGTAGCTGGCGAGAATGCGACCAACTTCGGCGCGAATGGCTTCAGGTTTCGCGTAGAGCACGGTCGGGTCCATGTTGCCTTGCAGGGCGACTTTGTTGCCGACGCGCTGGCGTGCTTCACCAATGTCGCAGGTCCAGTCCAGGCCCAGCGCATCCGCGCCGGCGTCGGCAATGCTTTCCAGCCACAGGCCGCCGTTCTTGGTGAACAGGATGACCGGCACTTTGCGGCCTTCGTGCTCGCGGATCAGGCCGCTGACGATTTTGCGCATGTAGGCCAGGGAGAATTCCTGGTAGGCCGCTGCGGAGAGGTTACCGCCCCAGGTGTCGAAGATCTGCACCGCTTGCGCGCCGGCCATGATCTGGCCGTTGAGGTACGAAGTGACCGACTGTGCGAGCTTGTCCAGCAGCAGGTGCATGGCTTGCGGGTTGTCGTAGAGCATGGCTTTGGTCTTGCGGAAGTCTTTCGACGAGCCGCCTTCGACCATGTAGGTCGCCAACGTCCATGGGCTACCGGAGAAGCCGATCAGCGGCACGCGGCCGTTCAGTTCACGACGGATGGTGCTGACCGCATCCATGACGTAGCCGAGATCTTTGTGCGGATCAGGAATCGGCAGGGCTTCGATGTCGGCCAGGGTGCTGATGACTTTCTTGAAGCGCGGACCTTCACCGGTCTCGAAATACAGGCCTTGGCCCATGGCATCGGGGATGGTCAGGATGTCGGAGAAGAGGATCGCCGCGTCCAGTTGCGGATAGCGGTCGAGCGGCTGCATCGTGACTTCGCAAGCGAACTCCGGGTTCATGCACAGGCTCATGAAGTCACCTGCCTTGGCACGGCTGGCGCGGTATTCAGGCAGGTAGCGACCGGCCTGACGCATCATCCACACAGGGGTGACGTCTACGGGTTGCTTGAGCAGGGCGCGAAGGAAACGGTCGTTCTTCAGGGCAGTCATGTCGGCATCCGGAAAAAAAGTGCGGGCATTTTCTCAGAGCCGGGCGCAAAAGGCACGGCAAGAGCCGCTCCTTTTGTCTATCGGGTCAATTTGTCGCGGTGGAATGCGCTGTTTAGCAACACTGAGAAACAACTGTGGGAGCGAGCCTGCTCGCGATGACGGAGTGTCAGCCAATACATCTGGTGACTGATACACCGCTATCGCGAGCAGGCTCGCTCCCACAGGGTTACTGCATTTCAGCTCAGGAATCGGGGTTACACGCCCAGGTAATCCAGGATCCCTTCAGCGGCATTGCGGCCTTCGAAGATCGCCGTTACCACCAGGTCGGAACCGCGCACCATGTCGCCACCGGCGAAGATTTTCGGGTTGCTGGTCTGGTGTTTGTACTGGCCTTGTTCCGGTGCCACGACGCGGCCCTGGCTGTCAGTCTGAATGCTGAACTGCTCGAACCACGACGCCGGGCTTGGACGGAAGCCGAAGGCGATGACCACGGCGTCAGCCGGAATGATCTCTTCGGAACCCGGGATCGGCTCGGGGCTGCGACGGCCACGGGCGTCCGGCTCGCCGAGACGGGTCTCGACCACTTTCACACCTTCGACGCGGTCTTCACCGACGATCGCAATCGGCTGGCGGTTGTAGAGGAATTTCACGCCTTCTTCCTTGGCGTTCTTCACCTCTTTGCGCGAGCCCGGCATGTTCGCTTCGTCGCGACGATAGGCACAGGTCACCGACTTGGCGCCCTGGCGAATCGAAGTACGGTTGCAGTCCATCGCTGTGTCGCCACCACCCAGTACCACGACCTTCTTGCCTTTCATGTCGACGAAATCTTCCGGCGACTTTTCAAAGCCCAGGTTGCGGTTGACGTTGGCGATCAGGAAGTCCAGCGCGTCATACACGCCCGGCAGATCCTCACCGGCAAAGCCGCCCTTCATGTAGGTGTAGGTGCCCATGCCCATGAACACGGCATCGTATTCTTCGAGCAGTTGCTCGATGGTCACGTCCTTGCCGATTTCGGTGTTCAGGCGGAACTCGATGCCCATGCCGGTGAAGACTTCGCGGCGATTGCTCAGCACGGTCTTTTCCAGCTTGAACTCGGGGATGCCGAAGGTCAGCAGACCGCCGATTTCCGGGTTCTTGTCGAACACCACCGGGGTCACGCCGCCACGTACCAGCACGTCGGCACAGCCCAGGCCCGCAGGGCCCGCACCGATCACCGCAACACGCTTGCCGGTCGGTTTGACCTTGGACATGTCCGGGCGCCAGCCCATGGCGAACGCGGCAAAGCCTCACCGTTCGACGCATTGCAGCGCTGGCTCCCCAAACTGGTTTTGGCGCCAAGCATGCTGATCGTCCTGGTTGGTTTTTACGGTTAC
>NZ_JBNNVP010000038.1:0-64697 GCF_050280605.1 Pseudomonas sp. NPDC089918 | reverse complement strand
TTCGACGGCCATCCACAGCGCCGCCTCGAACAGCGCGGGCGGTGATCGTTGCAGACAGTCGAAAAAACGTTGGCGCGGGGTCATCAAAATCTCCGTGAAGCCTGGAAACTTCAGGCCCATGCCCGCGTCACGAGAGCTGGTCATGGTGGAGTTGCGCGACAGCACGTCGATTTCGCCGGATTGCAGAGCAGTGAAACGCTCCTTGGCATTCAACTGGCTGAATTTGACCTTGGTCGCGTCGCCGAATACGGCAGCGGCCACAGCGCGGCAGAAGTCAGCATCGATACCAACGATCTTGCCGGTAGAGTCCGGAACCGAGAAGCCCGGCAGACCATCACTTACGCCGCACTGTACGAAACCTTTCTTCTGCACTGCATCCAGGGTTGCACCCGCCTGAGCGAACCCACTGACACCGAGCACTGCGGCTGCAGTCACGATGGCCAGGGTGGATTTCAACATCTTCATTCAAACCTCCAGTTTTGCTCTTGTTGTGTCGGAGCTTGAGCCCTGTCGCACCCTTATGAGGCGTTGTTGACCCGTGTTGGCTTTTTTTAGGGTCAACCGAAGCAGGACCGTCGCTATGAGTCTAGTAGGAGAAAATCCACATCATGGACAACTCCCTTCTCACCAATCGGCCGAACGGGCGGTAGCCCTTTCACGTTCGCGAAGCCCGTAACGGCCTTTGGCGAACATCCATCACCGGATTCTTTGCTATCCCACGACCAGCCGTACACTGATAGTGTTACCGCCAAGCATGAGATTGGTTGCACAGGCTTCCCTATAGCAAAGCCCGTACCAGACCGCTCGCTAAAGCGATTCAGCGACAGGTCAATAGCAAAACTTGCAGCCTTGCGACATCTTCTTAACTGATCAACCCGTTGCGCACTCGAACCTCGCACTTAAATGAGAGCGCATGCACAAATATGGAGCACCCATGACCGAGCCCTTGATTCTGCAACCCGTCAAGCCCGCAGATGCCTGCGTAATCTGGCTGCACGGGCTGGGCGCCGACCGCTACGACTTTTTGCCGGTAGCCGAAGCGCTACAGGAAAGTCTGCTCAGCACCCGCTTCGTCCTGCCCCAGGCACCGACTCGCGCCGTCACTATTAATGGTGGCTACGAAATGCCGAGCTGGTACGACATATTGGCCATGAGCCCGGCCCGCGCGATCAGCCGCGAGCAGCTGGAGGCGTCCGCGCAACGGGTCTTTGATTTGATCGAAGAACAGAAGGCCAGCGGAATAGACGCCTCGCGCATCTTTCTCGCCGGTTTTTCCCAAGGTGGCGCCGTGGTATTGCACACGGCCTTTCTGAAATGGCAGGGACCGTTGGGCGGCGTACTTGCCCTCTCGACTTATGCCCCGACCTTCAGCGATGAACTGCAGCTTTCCGCCAGCCAGCAGCGCATTCCGGTGCTGTCATTGCACGGCCAGTACGATGACGTGGTTCAAAACTCCATGGGCCGGACCGCCTACGAGTATTTAAAGCAACATGGTGTCACCGTGACATGGCAGGAATACCCAATGGGCCACGAAGTGTTACCCGAAGAAATTCGCGACATCGGCGTCTGGCTCGCCGAGCGTTTGCGTTAAAAGCTACCCATTGATCCATCCCACTACGCCGCGCCCGATTCTTGCATTACACTGGCCGGCGTATATTCCTTAACCAATTGATGAGATGACCGTGCTCAAAGCACTCAAGAAAATGTTCGGTAAAAGCGAGACTGAGCAGCTCGCGCCAGTCTCCAGCGCTCCTTCTCATACTCCCAGCCACCGCACCGACGGTAATCAGCCTGGCCGGACCGCAACCGTAGCGGCACCGAAGCACGAGCCGGTGACCACACCGACCGCCCCCGCCGCCGAGGCCATCGCCTCAGAACAACCGCGCAGCGAAGCCCCGAAACCGGCAAAACCGCGTCGCGAACCCAAGCCAAAAGCGCCGGTTATTCCATGGAAACTCGAAGACTTCGTCGTCGAACCCCAGGAAGGCAAAACCCGCTTCCACGATTTCAAACTCGCCCCCGAACTGATGCACGCCATTCAGGACCTGGGCTTTCCGTATTGCACGCCGATCCAGGCGCAGGTGCTCGGCTTTACCCTCGCGGGCAAAGACGCCATCGGTCGCGCCCAGACCGGCACCGGCAAAACCGCCGCGTTCCTGATTTCGATCATCACTCAGTTGCTGCAAACCCCGCCGCCCAAAGAGCGCTACATGGGTGAACCGCGGGCACTGATCATCGCCCCGACCCGGGAACTGGTGGTACAGATCGCCAAGGACGCAGCCGACCTGACCAAGTACACCGGCCTCAACGTCATGACATTTGTCGGCGGCATGGACTTCGACAAACAACTCAAGCACCTCGAAGCCCGTCACTGCGACATCCTCGTGGCCACTCCGGGCCGTTTGCTCGACTTCAACCAGCGCGGCGACGTGCATCTGGACATGGTCGAAGTGATGGTGCTGGACGAAGCCGACCGGATGCTCGACATGGGTTTCATCCCACAAGTGCGTCAGATCATTCGCCAGACTCCGCCGAAGAACGAGCGCCAGACGCTGCTGTTCTCCGCGACCTTCACCGAAGACGTGATGAACCTCGCCAAGCAATGGACCACCGACCCGTCGATCGTCGAGATCGAAGCGCAGAACGTGGCCAGCGAAAACGTCGAGCAACACATCTACGCGGTGGCCGGTGCCGACAAATATAAATTGCTCTACAACCTGGTCAACGATAACGGCTGGGAACGGGTAATGGTCTTCGCCAACCGCAAGGACGAAGTGCGGCGCATCGAAGAACGCCTGGTGCGCGATGGCGTCAACGCGGCGCAGCTGTCTGGCGATGTGCCGCAGCACAAGCGCATCAAGACCCTGGAAGGTTTCCGCGAAGGCAAGATCCGCGTGCTGGTGGCCACCGATGTGGCCGGTCGCGGTATTCACATCGACGGCATCAGCCACGTGATCAACTTCACCCTGCCGGAAGTCCCGGACGACTACGTGCACCGCATCGGTCGTACCGGCCGTGCCGGCGCGGATGGCGTATCCATCAGTTTTGCCGGTGAAGACGACTCCTACCAGCTACCGTCCATCGAGGCGTTGCTGGGTCGCAAGATCAGTTGTGAAACGCCACCGACGCATCTGCTGCGGGCGGTTGAGCGCAAGCGCCCGTAACTCGGGCCTTTCAGAAAGGGGCGCAGCCGGCAACGGACTGCGCTTTTTTTTCGTCCGGCTTTTTTCAACAGGACTTGCTAGAGACAACTAAAAGTCCATAATGGACAAATTAGTTTACTTTCAGCGCCCGGAGCCGACCGACCATGCCCAGCACGCCTTACGTGATCACCCAACCTCAAGCCCGCGAACTGCTGGCACACGTTGACGTGCCGCAGATCCTGCGCAAGCTGTTCCGCGACCTGGCCGCCGGGCAAGCCGTGCAACCGGCGCAACAGTTGGTGGAATTCCCGCAGGGTGCCGGGGACTTCATCAACTACCTGGGTGTGCTGGCCGAAGACGGGGTCTATGGCGTCAAGACGTCTCCCTACATCGTGCGCGAGCAGGGCCCGTTGGTGACCGCCTGGACGCTGCTGATGTCGATGCAGACCGGCCAGCCGCTGCTGCTCTGCGATGCCGGTGAATTGACCACGGCTCGCACCGCCGCGACGACGGCGGTGGCGGTCGATGCCCTTGCTCCATTGAACGCCCGGCGCCTGGCGATTATCGGCAGCGGTAACGTGGCCCAGGCGCACCTGCACTACGTCAAGGGCCTGCGGGACTGGCAAAGCATCAGCCTTTACTCGCCAAGCCTGAACGGCAAGAATCCCGAAGCGCTGGCACAGCTTAGAAGCCTCGATCCACGGCTGACCCTCGTCGACAGTTGCGAAGCCGCGATTCAAGATGCCGACGTGATCATGCTCTGCACCTCGTCCGCCGGCCCGGTGATAGACCCGTCAATTTTGAGCAAACCGGCACTGATCACCTCCATCAGCACCAACGCCCCACGCGCCCATGAAGTGCCTCCACAAAGCCTCAATGACATGCAGGTGTTCTGTGACTATCGTCAAACCACTCCGGGCTCGGCCGGCGAGATGCTGATCGCCGGTGAGCAGCATGGCTGGGACAAGCGTTCGATTGTCGGCGACCTGCCCGACTTGCTCAGCGAAAAAGTGCAGCGCCCCGACTACGACCGCACGGTGTTCTTCCGCTCCATCGGCCTGGGCCTGGAAGACATCGCACTGGCCAATGCCCTTTACCAACTACAGCGCTAACACCACGCCCTTCGTAGGAGCGAATGTGGCGAGGGGGCTTGCCCCCGTTTGAGTGCGCAGCACTCACAAAATCTTTGGTCTATCAGAAATTTTGGGGCAGCTTCGCAGCCCAACGGGGGCAAGCCCCCTCGCCACAGCCTCGCTCCTACAGGAGTTCTCTACAATTTCGGCATTTGCGCCCCCACAGGAGACGTTCATGAGCCAGGCAGATTTCATCATCATCGGCGGCGGGATTGCCGGCGCTTCCACCGGTTTCTGGCTGTCGCAGCACGGGCGGGTGATTGTGCTCGAACGCGAATCCCATCCGGCCTATCACTCCACCGGACGCTCGGCAGCGCTGTTCACCGCCGCCTACGGTACACCGCAGGTTCGGGCATTGACTCAGGCCAGCCGCGACTTCTTCGACGCTCCACCGCCCGGTTTCTGCGAACACCCATTGCTGACCCCGCGCGGCGAGATGACTGTCGACTTCACCGGCGATCCGGCCGAGCTGAGCAATCAATACCTGAGCGCCAAAGCCACGGTGCCGCAAATGCAATGGCTGAGCGCCGACGAAGCCTGTGCGCGCCTGCCGATCCTGCGTCGGGAAAAAGTCCATGGCGCGATCTACGATCCGACCGCCAGCGACATCGATACCGATGCTCTGCATCAGGGCTATCTGCGTGGTATCCGGCGCAATAAAGGTGAAGTTCATACCGACAGCGAAGTGTTGAGCCTGAGCCGTGATGCCCAAGGGCAATGGCAGGTTCAAACCAACACGCAAACCTTCAGCGCCCCGATCATCATCAACGCCGCCGGTGCCTGGGCCGACAAGATTGGCGAGCTGGCCGGCGCCAAACCAATGGGTTTGCAACCCAAGCGTCGGGCAGCCTTTATCTTTGCCGGCCCCGAGGGCCTGGATATCCATGACTGGCCAATGCTGGTCAGCCTCGATGAATCCTTCTATATGAAGCCCGACGCCGGCATGTTCCTCGGCTCACCGGCCAACGCCGACCCGGTAGAACCGCACGACGTGCAGCCCGAAGAGCTGGACATCGCCATGGGCATTTACCAGATCGAAGAAGCCACCACCCTGACCATTCGCCGCCCGACCCGCACCTGGGCCGGCCTGCGCAGTTTCGTGCGCGACGGGGATTTGCTGTCCGGCTTCGATCAGCAGGTGCCGGGGCTGTTCTGGGTCGCGGCGCAAGGCGGCTACGGCATCCAGACGTCGCCGGCCATGGGCCAGGCCAGCGCTGCACTGGTACGCGGCGAAGCCTTGCCCGAGCAGCTCACCCGTTTCGGCCTGGACGCCGAGATGCTCTCCCCCGCCCGCCTGAGCTGATCCTGCCCGTCAGGTGACGTGTCCACACGATTGCGGCAAACTTCCAGCGCCCCCCCTTTTTTAACGGGGCGCTGACGCTGCCTGGAGTTCCACTGTATGAACGCACCTGAAAAAGACTCGGCCCTGGACGCTGTGTCCATGGACAACTTTCGCGCGATTGCCGATGCGATCGCCACGTTGTTCTTCCCTCACGCCGAGGTGGTGCTGCACGACCTGCGTACGCAAAAGGTCGATTACATCGCCAACAACCTGTCCAAACGGGAAATCGGCGACGACTCGTCGCTGGAAGACATGCTCAGCGAAGACGTCAGCGAACGAAACATCGGGCCGTATGAAAAGCTCAACTGGGACGGCCAGAAGATTCGCAGCCTCAGCAGCGTGCTGCGCGACAGCGAGGGTCGCCCGCTGGCGGTACTGTGCATCAACCTGAATATTTCGCTGTTCGAGAACGCGAAAGCGGCGCTGGATTTGTTCCTGTCGCCGACCAAGCTGATCCCGCAACCGGACTCACTGTTTCGCGATGACTGGCAGGAACGGATCAACACCTTTCTGCACGCCTGGCTGCGCGAGCGTCAGTTGAGCCTGAACGTGCTGACCCGCGACCACAAACGCGAACTGGTGCTGGCGCTGCACGCCGAAGGCGCCTTCAAAGGCAAAAGCGCCTCCAACTATGTGGCCAATGTGCTGAACATGGGGCGGGCGACGGTGTACAAGCATTTGAAGGAATTGAAGGGTTGAGGGTTGAGGGTTGAGGGTTGAGCTTTGAGCTTTGAGATGTGTGCTGTCTGCCAGGGCCCCATCGCGAGCAGGCTCGCTCCCACAATGGACCTGCATGCGCAAGACTAATGTGGGAGCGAGCCTGCTCGCGATGGCGATCGATCAATCGCCGTAGATATCCGACTTGAAATACTTCTGCGAAATCTTCTGGTATTCGCCACTGGCGCGAATGTCATCGATCGCCTTGTTCAGATCCGCTACCAACTGCGTATTACCCTTGCGCACCGCAATCCCGGCGCCCTCACCCACGTATTTCGGGTCTTTCAATTCCGGCCCGACAAACGCATAGCCCTTGCCACGCGGCATCGACAGGAAGTCATTCAGTGGAATGGTGTCGGCAAAAATCGCATCGAGACGACCGGCTGCCAGGTCCATGTAGATTTCTTCGTTGTTGCCGTAGCGCTTGACGTTGATGCCCTTGGGTTCAAAGACCTCGGTAGCGTAACGGTCAGTGGTGGTTGCGCGCTGCACGCCGATATTCTTGCCCTTTAGGCTGGCGTACTGGTCATCCACTTCCGCGCCGTCCTTCATCACCAGACGCGATGAGGTGAAGTAGTATTTGTGGGTGAAGTCCACCGACTTCTTACGGTCTTCGTTAATGGTCATGGACGACAGCGCCATGTCGATTTTCTTCACTTTCAGGGAAGGAATCAGACCGTCGAACTCGCCTTCGACCCACACACACTTGACCTTCATCTGCGCGCACAGGGCATTGCCGATGTCGTAGTCGAAACCGACAATCTCGCCTTTGTCGGTTTTGGACGCAAACGGCGGATAAGCCGCTTCGATACCGATACGCAGGTCCTTCTCGGCGGCAAACAAGCTACTGCACGCCAACAGGCTCAGGGCCAGACCGGTGATGAGGGGGAATTTCTTCATATTCGTTCTCTCGCGGGTTGTTGTTGGTTTGGCAAGACAGAAGAAGCTGAAACGGGGAAGCATTTTTTTGTACTTATAATTCCATACTGGACTTTTACGTATTATCCGTCAATCGGGCAGATAGCCTTATACCCGGCCTCTGGTCGGGTGCTAGCCAAATGCAAAAAAGGCCGGGTCGGTGCTTCGCAAACAAGCGAAACACCGACCCGGCCCTCAGGAACCGCCCAGAGAGTTATTCCAGCGCGGCAGCCGGCCCGAAGAACTCGTAACGGCTCTGCTTCTCTGGCACACCCAAAGCCTTGAGGTGACGTTTGATCGCCGCCATGAAGCCTTTAGGCCCCAGGAAGTACGCATCCACATCACGCTGTTCAGGCAACCACTCGCCAAGTTGCTCCTGGCTCAACAGGCCAACCTTGTCCGCAGCCGGGCTGACACCATCGTCTTCGGCATAGCAGTAAAAACGCTTGAGCTGCGGATGACGCTCGGCCAGCCCATCGATCCAGTCACGGAAAGCATGAACACTACCGTTGCGTGCGCAGTGGATAAAGTGCACCGGCCGCTCGGTCGCCAGCGCCGCTTCGAGCATCGCCAGCGTTGGGGTGATGCCGACGCCCCCACTGATCAGCACCAGCGGTTTGTCGCTGGCGGTCAGGGTGAAATCGCCCGCTGGCGGGAACAGCAGGATGCTCGCGCCGACATGCAGTTGATCGTGCAAATGGTTGGAAGCGCGGCCGCCGGTTTCGCGCTTGACGCTGATGCGGTACTGGCCCTTATTGGCCAGCGCCGACAGCGAGTAGTTACGTCGAATTTCTTCGCCATCGAGGATCAGTTTCATGCCGATGTACTGGCCAGGCTCTGCCGCGAGAATCGGGCCCTTGTCCGCCGGTTCGAAGTAGAACGAGATGATTTCCGCGCTCTCCTCGACCTTGGCCGCCACGATGAACTCCCGCGCACCACGCCAGCCACCCGGCGCCTGGGCTTTCTGGTCGTAGATGCTGGCTTCGGCGCCAATCAGGATCTCGGCCAATTGACCGTAGGCCGCGCCCCACGCGCTCATCACTTCAGGCGTGGCAATCTCTTCGCCCAGCACTTCGGAGATCGCTCGCAACAGGCAGCTACCCACGATTGGGTAATGTTCCGGGAGGATTTGCAGGGCCACGTGTTTGTTAATGATCTTGGCCACCAGATCGCCCAATTGATCGAGCTGGTCGATGTGCCGCGCATACATCAATACACCGTTGGCCAGGGCGCGAGGCTGATCGCCGCTGGCCTGGTGGGCCTGGTTGAACAGCGGACGGACTTCCGGATATTCGGAGAGCATCATGCGGTAGAAGTGAGTGATCAGCGCTTCGCCGCCGCTTTCCAGCAACGGCACGGTGGACTTGACGATGGCACGGTCTTGAACGCTAAGCATAAGAGCAACCCCTGGGCTTTATATGAATAACCTTTACGTATCAGTTTCCATGCCAACAATTAAAACCTTATAAATCATTAAGTTAAAAACATAGTAGTCATATCGACACGCAACGCTTTATAGTCACACCGACTACACGGAGTCATTATGACTGCAAAATTACTGCTCACGACGTTGCTGCCCCTGGTCTCCGACCTGTCCCGCGAACTGCCCGAAGGCGAGCGCTACCGACGCTTGCTCGAAGCCATGCGCGCCCTGCTCCCGTGCGACGCCGCGGCCCTGCTGCGACTCGATGGCGAATGGCTGGTGCCGCTGGCGGTGGACGGGTTGAGCACCGACACCCTCGGCCGACGTTTCAAGGTCAGCGAACACCCGCGCTTCGAAGCGTTGCTCAGCAGCCCCGGCCCGACTCGCTTCGCCGCCGACAGTGATTTGCCCGATCCTTATGACGGCCTGGTCGATGGTCTTCACGATCACCTGGAAGTTCACGACTGCATGGGCTGCCCGCTGTTTATCGACGAGCGCCCGTGGGGTTTGTTGACTCTCGACGCGCTCGACCCTGAACGTTTTGAACCGATCGAACTGGACGCTCTGCAAGCCTTCGCCAGCCTCGCCGCCGCCACGGTCAACGCCGCCGAGCGCATCGAGCGGCTGGCCAACCGCGTCGAGGACGAACATCAGCGCGCCGAGGTTTACCGTCAGGCCAGCGGCCAACAGAACCGCGAAATGATCGGCCAGAGCAAGACTTACAAACGACTGGTGGAAGAGATCAGCCTGGTGGGCGGCAGCGACCTGACGGTGCTAATCACCGGCGAAACCGGAGTTGGCAAAGAGCTGGTGGCCCAGGCTATCCACGCAGCGTCCCCACGGGCCGATAAACCGATCATCAGCCTCAATTGCGCCGCCCTGCCAGACACGCTGGTGGAGAGCGAATTGTTCGGCCATGTGCGCGGGGCTTTCACCGGCGCGACGAATGATCGGCGCGGCAAGTTCGAGCTGGCCAATGGCGGTACGTTGTTCCTCGATGAAGTCGGCGAACTGTCGCTGACGGTGCAGGCCAAATTGCTGCGAGTGCTGCAGAGCGGGCAATTGCAGCGGCTGGGGTCGGACCAGGAACATCAGGTCGACGTGCGATTGATCGCCGCGACCAACCGTGACCTGGCTGAAGAAGTGCGCAGCGGTCGCTACCGTGCCGACTTCTATCATCGCTTGAGCGTTTACCCGCTGCTGGTGCCCGCACTGCGCGATCGCGGTCGGGATGTGCTGCTGCTCAGCGGCTACTTCCTGGAACAAAACCGCTCACGCATGGGCCTCAACAGCCTGCGCCTGACCAGTGATGCGCAAGCGGCACTATTGGCGTATGACTGGCCGGGGAACGTGCGGGAACTGGAGCATTTGATTGGTCGCAGTGCATTGAAGGCGTTGGGTAACTGCAAGCAACGGCCGAAGATTCTCAGTTTGAGTGCGGCAGATCTGGACTTACCCAATGGCAGCGTTGAACCCGCGCCAGAACCGGTGGTTGCGGCACCGGCGGCTGCATTAATTGCAGGGGATTTGCGTGAGGCCACCGAGCATTATCAGCGCCAACTGATCAGCGCTTGCCTGCAACGGCACCAGAACAACTGGGCCAGCGCGGCGCGGGAGCTGGGTCTGGATCGGGCGAACCTTGGACGGATGGCCAAGCGGTTGGGGATGAAGTAACCCCGACATCATGGTTAGGTACTTCTGTGGCGAGGGGGCTTGCCCCCGTTCGGCCGCGAAGCGGTCGTGAAACGTGATTAGGTTAGTCTTGAAAAAAAAACGGGAGCGCTTCGCACTCCAACGGGGGCAAGCCCCCTCGCCACAGGCAAGCTCCCTCGCCACAGGGGTTCACCGTTTGGCTGGCAGTGGGCATTTCCCCTAAAGCCTGCCCCCGACAAGTCGATAACCCGGCATCGATAGCTGTTGGCGATCTTCACAATCGCCCATCACCTTTTTCCACAGAAGGTTTTTATGTCTTCCAACAAAGCCCGCGCAGATTCACTTTCGCTTCTGCTGTTTACCTTGCGCAGCGGCAAGCTGATGGCGATCAACCTGCTGAAAGTCAGCGAAATCATCCCCTGCCCGCCGCTGACCAAGCTGCCGGAGTCGCACCCCCACGTCAAAGGTATCGCCACCCTGCGTGGCGCATCGCTGTCGGTGATCGACCTGAGCCGCGCCATCGGCGAACGACCACTGGAGGACCCGAACGGTGGCTGCCTGATCGTCACCGACGTCAGCCGCTCCAAGCAGGGCCTGCACGTTCAGGCGGTGAGCAAGATCGTCCATTGTCTGACCACCGACATCCGTCCACCACCCTTCGGCTCCGGCGGCGTGCGCTCGTATATCACTGGCGTGACATCGGTCGACGGCACTTTGGTGCAGGTGCTGGACATCGAAAAGGTCATCCACGGCATCGCTCCGGCACAGATCGAAACGGCCCCCACCGAGTTGAGCATGGAAGACGCCGAAGTCCTTGGCAACGCGCGAATCCTGGTGGTCGATGACAGCCAGGTCGCCCTGCAACAATCGGTGCACACCCTGCGCAACCTCGGTCTGCAATGCCACACCGCTCGCAGCGCCAAGGAAGCCATCGACTGCCTGCTGGACCTGCAAGGCACTGCCCAGCAGATCAATCTGATCGTCTCCGATATCGAAATGTCGGAAATGGACGGTTATGCCCTCACCCGCACACTGCGCGAAACCCCCGACTTCTCGCACCTCTATGTGTTGCTGCACACCTCGCTGGACAGCGCGATGAACAGCGAGAAGGCTCGACTGGCCGGGGCCAACGCGGTGCTGACCAAATTCTCCTCACCGGAACTGACCAAATGCCTGATCGCGGCGGCCAGGGCCGTCACTGAACAAGGTCACTGAGTTGTGGCCGAGGACTTTTGTTTTCTGATGCGGCGCAACCTCGCTGAGGATGTGCCGCCTTGCACTTGGCCAAATGGCATTGAGTTGACCGAGTACCGTCCTGAACTCGCCGAAGCCGTCCATCACTTGATGGAACTCGGCTATCGAGAAGGTGGCGGTCGCGTACCGGCGCTGGAAGTCTGGCAACAGCGTTTCGAAACCGATCCCGAATACGATCCGTCCCTGTGCTTCATCGCGTTCGACGCCGAAGGAATCGTCGGCGTTGCCCAGTGCTGGACCAGTGCCTACATCAAGAGCCTGGTGGTGCATCCGCGCGCTCAAGGCCTCGGACTTGGCCGTGCGCTGCTGCTAAATGCTTTCAACGTGTTTCAGCAACGCCGCGAAGGCTTTGTGGATCTGAAGGTGCTGGAAAACAACCTTCGGGCCCAGCGTTTGTATGAAAGTGCCGGGATGTATGTGGTCCGTCGGGAGCCCGTGCCTGTCTGACACACCGCTTTCGCGAGCAAGCCCGCTCCCACAGTGGTTCGTCGTCGTTCACAGATTCGGTGTACGACGCAAATCAACTGTGGGAGCGGGCTTGCTCGCGAAGAGGCCGGCACAACCAACATCGATCCATCAGACATACTCCTGACCTCGGCCACTACACGCCAAGGATGCCCAAACCATGAAAGCTACAACCCTGACCTTCCTCTGCCTCACCGCCCTAGCCACCCAAGCCCACGCCTCCAGCCCCGACGCCTGGGCCGCCTACGACAAAGCCGTGCTCGCCAGTTGCACCAAGGCCAGCGGCCTGAAGAACGCCAAACCCGTCGGCAACGCCGCGCAGTTCGATGACCGGGTCGGTTATACCGCGCTCCTGCTGCAAGGCCAGTACCCGCAAAAACACATGAAAGGCCAGCAAGGCACCGAGCTGTGCCTCTACAACAAGAAAAGCAAAACCGCCTACATAACCGAGTGGGACTCCATCCGCCCAACAGCAAAAGCGCAGTGACTGGCGCATAACTTGCTTCGGCACAGGCCCTTGCGGTGGCTTTTTGTCGCCATTTCATGCCCTCACAGGTGACTGGCCGTTCAATGAATACAACGTTTTCCTGCGTAGGTTGTGGCAAATGCTGCAACGACCACCACGTGCCCCTGACACTGGCCGAAGCCCGGATGTGGGCGGCCGATGGCGGACAGGTGATCGTGCTGGTGGAGGCCTTCCTCGCCAATGGCCTGGGCCTGCCCGCGCAGCAACGTGAACACGCCGAACGCCGTTCGGTGGTGGTTCGAAGCGGCGCCTGTGAGGCGCATGTGGCGATCACCTTTGCCGCGTACAACGTCGGCCCCTGCCGGAATCTTGACGACGACAACCTCTGCCGCATCTACGAACGCCGACCGCTGGTGTGCCGCATCTATCCGATGGAAATCAACCCGCACATCCCGCTCAACCCATCTATCAAGGAATGCCCGCCCGAGTCCTGGGTAACAGGGCCGGATTTGATCATCGGGGGTGAGCTGGTGGATCAGGAACTGACGGGATTGATCCAGCGCTCCCGTCAGGCCGATCGCGATGAGATTCAGACCAAGGAGGCGATTTGCGCGTTATTGGGGATTCGGACGACAGCGTTGAAGGGCGATGGATTTACCGCTTATTTGCCGGATATGAACGCGTTTGCCACGGTTATCGATCAGATTTCAGCACAATCGCAGATGGAGTCGAGCAGTGATTGGCTGTTTCACGTGTCGGGTGAGGATATTGCCGGGCAAGTGCAGGCGGCGGGCGCACAGGTGGCAACCGACACACCGGTTAGCTATGCGTTTATTTCGTTGCGGGCAGCCTGAAACACCCAACCACTGCACAACTTTAGTTGCACAGTGGCTTGTCTGATGATGAGTCAGCGAGCAGCAACCGCAAGGCATTCGACTTCCACCCGAGCATTCGCCAGCAGTTTTTTAGCCGCGAACGTTGTCCGGGCAGGTAGGCGATCGGCTGGGAAAGTCCGGCGGTAAACCGCATTCATGGCATCGAAGTCTTTGATATCGGCAAGTATGACCGTGCATTTGGCCACATGAGCGAGGGATGAGCCTCGACGTTGCAGTTCGGTGCGCAGGTTCTCCATGGCCTGGGTCATTTGCGGGCCAATCCCGCCCTTGACCAGTTGGCCATCAGCATCCAGACCGAGCATCCCGGAAAGATAAAGGGTCTCACCGGCCTGTACCGCATCGGAAAATGGCAAGCCTTCTTCATTCGGAAAGTAACGTGGTGAATCGGGTACTGCTGGCGGCAAGTAGCGCTCGGTAATCGCTTGGTACTGGCCATTTTGCTTGAGACGCTCAAGGGCCGCATTCAGGTTATCGCGCAAGCGGGTGTCGCTTTTGCGCACAGCCATCGCCACACCATTGCCCAGCATCGGATCGTTGAGGGCAGGACCGGCAAAGTCGAACGCCTGTCCTTGAGGTTGGCTTAGCAAGGCTTGAGTGATTTCGATGGAGTCTTGCAGGGTGGCATCGATCTCGCCCGCCAGAAGACTGGCAATCAACTGATTGTTGAATTGAAAACTGCGCACCGTTACGCCTGCGTCCGCCCAACGCGCCTTGGCGAACGCTTCACGACTGGTGCCCGCCAGGACGCCGATACGCTTGCCTTTGAGCGATTGCACATCCGGTTGCAACGTCGCGCCTTTGCGCGCTACCAGACGGCTACTCAGGGGATAAAGATTGTCGGTGAAATCGACCCGCTCGCGCCGCGCCTGTGTAGCTGTCATCGGCATGATCACGTCGAAGCGGCCGGCTTCAAGGGCATGGAGGTTAGTCGCGTAATCCTGATCGATCCAGACACAGCGGGATTGGAGCTCAGCACACAGTGCGTTGCCCAACTCGATGTTCAATCCGACTAGCTCACCTTTGTCGTTACGGCTCTCGAACGGTGGAACCAGGGCTTCGACCCCGAAGCGGATCTGCGGATCGACCGCAGAGGACACGCAGCCGGTGGTCAGGGCCATCAGAGAGAGCAGGGACAGGTTTTTCAGCAGAGACATCTGGCGACCTTCATCAAAAATTCACAGGGCGTGAATTCTTGATGAATGACAACAGTCTTTCCTAGAGGAGTAATCGCGCGTCCTTGTGGGAACTGTCTCATTGGAGGGAGGAATAGTTACCCGCCAACAAAATACCTGACTATCAGCGTTTACCCATCGAACGACGCGTGCCGGGAGGTGCTGCGCCGGGAGTCTTGGTATGGCCATTCTTCGCGCCATTCTTGTACCAAGGCTGGCTGGCATTCTTCGCCGCAGCCAATTCACCTGGTTTGAACGGAAACTTGAACGCTGGGATCGCCGCTTTGGTTTCGCTGTCTGCGCTGGAGTCGACGCTGTCTGGCAGGTCTGCCTGGTCGTCGCTCAAAGCGTCGGCAACCGGCGGTTGTGTCGGGGAAGTCATGAAAGCTCCGGGTGATGCTTAAAGAGTCGGGCCCGGTAGGCGAGCCGCGAAAGGCGGCAGTATACCTGTGTCGGGAGCCGCAAGCTTCACGCCGCAAGCGAGTCCGTCGGGTTTTGTGCTGACAGACCTGTCGCCTTCGCGGGCAAGCCTCGCTCCTACAGGTGCATTGTGTCGTACACCGAATCTGCGAACGACGATGAACCCTGTGGGAGCGGTCATATACAAAATCTGTGTATGACACAAATCCTGTGGGAGCGAGCCTGCTCGCGATGAACGATAACGCGGTCTACGCCGGATCGACGTTATCCAGCGCCCGATTCACTACCAACTCCGCCAGCATGATGACCTGCTGGATCGCCAACGCCGTGTGGCGCTGCGGGCCGGTCAGGTTGTTGGCGAAATCGCTGGCCAGGACACTCGCTGAGGCCAACGATTCACAGGCGTGGGCCAGCAGGCTTTCGGTGTTGGCATTAGGGACAACCATGAACAGAGTGCTGGGGCGACGTTCTTTTTCGGTGTATGGCGCCGGGGGATCGAGGTAGTAATCGAGGGCGCGTTTTATGGCTTCGCGGTCTTTGAGTAATTCTTCGGTGCGCGAGGCTTCGGCGTTGGTGGTGGTGGTGTTGAAGGGTGGGTCGGGGATTAACTTATCCATACAAACTCCTGCTGAAATGGGTGCCACCACTCGCCGGATCTCAAGCGACGAGGAGGTGGCAGCTATGTGCAGAGTGAGATCCACCGGAGCAGGCAACCGGCCAGACCGAAGTCTGCCCGCACACAGCTGCCATAACGCATTTACAGGCAGCGGATAAGCTGGCGCCAATTATGGTGGCATTGGCGCTAGATGCATACTAGTTGCCGGGGATCTCACACCCGATCGCTGAGTTGTCAGCGACAGCCAAAGGTTATTGGGCCCGCGTCCGACCGACAACCTGAAAAATGCGTGGGAAAGTTCCATGTTTTGACACATCCGTTAAACATTCAAAGCGGAACGCGGAGCGTCCCTGGCAGCATTCCCACGCGGGAGCGTGAGAACGATCAATCCCACGTCTGACACCGAATTCGTCTGACACTGATGACTGTAGGAGCTGTCGAGTGAGACGAGGCTGCGATCTTTTGATCATGGGGAATCAGCATCAATCCAAAGAGGTCCAAACTGACAGCGCCGTCAGTTACCAGTCACTCTCCTGACGGGCTAACAGGTTTATAAAGGAAGGTATAAGCCTGACAAAACTCCGACCACTCTGCCCGGCGCCCCACTCGCATGCGAATTCATAAAAAAAACGCCCTGTTCGCCGCCCTTCTGATCACCCTGGCAGCCCTGGGCGTGTGGTATGCCGCCAAACCCGCCACGACCAAACTGGCCCCCTCCACCGCCATCCCCGTGCGAGTGATCAGCGTCGCCGAAAAAGACGTGCCCCGCTACATCAGTGGCATTGGCTCGGTGCTTTCGCTGCATAGCGTGGTCGTGCGCCCGCAGATCGACGGCATCCTCACCAAACTGCTGGTCAAGGAAGGCCAACTGGTGAACAAAGGTGATCTGCTGGCCACCATCGACGACCGCTCGATCCGCGCCAGCCTCGACCAGGCCCGGGCGCAACTGGGCGAAAGCCAGGCGCAACTGCAAGTGGCGCAGGTCAACCTCAAACGTTACAAACTGCTGAGCGTCGACGACGGCGTGTCCAAGCAGACCTATGACCAGCAACAAGCCCTGGTCAACCAACTCAAAGCCACCGCCCAAGGCAATCAGGCATCGATCGACGCCGCTCTGGTGCAGCTTTCTTACACACAGATTCGCTCCCCGGTCACCGGTCGCGTCGGTATTCGCACAGTGGATGAAGGCAATTTCCTGCGAATGACTGACACCCAAGGCTTGTTCACCGTGACCCAGATAGACCCGATCGCCGTGGAATTTTCCCTGCCGCAACACCTGTTGCCGACCCTGCAAGGCCTGATCAACGATCCCCAGCACACGCCGGTCAAGGCTTACATCGGTGCCGACACCGACGGCGAAACCGGCAACCTTCTGGGCGAAGGTCATCTGACCCTGATCGACAACCAGATCAACGCCAACACCGGGACCATCCGCGCCAAGGCCGAGTTCGCCAACCCCGCACAGAAACTCTGGCCGGGCCTGCTGGTAACGGTAAAAATTCAGACAGCACTGGATAAAAATGCGCTGGTGGTGCCACCCACCGTCGTACAACGTGGCCTCGATCAACATTTCGTCTACCGGGTCAATGGCGACAAGGTCGAAGCCGTTCAGGTGCAGATGGTTTATCAAGGCAGCGGCCAGGACCTCATCAAAGGCGTGAAACCGGGTGATGTGCTGGTCAGCGATGGCCAGTCGAGGCTCAAACCTGGTTCGACCGTGCAGGTAGTGACCGACCCGCCGCAAATGGTGCAATCGGAGCCGAAACCATGAAGGGCCATGGCTCGATTTCAGCATGGTGCATCGATCATCCGGTGGCGACGGTCCTGCTGACCTTTGCCTTGGTGTTGCTGGGGGTAATCGCCTTTCCGCGACTGTCGATTGCGCCACTGCCGGAAGCAGAATTCCCGACCATCCAGGTGGCCGCGCAACTGCCCGGCGCCAACCCCGAAACCATGGCCTCGTCGGTGGCCACACCACTTGAAGTGCAATTCAGCGCCATCCCCGGCGTGACCCAGATGACCTCAAGCAGCGCCCTGGGCTCGACCATCCTGACCTTGCAATTCACCCTCGACAAAAGCATCGACACCGCCGCGCAGGAAGTCCAGGCCGCGATCAACACCGCAGCCGGCAAACTGCCCAAAGACATGCCGAACCTGCCGAACTGGAGGAAGGTCAACCCGGCCGACAGCCCGGTGCTGATCCTCAGCATCAATTCGCCGCAAATGCCCGGCACCGAAGTCAGTGACCTGGTGGAAACCCTGCTCGCCCGTCAGATCAGCCAGATCGACGGCGTAGGCAATATCAACATCACCGGTCAGCAGCGTCCGGCGATCCGCGTGCAGGCCTCGGCGGACAAACTCGCCGCCATTGGCCTGACCCTGGCGGACATTCGCTTGGCGATCCAGCAAACCAGCCTCAACCTGGCCAAGGGTGCGTTGTATGGCGAGTCGAGCATTTCGACCTTGTCCACCAACGACCAATTGTTCCACCCCCAGGAATACGGTCAGTTGATTGTTTCCTACAAGGACGGCGCACCGGTTCATCTCAAGGATGTAGCCAAAGTCGTCAACGGTTCGGAAGACGCCTACATCCAGGCCTGGGCTGACGGTCAGCCGGGGGTGAATCTGGTGATTTTCCGGCAACCGGGGGCCAACATCGTCGAGACCGTCGACCGTATTCAAGCGGCCCTGCCGACGCTGGAGGCCATGCTGCCGGCATCGGTGCAGGTCAAGGTGTTGATCGACCGCACCCAGACCATCCGCGCTTCGCTGCATGAAGTGGAAGTCACTCTGCTGATCGCGATCCTGCTGGTGGTGGCGGTGATGGCGCTGTTCCTGCGGCAGTTGTCGGCGACCCTGATCGTGGCGTCGGTGCTCGGCGTGTCGTTGATCGCCAGTTTTGCCCTGATGTACATCATGGGCTTCAGCCTGAATAACCTGACGCTGGTGGCGATCGTAGTGTCCGTCGGGTTTGTGGTGGACGATGCGATTGTGGTGGTGGAAAACATTCACCGTCACCTGGAAGCCGGCGACGGCATGCGCGAGGCGGCCATCAAGGGCGCCGGCGAGATCGGTTTTACCGTGGTCTCGATCAGTTTCTCGCTGGTGGCGGCGTTCATTCCGCTGCTGTTCATGGGCGGCGTGGTCGGGCGGTTGTTCAAGGAGTTCGCCCTGACCGCCACCTCGACCATCATGATTTCTGTGGTGGTGTCCCTGACGCTCGCACCGACGTTGGCCGCGCTATTCATGCGTGCGCCGGAACACAGCCAATCGGGCTTCGGCGAGCGCTTGCTGGCGCTGTATGAGAAAGGCCTGCGCCGCGCCCTCGCCCATCAGAAATTGATGATCGGTGTGTTCGGCCTGTCCCTCGGCCTGGCGATCGCCGGGTACATTTTCATTCCGAAGGGTTTCTTCCCGGTGCAGGACACCGGTTTCGTCCTTGGCACCACCGAAGCAGCCGCTGATATTTCCTACGGCGACATGGTGAAAAAACACCTGGCAATGGCAGAAATCGTCGCCGCCGACCCCGCTGTCGAGACGTTCTCACACTCGGTCGGCGTTGCGGGCAGCAACCAGACTATCGCCAACGGACGGTTCTGGATTTCACTGAAAAAACGCGGCGACCGTGACGTGTCCGCCAGCCAGTTCATCGACCGGATTCGCCCGCAACTGATGAAAGTCCCGGGCATCGTGTTGTACCTGCGCGCCGGGCAAGACATCAACCTCAGCTCCGGCCCGAGCCGTGCGCAGTACCAATACGTGCTCAAGAGCAACGACGGGGCACTCCTGAGCACCTGGACCCAGCGCCTGACCGAAAAACTGCGCGGCAACCCGGCGTTTCGCGACATTTCCAATGACCTGCAACTGGGCGGCAGCATCACCCACATCAGCATCGACCGCAGTGCAGCGGCGCGTTTCGGCCTGACCGCCAGTGATGTCGACGAAGCGCTGTACGACGCCTTCGGCCAGCGGCAGATCAACGAGTTCCAGACCCAGACCAACCAGTACAACGTCATTCTGGAACTGGACACCAAGCAGCGCGGCAAGGCCGAAAGCCTCAATTATTTTTACCTGCGCTCGCCGCTGAGCGGAGAAATGGTGCCGCTGTCGGCCCTGGCGAAATTCGATGCGCCAACCATCGGCCCGTTGTCCATCGCTCACGACGGGATGTTCCCGGCGGCCAACCTGTCGTTCAACCTGGCGCCGGGCGTCGCGTTGGGCGATGCGGTGATCATGCTCAATCAGGCCAAGACCGACATCGGCATGCCGGTGGCCATCAGCGGTAATTTCCAGGGCGCAGCCCAGGCGTTTCAGAGTTCGCTGGCCAGCCAGCCGTGGCTGATTCTGGCGGCGCTGGTGGCGGTGTACATCATTCTTGGCGTTCTGTACGAAAGCTTCGTGCACCCGCTGACGATCATCTCGACCCTGCCCTCGGCGGGGCTCGGGGCAGTGATCATGCTATGGATCTGCGGCCAGGACTTTTCGATCATGGCGCTGATCGGGCTGGTGCTGCTGATCGGCATCGTCAAGAAGAACGGCATCCTGATGATCGACTTCGCGCTGGACGCCCAACGTAACCGTGGCTTGCCTCCCGAAGAGGCGATCTATGAGGCGTGTATGACGCGGTTCCGGCCGATCATCATGACCACCCTCGCCGCCTTGCTCGGCGCCCTGCCGCTGATGCTCGGCTACGGCACTGGCGCCGAACTGCGCCAGCCATTGGGCATCGCGGTGGTCGGCGGCTTGCTGGTGAGCCAGGCGCTGACGTTGTTCACCACGCCGGTCATATACTTGTGGCTCGAGCGGCTATTCCATCGGCCTAAGCCCGCACCGCTGCAGGCGATGGCGACCACAGACTGAGGCGGGGTCATGCGCGTTCTGATTATCGAAGACGAAGAAAAAACCGCGGACTATCTGCACCGTGGTTTGACGGAACAGGGCTACACCGTGGACCTGGCCGGCGATGGCGTCGAAGGCCTGCACCTGGCGCTGGAAAGCGATTACGCAGTGATTGTCCTCGACGTCATGTTGCCGGGCCTCGACGGCTTTGGCGTATTGCGTGCGCTGCGGGCACGCAAACAAACGCCGGTGATCATGCTCACCGCTCGCGAGCGGGTGGAAGACCGCATCAAAGGCCTGCGCGATGGTGCCGACGATTACCTCGGCAAACCGTTTTCCTTCCTCGAACTGGTGGCGCGCCTGCAAGCGCTGACCCGTCGCAGCGGTGGCCACGAACCGGTGCAGGTGAGCATCGCCGACCTGTGGATAGATTTGATCAGCCGCAAGGCCACCCGCGCCGGTACTCGCCTGGATCTGACCGCCAAGGAGTTTTCGCTGCTCAGCGTGCTGGCGCGGCGGCAAGGGGAAATCCTCTCGAAAACCGCCATCGCCGAGATGGTCTGGGACATCAATTTCGACAGCGACGCCAACGTGGTCGAAGTCGCGATCAAACGCCTGCGGGCCAAACTCGATGGGCCGTTTGACGAGAAACTGCTGCACACGATTCGTGGCATGGGTTATGTGCTGGAGAGCCGTGGTGTCCAGTAATTCGATCGCACTGCGCCTGAGCGGGATGTTTACGCTGGTGGCGCTTTTAGTGTTCCTGTTGATCGGCGGTGCGCTGTATCAACAGGTCGACAAGGGTTTGGGCCTGTTGCCCGAAGCCGAGCTGGACGCGCGTTATAGCGTGCTCGAATCGGCGCTCAACCGTTACGGCACGCCCGAGCATTGGGTGAAGATCAACGCCAAGCTCAAGCTGCTGAGCGAAGAAGACAAGCGCATCCGCTTTTGGGTGGTCAGCGGCAATCCCGGTTATGAATACGGCCAACCCGACGCGCCGATCCGCGCTTTCGCTCAAGGCCCATTGGGCATGCGCGACATGGAGCTGCCCGACCATCCGTACCCGCTGAAAGTGCTGGTCACTGAGCTGCCAGCCAAGGACCAGCGCCCACCGCTACGCTTCATGATCGGCATCAACACCGAAACCTTTTACGAGACGCAGCACCACTTGTTGGTCGCCCTGATCAGCCTGGCGATCGTGGGTGTATTACTGGCCTCGCTACTCGGTTACTGGGTGGCCCGGATCGGCCTCAAGCCGCTGATCAAGTTATCGCAGGAAGCCCAGCGCCTGGCGCCACCCAGGCTGTCCGGCCGTCTGCAACTGTCGCCATTGCCACCGGAACTGAATCAGTTCGTCAGCTCGTTCAACGCCACGCTGGAGCGGGTCGAACAGGCTTACTCGCGGCTGGAATCGTTCAACGCCGACGTGGCCCATGAACTGCGTTCACCACTGACCAACCTGATCGGCCAGACCCAGGTTGCGCTGACACGCGGGCGTTCGGCCGAACACTATTTCGAAGTCCTGCAATCGAACCTCGAAGAGCTCGAACGGCTGCGCTCGATCATCAACGACATGCTGTTCCTCGCCTGCGCCGACCAGGGCAGCAAGGCCACTAAACTGACGTCTACCTCACTGGCCGACGAAGTGGCGACGACGCTGGAGTATCTGGATTTCATCCTTGAGGATGCGCAGGTTCAGGTCGAGGTCAGTGGCGATGCGCAGGTGCGGATCGAGATCGCCCATTTGCGTCGGGCGTTGATCAACTTGCTGAGCAACGCGGTGCAGCACACCGAGCCCGGGCAAGTGATTGAGGTACGGATCGAAGTCGAAGAGCATCAGGTCAGCATCGGCGTCGCCAACCCCGGGTCGCCGATTGCCAATGAGCACCTGCCGCGATTGTTCGAGCGCTTCTACCGGGTCGATGCGTCGCGCAGCAACAGTGGCAACAACCATGGCCTGGGGCTGGCAATCGTCAAGGCGATTGCGCTGATGCATGGCGGGGATGTGTTTGTGCGCAGTGATCATGGGATGAATACTTTCGGCATCTACCTCCCGGTCTGATCACACAGAATCCCGTGGCGAGGGGGCTTGCCCCCGTTCGGCTGCGAAGCAGTCGTAAACGGGCTTGCGCGGTGTGCATGATGTAACGCGGTTTAGGGGCCGCTTCGCAGCCCAACGGGGGCAAGCCCCCTCGCCACAAAACTACCAAACCACCAACACCGGGTAATTATCGACTACCCGCTGAATGTCTTCTAAGCTTCAATTAGCAAAAGGCCAGCATGTTTTGCTGGCCTTTTTTTTATCCGGCATTTATACAGGCGCTCTGAACGCGACCGGTTTCTGGGACTCTGCCCGATTCTTGTAAAAGAACTTTCATAACGCCTTATTTGCAGAAGTCAGAACCATGAGTGTGAGCAGTGCGAAATCTCAACATCCGATCCGTTCGACACGATCGGAGCGGCTTCTGGTTCTCGGCAGTTTGTTGTTGGTGATTGCGATACTCAGCATCGTGACCTTTCTGCTGATCCGTGAACGCGCCAATGCCGAATTGTCCGCTGCTCGCGCCGCCAACAATATCGTGCAATTGATCGACGCCGACGTGCTGCGCAATGTCGAACTCTATGATGTGTCCCTGCTGGGTTTGATCGCTGCCTCCCAGCGAGAAGACCTCAAGAGCGTTTCTCCAGCCATTCGCCATCTGGCCTATTTCGACCGCGCCACTGCCGCGCCGTACAAGGGCAACATTTTGTTGCTCGACAACAAGGGTGACGTGATCGCCGACTCGGCCTCGGTGGAGCCCAGGCAGGGCAACTATGCCGATCGCGAATACTTCCAGTCTCACGTGAACAACCCGGACCCGGGCATGTTCATCAGTCCCCCCTTCAGAGCCAGGTTGCCCGAACAGGATTGGCGTATCAGTTTCAGTCGCCGGGTGAACGGCCCCCAGGGTGAGTTCCTGGGCGTGGCCGAAGCCGCCATGCGGTTGAGTTACTTCGATCAGTTGTTCAACAGTTTGAGCATCGGCCGCGACAGCACGGTCAATCTGATCAGCAAGGACGGGACTCTTCTGGCTCAGCAACCACGTCTGGCCGAAGAGCTGATCGGCAAAAACTTCAGTCACCGTCCCAATTTCCAACGCATCGTCAAAGAAGGAAACGGCAGCTTCACCAGCATGTCCGATCGATACCGTGACAAGCGCTTGTACACCTTCTCCAAGGTCGGGAACCTGCCGCTGATTGTCATCGTTGCGCTGTCCAGTGATGAGGTCTTTGCGGCCTGGAAGCGCACTGCTGTGGTGGTCAGCTTCGCGACCATTGCCTTGTGTGTGAGCTTGCTGTGGCTGACCTGGTTGCTCTGCCGGGAATTGCGTCGGCGTCAAAGTGCCGAGCAGGAACTGGCACAACTGGCCGCTACCGACCCTTTGACCGGTCTGGCCAACCGTCGAAGCCTGGATCAGGCCTTGCACCATGAATGGTTTCGCGCCCAACGTTCCGGTCTGCCATTGTCGGTGCTGATGATTGATGTCGATCACTTCAAGGCGTTCAACGATCGCCATGGCCATCAGGGCGGCGACGATGCCTTGCGCTGGGTGGCCAAAGTGATCGGCACCCATGTTCGACGGCCGGCGGATCTGGTCGCCCGTTACGGTGGCGAGGAGTTTTCGGTGATCCTGGCCGAAACCGACAGCGTCGGCGCGCAACAGATTGCCGACACCATCCGCGCAGCAGTGGAGCAGTTGCCGTTGGTGGGGGGCGATACGTCGCCGATTACTGTCAGTATCGGTATCAGTACCTGGACGACAGCATCCGATATCAGCCTGGAGCAGTTGTTGTATACGGCAGACAAGGCGCTGTATCAGGCCAAGGAAAGTGGGCGGAATCGGGTGGTCGCTACATAGATCTGCGTTGTGACGGCTGGCCCTATCGCGGGCAAGCCCGGCTCCCACAGGTTCTGCGGTTGACGCGGATTCGGGCACGACGCAGAGCGGGCTTGCCCGCGAAGAGGCCGACAGACACCACAAAATACCACTTTCCCGAAGCCATAAAAAAAGGCCACCCGAAGGTAGCCTTTAAAAAACTAGAGAGGTTTTTTGCTTACACGGCCGCAACAGGACGCATGTAAGAGATCGGTGCAGTGCTGGCGTCTTCGAAAGTCACGACTTCCCAAGCATCTGTCTGCTCAATCAACTTGCGCAGCAGCTGGTTGTTCAATGCATGTCCGGACTTGAAGCCCTTGAACTCACCAATCAGGCTATTGCCCAGCAGGTAGAGGTCACCAATTGCATCGAGGATCTTGTGCTTCACGAATTCGTCTTCATAGCGAAGGCCGTCTTCGTTCAGTACACCATCCGCGTCGACCACAATAGCGTTTTCAACGCTGCCGCCGAGTGCGAGGTTGTGCTTGCGCAGGTACTCGATGTCACTCATGAAACCAAAGGTACGGGCGCGGCTGACTTCTTTTACGAACGAAGTGCTGGAAAAATCCACGCTTGCACTTTGTGTGCGGTCACGGAAAACCGGGTGATCGAAATCGATCTCGAAGCTCACTTTGAAACCTTCGAAAGGGACGAAAGTGGCGCGCTTGTCGCCGTCTTCCACTGTCACTTCCCGCAGGATCCGGATGAACTTCTTGGCGGCGTCCTGTTCTTCCAGGCCGGCCGATTGAATCAGGAATACGAAGGGTCCAGCGCTACCATCCATGATCGGGACTTCGGACGCGGAGAGCTCGACGTAGGCGTTATCGATGCCCAGGCCAGCCATGGCCGAGAGCAGGTGCTCCACCGTGTCCACTTTGACGTCACCGCTAACAAGCGTGGTCGACATAGTGGTTTCGCCAACGTTTTCCGCGCGGGCAGGAATCTGCACCACAGGGTCGAGGTCAGCACGACAAAACACAATGCCGGTGTCGACGGGCGCTGGCTTGAGGGTCAGGTAGACCTTCTCCCCGGAGTGCAGGCCGACACCTGTGGCACGGATAATATTCTTCAGGGTGCGTTGTTTTATCATGGCATGGGCCGCTTCAGCGCAAATTGCGAACTGGTATCAACAAAGGCTGGCGATGATAGCAGACCAGACCTTTGCTGAACACCAATCACCCTAATACCCCTGATACATTTCATCAATCGGCCTGACGACGCAGGAAAGCCGGGATGTCCAGGTAGTCCAGGTCATCTTGCGGGTTCATCTTCGCGGCAGTCGCAGCACCGGCCTGAGCCTGGTTGCGCATGACGGTCGGACGATCCAGGTCACGGTAATTCACCGCAGGCTGTTCTTGACGAACAGGGGCTTGTTGTTGTGGCTGGGAAGCCATCGAGGTGTGAACGGTATTGTCGATGACCTTCACAGGCTTCTCGATTTTAGCGCCTAAACCGGTGGCAACAACAGTCACGTGCAGCTCGTCGCGCATGTCCGGATCGATAACGGTACCGACCTTGACCATTGCGTGCTCGGAAGCGAAGGCTTCGATGATGCTACCCACGTCGGAGTACTCACCCAGGGACAGGTCAGGACCGGCGGTGATGTTCACCAGGATGCCGCGTGCGCCTTGCAGGTTCACGTCTTCGAGCAACGGGTTGCGAATGGCCGCTTCGGTGGCCTCGCGTGCACGGTTCGGACCGCTGGCGCAGCCAGTGCCCATCATCGCCATGCCCATTTCGCTCATCACCGTACGCACGTCGGCAAAGTCGACGTTGATCATGCCCGGACGCTTGATGATGTCGGAGATACCGCGAACGGCACCGGCCAGTACATCGTCGGCCTTGGCGAAAGCCGACAGCAGGCTTGCGTCTTTACCGAGGATGGTCAGCAGCTTCTCGTTGGGAATGGTGATCAACGAGTCGACGCTTTCAGACAGCAGACGAATGCCTTCGTCGGCGATCTGCATACGCTTGCGACCTTCGAACGGGAACGGACGGGTCACCACCGCAACGGTGAGGATCCCCATTTCCTTGGCCACTTCGGCAATGATCGGCGCAGCACCGGTACCGGTACCACCGCCCATGCCGGTTGTGATGAACACCATATTGGTGCCCTGCAGGACTTCGGCAATGCGCTCACGGTCTTCGAGAGCGGCCTGACGACCTACTTCAGGGTTGGCGCCGGCGCCCAGGCCTTTGGTCACGCCGGTGCCCAGTTGCAGGATGGTCCGCGCGCCGATGCTTTTCAGCGCTTGGGCATCAGTGTTGGCGCAGATGAATTCAACGCCTTCAATGTTGCTCTTGACCATGTGATTGACAGCGTTGCCGCCGCCACCGCCAACACCGATAACTTTAATTACCGGGCTTGCGGGGATGTTGTCTACGAGTTCGAACATTTTCCCTCTCCTTACATTCTCTAGTTTTTTCGCCTACTGCTGTTTGAAGCGGTGTTGCGGTAAAGCTTTAGAAATTGCCTTGTACCCAGCTCTTGAAGCGATCGAGCAAGGCGACTTTCGGTTCGTCATTGCTGTAGCTGTCGCGGCTGCCGATGCCCGAGAATGAAATCCCGTCGGACTGCTTCTGCAGGCCGTACATCAACAGGCCAACGCCGGTGGAATAAATCGGGTTGCGGACCACGTCGTCCAGGCCCTTGACGCCATGCGGCACGCCCAGGCGAACCGGCATGTGGAAGATTTCTTCGGCCAGTTCCACCGCGCCTTCCATCTTCGACGTACCGCCAGTCAGCACGATGCCGGCCGGGATCAGGTCTTCGTAGCCACTGCGACGCAGTTCGGCCTGGATCAGGGTGAACAGCTCGTCGTAACGCGGCTCGACCACTTCGGCCAGGGCCTGACGGGACAGCTCGCGCGGTGGACGGTCGCCGACGCTCGGCACCTTGATGGTTTCACCGGCACCGGCCAGTTTGGCCAGGGCGCAGGCGTAGCGAATCTTGATTTCTTCGGCGTACTGGGTCGGGGTGCGCAGCGCCATGGCGATGTCGTTGGTCACCTGGTCGCCCGCAATCGGGATCACCGCGGTGTGACGGATCGCGCCTTCGGTGAAGATCGCGATGTCGGTGGTGCCGCCGCCGATGTCCACCAGGCACACGCCCAGCTCTTTCTCGTCGTCGGTCAGGACCGAGTAGGCCGAGGCCAACTGCTCGAGAATGATGTCGTCGATTTCCAGACCGCAGCGGCGCACGCATTTTTCAATGTTCTGTGCGGCGTTGACGGCGCAAGTGACGACGTGAACCTTGGCTTCCAGACGCACGCCGGACATGCCCAGCGGCTCGCGAACGCCTTCCTGGTTATCAATCACATAATCCTGCGGCAGTGTGTGCAGAACGCGCTGGTCAGCCGGGATCGCCACAGCCTGGGCAGCGTCGAGAACGCGCTCAAGGTCGGCGGAGCTGACTTCGCGATCACGAATCGCCACGATGCCATGGGAGTTCAAGCTGCGGATGTGATTGCCGGCCACGCCGACAAACGCCGAGTGAATCCGGCAACCGGCCATCAGCTGCGCTTCTTCAATAGCGCGCTGGATCGACTGGACGGTGGACTCAATGTTCACCACTACGCCTTTTTTCAGGCCGCGGGACGGATGAGTACCGATCCCGACGATTTCGAGCGTGCCGTCGTCCGAGACCTCGCCGACCAGCGCCACCACCTTGGAGGTGCCGATATCGAGACCGACGATCATTTTGCCGCTTTGCACGTTTGCCATGGGTCCTGCCTCTTCTTAATTCTTCGCGACAGCGGGTTGGGCTGTCGTGGGCGCTACAGGTTCCCGCCAGCCAACAGCGAGGCCGTTGGCGTAGCGCAGATCGATGCGCGCAATGTTCGTAATCTGCTCTTTGAGCGTCTTGTCATAGATGGCAATGAAGCGGCGCATCTTTTCCACCAGCTTGCCGCGTCCCAGCAGCAGTTCGATTCCCGGGCCCGCGCTGCCGGCGCCGGTGGTCAGGAACCAACTGCCTCGTTCACGCAACTCCAGGCGTGCAATCGAGAAGCCCAATGGCCTGAGCATCTGGCTCAGCACCTGGTATTGCTGCATCACTTGCTGCTGGGCCCGCTGCGGGCCGAACAGCTGTGGCAAGTGTTCGTAGTTCGCCAGCTCGCGCGGGGTGAACGCCTGCCCCTGGTTGTTCAGCAGCGACTCATCGCCCCAGCGGGCCACCGGCAGTTGTTCTTCCAGGCGAATCACCACCTGATCCGGCCACACCCGACGCACTTCGGCGTGGGCAATCCATGGCATCTGTTCAAGCTCGGTACGCATGCTCTCCAGGTCGATAGTGAAGAAGCTCGACGCCACGTAGGGGGCGATCCGCTGCTGCACCGCTTGCTGGCTGATGTAACTCAAATCGCCCTGCACCGCGATCTTGGTGATCGGCCGGTCGGCGTACGGCAGCAAACGCTGTGCGCCTTCATAAGTGCCGAACCCCAGCGCGACCAACAGCACGGGCCAGAACAGACTTTTCAGAAAACCAAAATTGGCTTTCGGCAGGCGCGCGGACATCGGCTCTTTGGCCACCATTCGGCTGGCACCCCGCGGCACCGGCTTGCGGCCGGGTGCGGAAGGCTGATGACGTAGCTGAGCGCCTTGCATGGTCTTAACCTCTTGTCGGCTCTTGGTTACCGGCAGCATTGCCGGTAACGCTGGCGGCCAGAATCGCCAGAACCAGTTGCTGGAAATCCAGGCCAGCGGCACGGGCCGCCATCGGAACCAGACTGTGATCGGTCATGCCCGGTGCGGTGTTGACTTCCAGGAACCAGAACTGCCCGTCGGCGTCCTGCATCACGTCTGCCCTGCCCCAACCGGCGATACCCAGCGCCTCACAGGCTTTGGCCGTGAGGTCCATGAGTTCTTTTTCTTTGTTGCTGTCCAGGCCACACGGGATCCGGTACTGGGTATCGGAAGCCACGTACTTGGCGTCGTAGTCGTAGAAACTGTGGGTTGTGCCCAGGGCGATTGGAGGCAACACCTGGTCACGCAGGGTGGCGATGGTGAACTCCGGACCTTGAATCCATTGCTCGACCAACACTTGCGAATCGTAGGTACTGGCCGCTTTCCATGCGTCGATCAATTCGGACGCGGAGGTCACTTTGGCCATCCCGATACTGGAACCTTCATGGGCCGGTTTGACGATCAAAGGGAAGCCCAGTTCCGTGGCCGCCGAAATACAATCGGCCTCGCAGCTCAGTACCGCATGGCGTGGCGTCGGAATCCCGAGGCTGTGCCAGACCTGCTTGGTGCGCAGTTTGTCCATGGCCAGTGCCGAGGCCAGAATGCCGCTGCCGGTGTACGGAATGCCAAGGCATTCGAGCAGGCCCTGCATGCTGCCGTCTTCACCGCCACGACCGTGGAGGATGATGAAGGCGCGGTCGATTTTTTCGTTCAGCAGACGCTGCAGCAGGTCATCGCCCACATCAAGACCGAAGGCATCCACACCGGCGCTTTGCAATGCATCGAGCACCGCGTTACCCGACTTCAGGGAGACTTCACGCTCGGCACTCTTGCCGCCGAACAGCACGGCGACACGGCCGAAGTCTTTCGGCGCGATAGTGGAGACGAGGTTGGCGTAAGCAGCAGTCATTTCAACTTCCCCACGCTTGGCGCGGCAACCGCGCCAGCGAACAACGGACTGTTCAATAGTTTCGGTGCGAGACCGCCGATATCACCGGCGCCCTGGCACAACAGAATGTCGCCGGCACGCAGCAGCGGCTTGACGATTGGTGCGAGGTCGATGCCACGCTCGATGTAGATCGGGTCGAGCTGACCGCGCTGGCGAATGCTGTTGCACAGCTTGCGGCTGTCGGCGCCCGGAATCGGCTCTTCGCCGGCCGGGTAGACTTCCATCAATAGCAACACGTTGGCGTCAGCCAGCACATTGACGAAATCGTCGTACAGGTCGCGGGTGCGGCTGTAACGGTGCGGCTGGTAAACCATCACCAGACGGCGCTCCGGCCAGCCACCGCGCACGGCTTTGATCACGGCCGCGACTTCGGTCGGGTGGTGACCGTAGTCGTCCACCAGCATCACGTTGCCACCTTCAACCGGCAGTTCGCCGTACACCTGGAAGCGACGACCGACACCCTGGAACCCGGACAGGCCCTGGACGATGGCTTCATCGCTGACGCCTTCGTCGGTGGCGATGCAAATGGTCGCCAGCGCGTTCAGCACGTTGTGATTGCCCGGCATGTTCACCGACACATCCAGCGGCTCACGATCAGGGCGCAGCACGGTAAAGAAGGTCTGCATGCCTTGTTGGCGCACATTGATGGCACGCACATCGGCATCGTCGCCAAAGCCGTAAGTGACCGTCGGACGTTTCACCTGCGGGAGGATTTCACGCACCACCGGATCGTCCAGGCACACCACTGCCAGACCGTAGAACGGCAGGTTGTGCAGGAACTCGACGAAGGTTTTCTTCAGTTTGTTGAAGTCGCCGTCGTAGGTCGCCATGTGGTCGGCATCGATGTTGGTGACCACGGCCACCAGCGGCTGCAAATGCAGGAAGCTGGCATCGCTTTCGTCGGCTTCGGCGATCAGGTAGCGGCTGGTGCCGAGCTGGGCATTGGTGCCCGCGGCATTCAGACGACCACCGATCACGAATGTCGGGTCCAGGCCACCGGCGGCGAACACCGAAGCGATCAGGCTGGTCGTGGTGGTTTTGCCGTGGGTACCGGCGACGGCGATGCCGTGGCGGTAGCGCATCAGCTCAGCCAGCATCTCGGCACGCGGCACCACCGGAATCCGGCGTTCCAGGGCGGTGGCAACTTCCGGGTTGGAAGTGTTCACAGCGCTGGAGGTGACCAGCACATCGGCGTTCGCGGCGTTCTCGGCACGGTGGCCGATATAGATGTGGGCACCGAAGGATTCCAGGCGCTCGGTCACCGGCGATGCTTTGAGGTCGGAACCGGACACTTCATAGCCCAGGTTCAGCAACACTTCGGCAATGCCGCACATACCCACGCCGCCGATACCGACGAAGTGGATGCGACGGATGCGGCGCATTTCCGGGTGCGGCATGGCTTTCTTGTTCTCAACCATGGGCCACCTCCAGGCAGGTATCGACCACGTTACGAGTGGCATCGGGTTTGGCCAGGCGGCGTGCCGCGGTGGCCATGTCGTTGAGTCGTTGCGGTTGCATCAAGACCTCTGTCAGGCGAGCGGCAAGATCCGCTGCGCCAGTCGTTCTTTGCGGCATCAGGAAGGCAGCGCCTTCACGGGCCAAATAATCGGCGTTGCGGGTCTGGTGATCGTCGATCGCGTGGGGCAAAGGCACCAGCATCGAGGGCAGACCGGCAGCCGCCAGTTCACTGATGGTCAATGCGCCTGCACGGCACACCACCAGGTCGGCCCAGCCATAGGCTTGGGCCATGTCTTTGATGAAAGGCTGCACTTGCGCCTCGACGCCAGCTGCGCGATAGCGCTCTGCAGTCACTTCATCGTGGTTTTTGCCGGCCTGATGAAACACGTCCGGACGCAGGTCGGGAGCGACTTGCGACAGGGCTTCAGGCAGCAACTTGTTCAACGGCTCTGCGCCCAGGCTTCCGCCCAGGATCAGCAAACGCGCCTTGCGACCGGCCAGGGCAGGTCGCGGTGTTTCGAGGAACAGCTCGGTGCGCACCGGGTTACCGGTGGTACGACGGCTGTTCGACAGGGTAAAGGTGTCGGGGAACGCTTCACAGACTCGGGCGGCCAACGGCACCAGCAACCGATTGGCGGTACCGGCCACAGCGTTCTGTTCATGAACGATCACCGGCACGCCGGCCAATTTGGCTGCAACGCCGCCGGGGCCGGTCACGTAACCACCGAAGCCGACCACACACACCGGTCGCAGCTGACGAATGATCGCCCGCGCCTGCCAGATCGACTTGAGCAACATGAACGGTGCCTTGAGCAGGGACAATTTGCCCTTGCCGCGCAAACCGCTGGCGTTGATCCGATGCAATTGAAGGCCGGCCGCCGGCACCAGATCGTTCTCGATCCCGCGCGGCGTGCCCAACCAGTGCACGGTGTAACCGCGGGCCTGGAACTCGCGAGCGCAGGCCAGTGCCGGGAACACGTGGCCCCCGGTGCCGCCAGCCATGATCAATACGTTAGCGCCCATGGTTCGGCTCCTCGGCGAAGTCGCTCTCATGGAATTCCATCTCTTCACTGCCCAAGTGGGTTCGACTCTCCCACTCGATGCGCAGCAACAAGCCAAGACAGGCACAGCAGATCACCAACGAACTGCCGCCATAACTGAGGAATGGCAGAGTCAGCCCCTTGGTCGGCAATAGGCCTACGTTCACTCCGATGTTGATCAGGAACTGACCGATCCACAGGAACGACAAGCCATACGCGATGTAAGCGGCGAAAAATTGTTTGGCCTTCTCGGCCCAATAACCGATGTACATGCCACGAATACAGACAAAGACGAACAGCGCCAAGGTGCACAACGAACCCACGGCACCCAGTTCTTCGGCCAGGACCGAGAACACGAAGTCAGTGTGGGCTTCCGGCAGGTAGAACTGTTTCTGCACGCTGTTGCCCAGGCCAACGCCCAGCCATTCGCCGCGACCGAAAGCGATCAAGGCTTGAGACAACTGATAGCCCGCACCGAACTGGTCGGCCCACGGGTCCGCAAAGTTGGTCAGTCGCGCCATTCGATACGGCTGCATCTGAATCAACAACACCACCGCACCGACAGCCAGGACAACCATCAAGGAAAAACGGAACAGCCCGACGCCGCCGAGGAACAGCATCGCTGCAGCCGCCCCCATCATTACAACGGTGGCACCGAAGTCCGGCTCCATCAGCAACAGCCCCGCCATCGGCAGCAGAACGATGAACGGCTTGAAGAAACCCATCCAGCTTTCACGCACTTCTTTCTGGCGACGCACCAGATAACCGGCGAGGTAGATCACCACGAACACCTTGGCGATCTCGGAAGGCTGAACGTTGAAAAAGCTGAAGCCGATCCAGCGCATCGAACCGTTCACTTCACGGCCAATGCCGGGGATGATCACCATCACCAGCAAACCGAATGCACCAATCAGCATCAGCCAGCCCAGGCGTTGCCAGGTAGCGATCGGAATCATCATGGTGACGATGCAGGCGCCAAGTCCCAGCACCACGTAGATAAGGTGGCGGATCATGTAATACAGGGCACTGCCCGATTGCACCGCTGCCACTTCAGTGGATGCCGATGCAATCATGACCAGCCCCAGGCCCAGCAACGCCAGGCAACCGGCGAGCATCGGGAAATCGAGGTCGATGCCGCGCCCGGTGATGATCGGCGACGGGTACGGCTTGATGATATTCAGGAGGCTCATGCCAAGTCCTCCACGGCGCGGACAAACTGGTGACCGCGATCTTCGTAGTTCTTGAACATGTCGAAACTGGCGCAGGCTGGGGACAGCAGCACCGCGTCGCCCTTTTCGGCGATGGCGCGGCATTGCGCGACCGCTTCGATCAGCGAGCCGACGCGAATCAGTGGCACGGCATCGCCGATGGCCTCGCCGATCTTGTCGGAATCACGGCCCATCAAAATGACGGCGCGGCAGTTGGCCGCCACCGGATCACGCAAATCCTTGAATTCGGCGCCCTTGCCATCGCCACCGGCGATCAGCACCAGCTTGCCGTCGATGTCCGCGCCCAGGCCTTCGATGGCGGCCAGAGCAGCACCGACGTTGGTGGCTTTGGAGTCGTTGTAGAAGCTCACGCCATTCAGCTCGCGTACCCATTGGCAGCGATGCTCGAGCCCGGCGAAATTGCGCAGGGCCGAAAGCATGGCGTCGAACGGCAGGCCGATGGCATGCCCCAGTGCCAAGGCCGCCAGAGCGTTGGACTGGTTATGCGCGCCACGAACTTTCAACTCGCGCACAGGCATCAGGTTCTGGAATTCGAAGGCCAGGTATTTCTCGCCGTCTTCTTCCCGGATCCCGAAGGCCTTGAAATCGGGTTTGCTCAAACCGAAGGTCCAGCACGGCTGACCTTCGCCCATCAGCGGACGGCTCAAGGCGTCCTGACGGTTGACCACAAACTGCCTGGCACCCCGGAAGATCCGGTGCTTGGCCAAGTGATAGGCCGGCAGACCGCTGTAGCGGTCCATGTGGTCTTCGCTGATGTTGAGCACGGTCGCCACTTCGGCGTTGAGTTGATCGGTGGTTTCGAGCTGGAAGCTCGACAACTCCATCACGTACAACTCGATGTCGTCGCTGAGCAAATCCAGCGCCGGTGTGCCGAGATTGCCGCCGACAGCAACACGCTTGCCGGCCGCAGCCGCCATTTCGCCGACCAGGGTGGTGACGGTGCTTTTGGCGTTGGAACCGCTGATGGCGACAATCGGCGCCTTCGCGTTACGCGCGAACAGCTCGATGTCGCCGGACAACTTCACGCCACGGGCGGCGGCAGCCTGCAGGGCCGGGGTCGCCAGCGCCAGGCCGGGGCTCACGTAGAGCTCGTCGGCACGGCACAGGAATTCGACGTCCAGCTCGCCACAACGCACTTCCACGTGCGGATAGTCACGCTTGAGCGTGGCCAGTTCCGGTGGATTTTCCCGCGTATCGGCGACAGCAAACGACACGCCCCGGTTCGCCAGGAAGCGAACCAGGGACATGCCGCTCTTGCCGAGGCCGACAACGATGCGGAAGTGGTCAGAAGCGATCAGAGACACTCGTTCTACCTCAGCTTCAGGGTGGCAAGGCCGACCAGTACCAGAATCACGGTGATGATCCAGAAACGGACGATCACGCGCGGCTCGGGCCAGCCCTTGAGTTCAAAGTGGTGGTGTATCGGCGCCATGCGGAATACACGGCGACCGGTCAGCTTAAAGGAGGCAACCTGAATGACGACTGACAGGGTCTCCATCACGAACACGCCGCCCATGATGAACAGGACGATTTCCTGACGGACGATCACTGCGATGGTGCCCAAAGCCGCGCCCAGCGCCAGTGCGCCGACGTCGCCCATGAACACTTGGGCCGGATAGGTGTTGAACCACAGGAACCCCAGGCCCGCGCCGATCAACGCGCCGCAGAACACGATCAACTCACCCGCGCCCGGTACGTAAGGGATCAGCAGGTATTCAGCGAATTTCACGTTACCCGACAGGTAGCAGAAGATCCCCAAACCGCCGCCGACCATCACGGTAGGCATGATCGCCAGACCGTCGAGGCCATCGGTCAGGTTGACCGCGTTGCTCGAGCCGACAATCACGAAATAGGTCAGGACGATGAAACCCGCGCCCAGTGGAATGCTGTAGTCCTTGAGCATCGGCAGGATCAGGGTGGTTTCTACCGGCGTCGCGGCAGTCATATAAAGGAAGATCGCCGCGCCCAGGCCGAACACCGACTGCCAGAAATACTTCCAGCGGCTCGGAAGGCCACGGGAGTTTTTCTCGATGACTTTGCGGTAGTCGTCTACCCAGCCGATGGCACCGAACAGCAGGGTGACCAACAACACCACCCAAACGTAACGGTTGGCCAGGTCGGCCCAAAGCAAGGTGCTGACACCGATGGACGAAAGAATCAGCGCGCCGCCCATGGTCGGGGTGCCGGATTTGGACAGGTGCGATTGCGGGCCGTCGTTGCGAACGGATTGACCGATCTGACGGTTCTGCAAAGTGCGGATCATCCACGGGCCATAGCACAGCGACAAGACCAGCGCGGTCAGCACACCGAGAATCCCGCGCAGGGTCAGGTACTGAAAGACCGCGAAGCCTTTGTAGAACTGTTGCAGATACTCCGCTAGCAGCAGCAGCATTAATGTTTCTCCAGACGGGTCCCGCACAAAGCGGCGACGATGTTTTCCATCGCGGCGCTGCGCGAGCCCTTGATCAAAATGGTGGTGTTTGGGTCCTGCTCGGCTTCCAGGGCCTTGATCAGCTCAGCCTGAGTGCTGAAGTGAAAAGCCTGCTCGCCGAAAGCGTTTACGGCGTGGGTCATCATTGGCCCGACCGCGTAAAGCGCGGAAACCTTGCCGCGGGCGTACTCGCCCACATCACGGTGCCCCTGCTCCGCCCAATCGCCCAACTCGCCGATATCTCCGAGCACCAAAACGGTGCGACCGGAAAAGCCGGCGAGTATATCAACGGCGGCGCACATGGAGGTGGGGTTTGCGTTGTACGTGTCATCGATCACGCGCATACCGTTAGTTGCCAGTTGCGCGACGGCACGACCCTTGACCGGTTGCACTGCATTGAGCCCCGAAGCGATATGCGACAAGGACACGCCCAGGGCGTGAGCCGCCGCGGCGGCGGCGACTGCGTTGGTGACGTTGTGCCCGCCGAGCAGGTTCAATTGAATCCGGGCAATACCTTGCGGCGTGTGCAGTTCGAATGCAGGGCAGCCGCGTGCATCGGAAACGATGAAGCTGGCATGGAAATCTGCGGTGGCATCCAGCTGAGAGAAACTCAGCACCCGTCGGGCAGCGGCACGGGCCTTCCAGATCGGGAACGCCTTGTCGTCGAGATTCAGCACGGCGATGCCCGAGGCATCAAGCCCTTCAATAATCTCGCCCTTGGCCTCGACGATTTTTTCCGGGCCGCCGAACTCACCGACGTGGGCAGTGCCGGCATTGTTCAGCACAGCGACATGCGGTTTGGTCATGGCAACGGTGTAGGCAATCTCGCCAAGACGCGAAGCCCCCAACTCGATGACCGCCGCCGTGTGTTCCGGCGCCAGTTCGAGCAGGGTCAGCGGAACACCGAGGTCGTTGTTCAGGTTGCCACGGGTCGCCAGCACCGGACCGCGCGTGCGCAGGATGCTCGCAAGCATTTCCTTGACCGTGGTCTTGCCGCTGGAACCGGTGATGGCCGCGACCGGATGAGTGAACGCAGCGCGGTTCATCGCGCCCAATTGGCCGAGGGCCTGGCGGGTGTCCTTGACCAGCAGTTGCGGCAGCGCGCTGTTGGCAACCTCGCGCTCGACCAAGGCACCCACGGCGCCTTTGGCGGCGACGTCATTGAGGTAGTCATGGCCATCGAAACGCGGGCCGGCCAGGGCAATAAACAGTTGGCCGGGCTTGATCGCGCGGCTGTCGATGCTGACGCCGTCGAAGCTGGCGTCGCTGGCAATCAGACGGCCATTCAATGCACTGGTCAGCTCGCTCAGTTTCAAGGCTTTAAGCATGGGCCACCTCCCACGCGGTCAGGGCGTGATCGGCCTCGACCAGATCGGAGAAAGCGTGGCGCTCACCGTTGATTTCCTGATAGTCCTCGTGACCTTTACCGGCCAGGACAATCACGTCATCGGCCGATGCGCTGGCGATCAATTGGGCAATCGCCTGGCCACGGCCGGCGACGAAGGTGACTTTATCCACAGCGGTGAAACCGGCGCGGATGTCGTCGAAAATCACCGTAGGGTCTTCGGTGCGCGGATTGTCATCGGTGACCAGTACGCCATCGGCCAGACGCTCGACCACTTCAGCCATCAGCGGACGCTTGCCGCGATCCCGATCACCGCCGCAACCGAACAGGCACAGCAACCGGCCTTTGGCGTGAGGACGCAGGGCCATCAAGACTTTTTCCAGCGCATCCGGTGTGTGGGCATAATCGACCACCACCAACGGCTGAGTACCGCCGCCCAGGCGCTGCATGCGACCAGCCGGACCTTCGAGTTTCGGCAGTACTTTGAGGATTTCGTCCAGCGCGTAGTCCAGCCCGAGCAAGGCGCCGATCGCGGCCAACACGTTGCTCAGGTTGAAACGGCCGAGCAAGGTGCTGCGCAAATGGTGCTCGCCTTGCGGCGTGACCAGCGTGGCGCGCACACCTTCGTCGTCGAACTGCGCCTGGCGGCAATACAGGTAGGCGCCGGAATCTTCCAGGCTGTAAGTGATCAGTCGCGACTCGCCTTCATCGGCAGCCAGTTGCCGGCCGAAATCGTCGTCCAGGTTGACCACCCGGCACTTCAGATCATTCCAGGCAAACAACTTGGCCTTGGTTTCGCCATAGGCCTGCATGGTGCCGTGGTAATCCAGATGATCGCGCGACAGATTGGTCATCACCGCCACATCGAAGGCCAACGCGCTCACGCGGCCCTGATCCAGGCCGTGGGAAGAGACTTCCATGGCCACGGCTTTGGCGCCGGCTTTTTTCAGGTCGGCGAGGGTCGCTTGCACCGCAATCGGGTTTGGCGTGGTGTGCAGACCGCTTTCCAGCGCACCGTAGAAACCGGAGCCCAGGGTGCCGACAATGCCGCAGTGCTGCCCCAGCAGGTCGAGCGCCTGGGCGATCAATTGCGTCACGCTGGTTTTACCGTTGGTGCCAGTCACGCCGATCAGGTTCAAATGACGGCTCGGGTCGCCATAAAAGCGCCCGGCGATGTCCGACAGCTGCGCCGCCAGGCCTTTGACCGGAATCAGCGGCACGTCGGTGATCGGCAGCACAGTCGCGCCTTCGACTTCATAAGCCACGGCAGCAGCGCCGCGTTGCAAGGCGTCGGCGATGTGCGCACGCCCGTCGAACTTGCCACCAGGAACCGCGAGAAACAGATCGCCTGCTCGTACGTTGCGGCTGTCCAGCGCCAATTCGCGGATCAACAGATCGCGGCCGGCGTGGGCGAAAATCTTGTTCAGGCTCAGCGACATCAGCCGCGCCCTCCATTAGCTTTCAGCGGAACGACCGGTGCGGCGTTCGCTTGTTGAGTGGCAGGCAGGTTGTCTGGGGTGATGTTCATCAGGCGCAGGGTCCCGGACATCACTTTGCTGAACACCGGGGCCGATACCAGACCACCGAAGTAACCGGCCTTGGTCGGTTCATCGATCACCACCACGATTGCGTAGCGCGGATCGTTCATCGGGCCGAAGCCGGCGAACAGCGAGCGGTAGGAATTCTCGGCGTAGCCTTTGGTGCCGACCGACGTTTTACGCGCGGTACCCGACTTGCCGCCCACGTGATACGCCGGCACCTGCGCACGGAATACACCGCGCGGGGCTTCGATCACTTGTTGCAGCATGGTTTGCATGGTTTTCGCGACAGCTTCCGGCAATACCTGCGTGGTTTGCGGTGCCTTGTCGGTTTTGATCAGGGTCAGCGGCGCAAGGCGACCATTGTTGGCCAGGGCCGAGAAGGCGTGGACCAACTGGATCGCAGTCACGGAAATACCGTAGCCGTAGGACAGCGTGGCGGTTTCAGCCTTGCGCCATTCGCGGTAGTTCGGCAGGTTGCCGACGCGCTCGCCCGGGAATCCGAGCCCGGTATCCTGGCCGAGGCCGACTTTCTGCGCCAGGCGGAAAATCGTTTCGCCGCCGATATCGAATGCGACCTTACTCATGCCGACGTTACTGGAATTGATCAGGATACCGGTCAGGTCGAGTACCGGGCCTTCACTCTTCGATACGTCCTTGATGGTGTACTTACCAATCTGCAAGGTGCCTGGATACACTTCGACGGTATCGGTCGGCTTCCAGCGCCCGGTTTCAATCGCGGCACTCATGGAGATCGCTTTCATGGTCGAACCCGGCTCGAATACGTCGATCATCGCGCGGTTGCGCATCATCGCCGGTTGCAGGTTGCGACGGTTGTTCGGGTTGTAGGTCGGCTGGTTGACCATGGCGAGGATCTCGCCGGTCTTCACGTCCATGATCACCAGGCTACCGGCCTTGGCGCCATTCTCGATGATCGCATTGCGCAGTTCACGGTTGGCCAGATATTGCAGACGCAGGTCAATGGACAACGCCAAGGGCTTGCCGGCCTTGGCGTTTTTGGTGACCTGGACATCTTTGATCAGCCGGCCGCGCCGGTCCTTGATCACCTGCCGCTTGCCGGGGACGCCAGCCAGCCATTCGTCGTAGGCCAACTCGACGCCTTCGCGTCCGTGGTCATCGATGTCGGTAAAGCCGACCATGTGGGCGGTGACTTCACCGGCCGGGTAGAAACGCCGGAACTCTTCGATGCCATAAACGCCCGGCACTTTCAGATCGAGCACAGCCTGGCCCTGCTCGGGGGTCAGCCCGCGCACCAGATAAATGAATTCTTTGTTGGCCTGGGCTTCGAGACGTTCGGCCAGGGCTTTCGGGTCCTGCCCCAAGGCAGCCGCCAGTGCCGGCCACTTCTCTTTGGCCGTTTGCATTTCCTTGGCGTTGGCCCACAGGGTGGTGACCGGGGTACTCACGGCCAACGGCTCGCCGTTACGGTCGGTGATCAGACCACGGTGAGCCGGAATTGGAATATGACGAACACTGCGCGCATCGCCCTGACCTTTAAGGAAGGCACGGTCGACCACTTGCAAATCGATGATGCGCCAGGCAATCGCCGCCACCATGATGCCGAGCAACCCGACCACCAGACGGAACCGCCATGGAAAAAGCGCGCCTTCGAGTTTCATCATGGCGCCACCATCTGCACTTCAGCGGCGCCGGGAATGCGCATCTTCAGTTGCTCGGTGGCCAGGACTTCGATGCGGCTATGGGCGGTCCAGGTACTCTGCTCGAGAATCAACCGGCCCCACTCCGCCTGCGCCTTGTCGCGCACGCTCAATTCGCCGTACAGCGAATTGAGCAACTGACGGTTCCAGTGCGCGCTATAGGACACGCCTATAGCCGACACAAGCACGCCGGCAAACAACAGCAGCATGAAAAAGCTTCCGCCGGGAAGTGGCTTGGCGAAAAGCTTGCTCACCGCAACTTCTCCGCGACACGCATGACGGCACTACGGGAACGTGGGTTGGCTTTGAGTTCGGCCTCCGAGGCGGTCTGCGCTTTGCCATGGATTTTGATTACCGGTTCGAAAGCAACGTGACGGACCGGCAGGTTGCGCGGCAGGTTGTCGGCTTCGCCTTTCACCAGTTTGCGCATGAACAGTTTGACGATGCGGTCTTCCAGCGAGTGGAAGCTGATGACAACCAGACGGCCGCCCACTTCCAGGCATTCCAGCGCCGCTTCGAGGCCGGCTTCCAGATCGCCCAGTTCGTTGTTGACGTGAATACGCAGGCCCTGGAATGCACGGGTGGCCGGGTTCTTGCCCTTTTCCCATGCGGGGTTGGCGACTTTCAGCACTTCAGCCAGATCGCCAGTGCGCTCGAACGGCTTGATGTCGCGACGCTCGGCCACGGCACGCGCCATGCGTCCGGAGAAACGCTCCTCGCCGTATTGCTTGAACACCCGGGCAATTTCTTCCACCGGCGCGGTGTTGACGAACTCGGCGGCGCTGATCCCGCGGGACGGGTCCATGCGCATGTCCAACGGACCGTCGTTGAGGAAGCTGAAGCCGCGTTCAGGATCGTCGAGCTGCGGCGAAGACACGCCGAGGTCGAGCAGAACACCACTGACCTTGCCGGCCAGACCGCGTTCGGCGACTTCCGAGCCGAGCTCGGCAAAGCTGCGCTGCACAACGACAAAGCGGCCGTCTTCGGCCGCTAGCGTTTGCCCGGTGGCAATCGCTTGAGGATCTTTGTCGAATCCGAGCAACCGGCCATCAGGCCCGAGCTGGCTGAGGATCAACCGACTGTGCCCGCCACGTCCGAACGTACCGTCCAGATAGCAGCCATCAGGACGTACGGCGAGAGCCTCGACGGCTTCGTCAAGCAGTACGGTGATGTGGTTAAAGCCGCTATCAATAGTCACAGGATTAAATCACGCAGTTCATCAGGCATGGCGCCCGGTTGTTGAATAGCAGCCAGGTCAGCGGCAGAAACCGCATTCCAGGCATCCTCGTCCCACAATTGGAACTTGTTCAGTTGGCCTACCAACATCGCGCGCTTATCCAACTTGGCATATTCGCGAAGACGCGGCGGAACCAGAAAACGACCACTGCCATCGAGCTCGAGGTCGACGGCATTACCAATCAGTAAACGTTGCAGGCGGCGGTTCTCTTCGCGAAGCGAAGGCAGTGCGCGCAGTTTGGTTTCGATAATTTCCCACTCATCGAGGGGATAAACACACAAACACGGATCAACGGCATCGATGGTGACGATTAATTGACCGGAACTACGCGAAACCAGCTCGTCACGGTACCGGCTCGGCATAGCGAGACGGCCCTTTGCATCGAGACTGATAGCGTTAGCTCCGCGAAACACGTCAGCGTTTCTCCAAATATTAGCGTTTTACGCTCAAAAAACCCACTTCATGCCACTTTCCGCCACTTGCGCACACTATAGGAATGCGCCCACCACACCGTCAAGGCGCGGATTAAAGGAAAAGCCTTACAGAACGGAGATTTAGGAGCGTAAAAGGAGGGTTAACGAGAATCTGACGGATGAATTCACTCAATAACTTGAATCAGCACAGAAGGCTGCGTTCAGAAGTTAAAGTAGTTTGTTAAGAGTAAGATTTTTTCGGTATTACAAAAGCGCTTCTGCTATTGATTCAGCAGGGAGGGAAATTGCCATTACACACATCGCTGCCAATGACTCGGCAGAGAGGAAAAAAAGGTGGAGAGTCGATCTGTAAGCCGGGTTCTGTCTTGAACAGTCATTCGTCTACGATGGCCATCACTGGACATCTTTAGCAACCTACCCGGTCCCAGCGCGGGCCACGCCTTGGGACCCTATTTGGTCTTGCTCCAAGTGGGGTTTACCTAGCCACGAACTGTTGCCAGACGTGCGGTGCGCTCTTACCGCACCTTTTCACCCTTACCGGCGCCGAAGCGCTTAGGCGGTTATTTTCTGTGGCACTTTCCGTAGGCTCACGCCTCCCAGGCATTACCTGGCACTTCGCCCTATGGAGCCCGGACTTTCCTCCCCCCCCTAATTTTCATAGAGGGCAGCGACTGTCCGATCGACTCTCCGCCGCGAAGATTAACGGCAGAGCGACCGAAGAACAAGCGCTAAAAGCCTCTGGCCGGCGCTGCACGTCGGTTTACTCGCCCTTCTGTTTATCCAGCGCGACCTGATAGAGCACATTCTTGCGTTCGCCGGTAATTTGCGCCGCCAATGCCGCCGCACGCTTGAGCGGCATCTCTTCGAGTAACAGATTGAGAATACGCATGGCTTCACTGCTGACAGCGTCTTCGGTCTCAGGGGCAGTCCAGCCCGCCACCAGCACTACACACTCGCCACGCTGCTGATTGCTGTCCGATTCGACGAACTCGCGCAACTCGGCCAGCGGCAAGCCTTTGAGGGTTTCGAAGGTCTTGGTCAGTTCCCGCGCCAGCAACGCCGGACGCTCGGCACCAAATACCAGCTCCATGTCTTGCAGGCACTCGAGGATGCGGTGCGGTGCTTCATAGAAAATCAGCGTGCGCGGCTCTTCTTTAACGAGCTCCAAACGAGCCCGTCGGCCGACAGCCTTGGCCGGCAAAAAACCTTCGAAGATGAAACGGTCGGACGGCAGGCCCGCGGCCGACAATGCCGCAATCAAGGCACACGCCCCCGGAACCGGCACCACATTGATCCCTGCGGCACGAGCCTGACGCACCAGGTGATAACCCGGATCGGAAATCAGCGGCGTCCCAGCGTCGGAAATCAACGCCACATCATCGCCCGCCAGCAGACGCATGATAAAGCGGTTACCCTCCTCACGCTCATTGTGTTCATGGCAGGCCGCCAGCGGTGTGGGGATACCGAAATGCTGCATCAATCGCTGGGAATGGCGAGTGTCTTCGGCCGCGATCAAGGCGACCTCACGCAGGATCTTCAGCGCACGCGCACTGATGTCGTCCAGGTTGCCGATGGGCGTCGCCACCACATAAAGCGAGCCAGCAGCGGAATTCAAAGCACCTGGAACAGTCAAAGCGCACACCTCATGATCGGTAAAAGGCGACATTGTAGCGCGTAGCGGCGCTTGCGATACGCCTCCCCCTCCGCGGTTTTTCCAGCCTTTTGTGCAGTGCTGCAACATTTGCATGAGCTAAATTGATCGATTCACGCCAGTAACATCGCGCCCCGGCCAGTGCTTGGGTACAATTCCACGCTAATTTGATCGAGTATCAGGAACACTACATGATCGCTTGCCTGCGGCTGTTCACTGCCCTCTGCCTCGCTGCCTTGCTGGCGGCTTGCGCCAGCTCGCCCTCTTCCAGCCTTGGCGAACTTCCACGGACCCCGGATGCCAGTATCGAGCAACTGCTCGAACAGGCCACTCGAAGCAAAGACCCGGAAAAAGCCGCTCTACTGCGCTTGAGCGCGGCAGACCTGGCTTATCGCCAGGGCAATGCCGGCCAGTCCGCGCAAATCCTGCAACAGGTGCCGGTGGAACAACTCAAGCCTGGCCAACAAGTCTTCGCCAACACCCTGGCGGCTGAACTGGCCATGACCCGCAATCAGCCCAAAGCGGCGCTGACTGCCCTGAGCCATCCGAGCCTGCAACGCCTGAGCGAACTGCCCGTCGAACAACAGGTTCGCACCGGCACCGTTCATGCCCGCGCCCTTGAGGCCGACGGCCAGACCCTGGCCGCCGCACGGGAGCGCATCTTTATTGCGCCGATGCTTGAAGGTGAAGCAGCCAGCAAAAACCACGAAGCGATCTGGACCCTGATCGCTTCGCTGCCGACCGATCAATTGCAGCCGACCACCGACGATGACCTCGGCGGCTGGATCCGTCTGGCGCTGGTGGTGAAAACGGCCGGCACCCTGGAACAGCAGCAAGCCGCGATCGACAACTGGCGCGAGCAGAATCCAAAACACCCGGCTGCCATCCAGCTGCCGCTACCACTGACCAAACTCAAGGAACTGGCCAGCCAGCCCCTGAGCAAGATTGCCCTGCTGCTGCCGCAAGACGGCCCGCTGGCTTCGGTCGGCAAAGCACTGCGTGAAGGCTTCATGGCTGCTCACTACCAGGCGCAACAAGCCGGGCAGAAGCCGCCAGCCATCGAGTTCTATGACAGCTCGCGCCTGACCTCCCTCGACGAGTTCTATCGCAAGGCCCAGGCCGATGGCGTGCAACTGGTAGTCGGTCCGCTGGAGAAGCCGCTGGTCAAACAGCTCAGCGCCCGCCCGCAACTGCCGATCACTACCCTGGCCCTGAACTACAGCGAAGGCGCACAAGGTCCGGCCCAACTGTTCCAGTTCGGTCTTGCCGCTGAAGACGAAGCCCGCGAAGTGTCTCGCCGTGCACGCGCCGATGGCCTGCATCGCGCCGCGATCATGGTGCCGAAAGGCGAATGGGGCGACCGCGTCTACAAGGCGTTCAGCCAGGATTGGCAAGCCAACGGTGGCAGCATTGTCGCTACCGAGCGCGTCGACCAGCCGGTACAACTGGCCCAGCAGATTGCCGACATGTTCCAGCTGCGCCAGAGCGAAGGCCGTGCCAAGAGCCTGCAAAGCACCGTTGGCTCGCAGGTTGCCGCACAACCTTCGCGTCGTCAGGACATCGAGTTCATCTTCCTGGCCGCGACGCCGCAACAGGCTCAACAGATCAAACCGACCCTGAACTTCCAGTACGCGGGTGATGTGCCGGTTTACGCCACCTCCCACGTATTCAGCGCCAGTGGCGATCAGAACCAGTACAACGACATGAACGGTATTCGCTTCTGCGAAACCCCATGGCTACTGGATGCCAATGACCCGCTGCGCAAACAGGTCACTGCACAATGGCCACAAGCCGGCGGCAGCCTGGGCCGTCTGTACGCGATGGGCGTTGACGCCTATCGCCTGGCACCGCGCCTGGGGCAACTCAAGGCCTTGCCGGATAGCCGCATCCAGGGTCAATCGGGCAGCCTGGGCATGACTCAGAGTCAACGGGTCGAGCGTCAGTTGCCATGGGCAGAATTCACTAACGGTCAGGTTCAACGCCTGCCGGACACCTCACGCTGATGCCCGACAGGTCACGCCAGCAAAGCGGTAAAGATGCCGAGCGTCATGCGCTCGAGCATCTTCAGCAACAAGGTCTGCGCCTGCTGGCGCAGAACTGGTTGTGTAAACGCGGCGAGCTTGATCTGGTCATGCTTGATGGCGATACAGTAGTATTCGTCGAAGTCCGCTATAGAAAAAACACCCAATGGGGTGGTGCGCTCGATAGCATCGATGGGCGCAAACGGCAGAAACTGATTTTTGCCGCGCAGTATTTTCTTCAGCGCGAGTCGCGTTGGGCCAATTCCCCCTGCCGCTTCGACGTGGTTGCCATCGACAGCAACCTTGATCAGTTGAACTGGTTGCAGAATGCCTTCGACAGCTGATCGCTTGCGTCCCGAACCGGACACCTTCACCCAACACTTTTGCTCTTTGCTTTGCGGGCTGCACATTCATGTGCCGAGTAGCCGCGCTAATTAAGGTCACACAGATGGACATGCAATCGCGAATTCGCCAGCTTTTTCAGGCCAGTATCGACACCAAGCAACAGGCGATGGACGTACTTGCACCGCACATCGAGCAAGCCAGCCAGGTCATGGTCAACGCCCTGCTTAACGAGGGCAAAATGCTGTCCTGCGGCAACGGCGGCTCCGCCGGTGACGCACAGCACTTCTCCTCCGAGCTGCTCAACCGCTTCGAACGCGAGCGCCCGAGCCTGCCCGCCATCGCGCTGACCACCGACAGCTCGACGATCACCTCGATCGCCAACGATTACAGCTACAACGAAATCTTCTCCAAACAGATCCGCGCCCTCGGTCAGCCGGGTGATGTTTTGCTGGCGATTTCCACCAGCGGCAACTCGGCAAACATAATTCAAGCGATCCAGGCCGCACATGATCGCGAAATGATTGTCGTAGCATTGACCGGTCGTGATGGCGGCGGCATGGCGTCACTGCTATTGCCTGAGGACGTCGAGATTCGCGTACCGGCCAACGTCACCGCACGTATTCAGGAAGTCCACCTGCTGGCGATCCATTGCCTTTGCGATCTGATCGACAGCCAACTGTTCGGGAGTGAAGAATGACCCCTAATCGCCTAGGCCTTCTGGCCTTGACCCTGTGCCTTGGCATCAGCGGCTGCACGTCGGTGGTTAACGCCAGCCGTGAAGCGCCGATCGATGATGACCGCGGCACCCGCACCTTCGGCAGCAAGATCGACGACTCCCTGATCGACACCAAGGTCGGCGTGAACATCGCCAAGGCTGATCCTGCCCTGGACAACGACTCGCACATCGTCGTCACCAGCTTCAACGGTGTCGTGCTGCTCGCCGGGCAAACGCCGCGCGCCGATCTCAAGGCCAAGGCCGAACAGGTTGCCGCCTCCGTTCAGCGCGTGAAGAGGGTGCACAACGAGCTGCAAGTACTGGCGCCCTCCTCGCTGCTGGCGCGCCAGAACGACACCTGGCTGACCACCAAGATCAAGACCCAGATGCTCACCGATGCCTCCATCCCGGGTTCGCGCATCAAGGTTGTGACCGAAAACGGCATCGTCTACTTGCTGGGTCTGCTGACCAAGCAGGAAGCGGCTCAGGCGACCAATTTGGTACAAGGCGTTTCCGGCGTGCAGAAGATCGTGAAGTTGTTTGAGTACATCGACTGATACCTGCTTACCGGCGATGGCATCCTTGAGATCGCCATCGCCCTTCGGCAGCTTCTACGCGTTTGAAGTGGTGAAGTAATAAAAAAGGCGATCCATTCGGATCGCCTTTTTTATTACTTCACCACCTTCAAACTCGGTCGACCGCTGGGACGCGGCGGCTCACTGTCGGGTGGCGGAACATCATCATCCGGCTCGATCTCTTCCTCGTCTTCCAGAGGCGATTCCATATCGAACACCATGCCCTGACCGTTCTCCCGGGCGTAAATGCCCAGGATCGATGCGATAGGCACGTACAGGGTATGCGGCACGCCACCGAAGCGCCCCTCGAAACTGACTGCCTCGTTGTCCATATGCAGATGACGCACGGCTGCCGGGGAAACGTTCAGGACAATCTGTCCGTCACTGGCAAAACCCTGAGGCACCTGCACCGATGGATACTCGGAATTGACCAGCATGTGCGGGGTGCAATCGTTGTCCACAATCCACTCGTAGAGCGCGCGGACCAGATAAGGTCGACTGGAGTTCATAGCGGCTCCTTAAGCCTTAGCGCATATCGCGTTCGACACCAGACAGACTCGCCTGGAAAGCCTCACGCGCAAACGAGCGCTCCATATAATCAAGCAGCGGCTTGGCAGGCCGCGGCAGTTCAATACCCAGAATCGGCAATCGCCAGAGTATTGGCAATAGGCAGCAATCCACCAGACTTTGTTCCTCACTGAGGAAAAACGGCTTGTCGGCAAACAACGGCGACACGCCTGTCAGGCTTTCGCGCAGCTCTTTACGAGCCACGACACGGGCTGCTTCCTTGGTCCGCGAATCCAGAATCAGATCCACCAGGCCACACCAGTCACGCTGAATACGATGAATCAGCAGACGACTGTTGGCACGCGCCACGGGATAAACCGGCAGTAGCGGCGGGTGCGGGTAACGCTCATCCAGATACTCCATCACCACGGTCGACTCCCACAACGCCAGGTCACGATCGACCAGGGTGGGCAGGCTTCCGTAAGGGTTCACCTCAATCAGTTTAGGCGGCTGGCGACCAGCTTCCACGTAAATGATCTCGGCGCTGACACCCTTCTCTGCAAGTACGATGCGCACTCGGTGGGAATAGTGGTCGGCGGGGTCGGAGTAACAGGCCAACCGATTGGTCACGCCCATGGCGGTCCTCCTCGCTTGTTGAAATTATCGGAAACGGAAAAACACGCGCGCCCAGAGGGCGCCTCCCGTAACGCCTGGATCACCAGACTCGTTACACCTTCAGAGACGCCCCTGGGCGCGCGCGATTAACAGCAATGGCTTACAGCTTTATCAATGGACGTCTTTCCAGTATTCACGCTTGAGCAAGTAAGCGAATACGAAGAAGAACGCCAGGTACAGCAACACATAGGTACCGATGCGCTGATGCTGCAGCTTCACCGGGTTGGCCGAGTAGGCCAGGAAGGTCACCAGATTCTTGACCTTCTCGTCGAACTGCTCTTCGTTCAGCGTGCCGGTTTTCGGCAATACAGTCAGTTGATCGCAGGCTTCATGGGTCAAAGCGGTGCCAGTCAGCGGATCGTATTGCTTCTTGCCGTCTTCGACGACTTGAACTTGTTTACAGCCTACCACCTGACGACCCTGCAGGCCGACCAGAACGTTAGGCATGCCGACGTTCGGGAACACTTTGTTGTTCACGCCCCATGGACGTGACGGGTCTTCATAGAACGAACGCAGATAGCCGTAGAGCCAGTCGGTGCCACGAACACGAGCCACCAGCGTCAGGTCGGGCGGCGCCGCACCGAACCAGGTCTTGGCGTCAGCCGGCTGCATGCCGATGTTCATGTGATCGCCAATCTTGGCGCCGGTGAACACCAGCTTCTCAAGCATCAACTCGTGAGGAATGCCCAGGTCATCGGCGACACGCTCGTAGCGCTGGAACTTCGCGCTGTGGCAGCCCATGCAATAGTTGGCGAACGTACGTGCGCCGTCCTGCATGGCAGCCTTGTCGGAAACGTCGATGTCGACTTTTTCCAGTTCGGGACCACCGTGTTCGGCCGCAAAGGACAGTACAGGCATCGCCGCAAGAATCAGTACAGCAAATAGCTTTTTCATCAGCCAGTCACCCTTTCCGGAACCGGTTTGGTCTTCTCGAGCCTGGTGTAGAACGGCATCAGAATGAAGTAGGCGAAGTACAGGAAGGTACATACCTGCGACAGCAACGTACGGCCTGGCGTTGGCGCCAGAACACCCAACACACCCAGGATCACGAACGAGATGCAGAACACCCAAAGCCAGATCTTGCTCAGCCAGCCTTTGTAACGCATCGACTTGACCGGGCTGCGATCCAGCCATGGCAGGACGAACAGCACAGCGATGGCCGCGCCCATGGCGATTACGCCCAGGAGTTTGTCCGGAACCGCCCGCAGAATCGCGTAGAACGGTGTGAAGTACCAGACCGGAGCGATGTGCTCAGGGGTCTTGAAGGCGTTCGCCACTTCAAAGTTCGGCTTCTCGAGGAAGTAGCCGCCCATTTCAGGGAAGAAGAACACGATCGAGCAGAAGATGAACAGGAACACCACCACTCCGACGATATCTTTCACGGTGTAGTACGGGTGGAAGGCAATGCCGTCCAGCGGTATACCGTTTTCGTCTTTGTGCTTCTTGATGTCGACGCCATCCGGATTGTTCGAACCGACTTCGTGCAGCGCCAGAATATGCACCACCACCAGACCGAGAATCACGATCGGCAGGGCAACCACATGCAAGGCGAAGAAGCGGTTCAGGGTAATACCGGAAATCAGGTAGTCACCACGAATCCACTGGGTCAGGTCGTTACCAATGACCGGGATCGCGCCGAACAGCGAGATGATCACCTGGGCACCCCAGTAGGACATCTGGCCCCACGGCAGCAGATAACCCATGAAGGCCTCAGCCATCAACGCCAGGTAGATCAGCATGCCGAACACCCACACCAGCTCACGCGGCTTCTGGTACGAACCGTAAAGCAGGCCACGGAACATGTGCAGATAGACCACGATGAAGAACGCCGAAGCGCCAGTGGAGTGCAGCAGACGCAGGATCGAGCCGTACTCGACGTCGCGCATGATGTATTCGACGGAAGCAAACGCTTCTTCCGCCGACGGGGTGTAACTCATGGTCAGCCAGACACCGGTAACGATCTGGTTGACCAGAACGAGCAGTGCCAGGGAGCCAAAGAAATAGAAGAAGTTGAAGTTCTTCGGGGCGTAGTACTTGCTGAGATGGTCTTCCCACATTTTGGTCGCGGGGAAGCGCGCATCAACCCAATCCATGAACTTGCTCATCACGCTTTCTCCGTATCGACGCCAATGACAATGATGTCATCGGTCTCATAGGAATGCGGGGGAACTGGCAGGTTCAAAGGCGCAGGTTGCGACTTGTAGACGCGGCCAGCCAAATCGTAGTGAGAACCGTGGCAAGGACAGAAATACCCCCCTACCCAATCCTTGCCCAGGTCTGCAGGTGCCACTTCTGGACGGAAAGTCGGCGAGCAACCCAGATGCGTGCAGATACCGATCAGCAGCAGAACTTCTGGCTTGATCGAACGCGTCTCCGGGTCGACATAGGTCGGTTGCGTCGAGTTCTTGGAGGTCGGGTCAGACAGCTGGCCCTCGATCTTTTTCAGATTCCCCAGGATTTCCTCGGTACGGCGGACAATGAACACCGGCTGGCCGCGCCACTCAGCAATCATTTGCTGACCTGGCTCGATTTTGCTGACATTCACTTTCACCGGTGCACCTGCGGCTTTCGCCTTGGCACTGGGAAACCATGACCCCACGAACGGGACCGCAGCCCCCACCGCTCCTGCAGCACCCACCACGGATGTGGCTGCTACCAAGAAGCGACGCCGGCCTGCATTCACGCCGTCATTGCTCATTCAGTCCTCTCCCATCAGCTTTGTGGCCTGTTAAATCAGGCGTCTACTAAGTAAAAATCTGAACTTATAAAAATTTTGCCGAATGGTAATGAAAAGCCCCAATTCTGACAAGGTAATTACCGAGGGGCTTCATTGCCAAGCCTTGCAGTATAGGGCCTCTGCGGATGTGGCAAGTTGTCACAGCGCAATTCCTTGATAAATCGCGCCCATAAAAAAACGCCCAGCTTCGCGAGGAAACTGGGCGTTCTTTTTGAACGCGAAAGCGAATTAACGCTTCGAGTACTGCGGACGCTTACGCGCTTTACGCAGACCAACTTTCTTACGTTCAACTTCACGAGCATCGCGAGTAACGAAGCCAGCTTTGCGCAGAGCGCCACGCAGGGTTTCGTCGTACTGCATCAGTGCGCGAGTGATACCGTGGCGGATTGCGCCAGCTTGACCACTTACACCACCGCCGATCACGGTGACGTAGATGTCGAACTTCTCGACAGTCTCAGTCAATTCCAGCGGCTGACGAACTACCATGCGGGCAGTTTCGCGGCCGAAGAAATTATCCAGCGAACGGTTGTTGATGGAGATGTTACCAGTACCCGGACGCAGGAAAACGCGTGCGGTTGCGGTCTTGCGACGGCCAGTGCCGTAATTTTGAGTCGCCGACATAATGAACTATTCCGTTAAAACTTCAGTTCTTGGGGCTGCTGAGCAGTATGAGGGTGTACAGCGCCCGCATAGACTTTCAGCTTACGATACATGTCGCGACCCAGCGGGTTCTTAGGCAGCATGCCTTTGACCGCGGTCTCGATCACGCGCTCAGGGGCTTTAGCGATCAGCTTTTCGAAGTTGATCGACTTGATGCCGCCCGGGAAACCGGAGTGGGAGTAGTAGATTTTGTCGGTGGTTTTAGCACCGGTTACACGAATCTGCTCGGCGTTGATAACGACGATGTAATCGCCGGTGTCAACGTGAGGAGTGTACTCAGCTTTATGCTTGCCACGCAGACGGCTCGCGATTTCGGTGGCCAGACGACCCAGGGTCTGACCTGCAGCGTCGACGACAAACCAGTCGCGCTGTACTGTTTCCGGTTTAGCAGTAAAAGTTTTCATTCTTTATAGCCTCAGGGGCCGCCCTGTAAATTAGACGGCGGATCTTACTGAATAGTGCGTACTTTGACAAGTCAAAGGCAGCCGGATACAGACGCTTTCGGGGGCTCGGGTCGGCGCGTCCGTTCAACGGCAAGATTCTTCGGCGGCGGCGCATCACTTCCACTGCAGAAAGAGGTGCGCAATTATGCAGATTGCGAAAAATATTTCAACCTGCTTTTATGATTGTTTTGCCCAAGGAGCACCCGATGGACTATCGCCAGCTAGGCCGAACCAATCTGAACGTGAGTGCAATCTGCCTCGGCACCATGACCTGGGGCGAGCAAAACAGCGAGGCTGAAGCCTTCGCCCAGATCGAACGAGCCAAGAGCGCGGGCATCAATTTCATCGACACCGCCGAAATGTACCCGGTGCCACCCAAGGCCGAAACCTACGCCACCACCGAGCGCTACATCGGCAATTACTTCAAAAGTCGCGGCGATCGCGCCGACTGGATCCTGGCGAGCAAGATCGCCGGCCCCGGCAACACCATCGACTACATCCGCGACAAAAACCTCAAGCACAACCGCGAGAACATCGTCCAGGCCGTGGATGCAAGCCTCAAGCGCTTGCAGACCGACTACATCGATCTCTATCAGCTGCACTGGCCTGAACGCAGTACCAATTTCTTCGGACAACTGGGCTACAAGCACACGAGCGAAGTCAACCTCACCCCGCTGGAAGACACCCTCGAAGCACTGGACGAACAGGTCAAGGCCGGCAAGATCCGCCACATCGGCCTGTCCAACGAAACGCCGTGGGGCACCATGCGTTTCCTCGCCCTCGCCGAAGCCCGTGGCTGGCCGCGCGCCGTATCGATCCAGAACCCCTACAACCTGCTTAATCGCAGCTTCGAAGTCGGCCTGGCGGAAATCGCCATCCGCGAACAGTGCGGCCTGCTCGCCTACTCGCCGCTGGCGTTCGGTTTCCTGTCGGGCAAGTACGAAGGTGGCGCGCGTCCGCCCAAAGGTCGCCTGAGCCTCTACAGCCGCTTCAGCCGCTACTTCAATCCTCAGTCAGAGGCAGCGTGCAGCCGTTATGTGGCATTGGCTCGTGAACACGGTCTGGATCCGGCGCAGATGGCACTGGCCTTCGTCACACAGCAACCGTTCGTCACCAGCAACATCATTGGCGCCACCACGCTTGAGCAACTGGACAGCAACATTGCCAGCTTCGAGCTGAAACTTTCCGACGAAGTGTTGGCAGGGATCGAGGCGATTCACCAGGACCATCCGAATCCTGCTCCTTGATTGATTCATAGGCCCAATCGCGGGCAAGCCACGCTCCCACAGGAATCACAAACCTGTGGGAGCGTGGCTTGCCCGCGATGGCGTCCGCCCAGGCAACGCCAATCAAAGCGACCGCGCAATAATCTCCTTCATGATCTCATTGGTCCCGGCATAGATCCGCTGCACCCGCGCATCCGCCCACGCCCGGGCGATCGGGTATTCCCACATGAACCCGTAACCGCCATGCAACTGCACGCACTCATCGAGCACCTTGCATTGCAGGTCGGTGCCCCAGTACTTGGCCATCGCCGCTGTCGGCACGTCGAGCTTGCCTTGCAAGTGCAGCTCCAGGCAGCGATCGACGAAAACCCGGCCGATCTGGATTTCGGTCGCCATTTCAGCGAGTTTGAAGCGGGTGTTCTGGAAGTCGGCGATGGCCTTGCCGAAAGCCTTGCGCTCACGGGTGTAATCCAGCGTCCATTGCAACGCCGCTTCAGCTGACGCCAAGCCACCTACCGCGACCGTCAGACGCTCCTGCGGCAGTTCCTGCATCAAGTAAGCGAAGCCCATCCCGGCCTGGCCCAGCAGGTTTTCTTTCGGTACCCGGACGTCCTGGAAGAATAGCTCCGAGGTGTCCTGAGCCTTCATCCCGACCTTTTCCAGACGCTTGCCCTTGGCGAAGCCGGGCGTATTGGCCTCTACCAGAAACAGACTGGTGCCCTTCGCTCCTGCCTTTGGATCGGTCTTGGCCACGACGATCACCAAATCAGCCAGAAAGCCATTGGTGATGAAGGTCTTCGAACCGTTGATCACGTATTCGTCGCCATCCAGCACAGCGGTGGTTTTCACCCCTTGCAGGTCGGAACCGGCACCCGGCTCGGTCATGGCAATCGCGGTGACCATCTCGCCAGACACCAGTTTTGGCAGGTATTTGTGTTTCAGCGCTTCACTGCCGTAATGCAGGATGTAAGGCGCCACAATGTCCGAATGAAGTGAAAAACCGATGCCGGTCAGCCCCAGGCGGCCGACCTCCTCGATCACCACCGCGCTGTAGAGAAAGTCTGCCCCCAGCCCGCCGTATTCTTCCGGCAGATGCGAACAGAGCATCCCCGCCTCCCCCGCCTTGTTCCAGAGTTGGCGGTCGATATAGCCTTGTTTTTCCCATTGCCCATGGAACGGCACGGCCTCTTTTTCGAGGAACGTTCGCACGCTGTCGCGAAAAAGTTCGTGCTCGGAACTGAACAAGGTTCTGGGGATCATGCGGCACCTGTGGTTATTGTTAGCCGGAATTGACCTTTAGAGACTAAGCCTCGTATCCGATACAGGACACTGGACACATCCGACAAAAAATAAGACGATCCAGCCGTCTGGTGACCACTTTCCCCTATAAGAATAAAGTTGAATTATGTCTAACCACGTCTCCACGCCCTTGCGGCGCGTCAGCATCCTGGCTATCGACCGGGTTTTCGCTTCCACCCTCATGCAAGCCAAGGATTTCTTCCATCTGGCCAGCCTGCGCTATGGCAAACAACTGGGCCACGGCCTGACACCGGCGTTTGAAACCCGCCTGGTCAGCCCCGACGGCAAACCGGTGAACAGCTTCAGCGACGTGATCATGCCGGTGGACGGCGGCCTGGAGAATGCCGACGTCATCATCCTTCCCGCCTTCTGGGACGATTTCGACACCCTCTGCAAACGTTATCCACAGGTCCTGCCATGGCTGCGTCAGCAGCATGCACGCGGCGCCGTGTTGTGTGGCGAAGCTACCGGTGTGTTCTGGCTGGCCGAGGCCGGGCTGCTCGACGGCAAGGAAGCGACGACCTACTGGCGTTTCTTCAATGCCTTTGCCGAACGCTTCCCGCAGGTCCAGCTCAATCAGGACAAACACCTGACCGACGCCGACAACCTGTATTGCGCCGGCGGCACCACCTCGGCCTGCGATCTCTACATTTACTTGATCGAGCGTTTTTGCGGCGCCAATGTGGCCCAGGCCGTGGCCCGCGACATTCTCTACGAAGTGCAGCGCAGCTATGCGCCAGGACGAATCGGTTTTGGCGGTCAGAAGCTGCACCAGGATGTGATCATCCTGCAGATCCAGCACTGGCTCGAAGAACACTTCGCCGACAAGTTTCGCTTCGAAGACGTGGCCCGCGAACACGGCATGAGCATCCGCAACTTCATGCGCCGCTTCCAGACCGCTACCGGCGACAAACCGCTGCATTACCTGCAACGACTGCGCATCGAGACGGCCAAGGGCTTGTTGTCCGGCAGCCGCAAGAGCATCAAGACCATCAGTTATGAGGTCGGTTACGATGACGCGAGTTTCTTTGCGCGACTGTTCCGCCAGCACACGGAGTTGTCGCCGAACCAGTATCGACAGCAGTTTCAGCAGGCGGCGTAATACTCAAATCCAACACACATCCCATGTGGGAGCGAGCCTGCTCGCGATAGCGGTATCACATTAAACATTGATGTGACTGACACACCGCAATCGCGAGCAGGCTCGCTCCCACAGGGATCTTGGTGTGCCAGAGAGTTTCTACAGCGCACAAAAAAGGGCCTGCATATGCAGGCCCTTTTTATGTTTTCGAATTGTCTACGGCTTATGCGCCCGAGACAGGAATTCGTGAGACTGCATTTCCAGCAGACGACTCAGGGTGCGCTGGAACTCGAAGTTCAGGCGACCGCCGGTGTAGAGGTCTTTGAGCTCGACTTCGGCAGAAATGATCAGCTTCACGTTGCGGTCGTAGAACTCGTCGACCATGTTGATGAAGCGTCGCGCGATGTCGTCGGTGGTGACGCTCATCTGCTCGACATCGCTGAGCAACACGGCGTGGAAGATTTTCCCCAGTTCGATGTAATCGTTCTGGCTGCGTGGGCCGTCGCAGAGCTCGCGGAAGTCGAACCAGGCCACGTCATCGCAAGTGCGCACGGCACGGATTTCACGGTTCTCGATCACCAGCACGTCGTTCTCGATGGCTGCCGTGCATTCCGGCGTCAGAGCCCGGAAGCTCTTGCGCAGGCTTTCCTGGGCAGCGTCATCCAGCGGAAAGTGGAACAGTTCCGCTTGCTCGAGGTGACGCAGACGGTAATCGACGCCACTGTCGACGTTGACGATCTCGGTGTTCTGCTTGATCAGCGCAATGGCCGGCAGGAAACGCGCACGCTGCAGGCCGTCCTTGTACAGGCCGTCCGGCACGATGTTCGAGGTCGCGACCAGGGTCACGCCGTTCTTGAACAACTCTTCCATCAACGTGCCAAGGATCATTGCGTCGGTGATATCGGAGACGAAAAACTCATCGAAACAGATCACTCGCGACTCGTCGGAGAAACGCTTGGCGATGATGGTCAGCGGGTTTTTCTCGCCGCCCAGGGTCTTCATCTCTTCATGCACGCGCTTCATGAAGCGGTGGAAGTGAGTGCGGGTCTTTTCCTTGAACGGCAGCGCTTCGAAGAAAGTGTCGACCAGGTAAGTCTTGCCGCGACCAACGCCGCCCCAGAAGTACAGGCCCTTGACCGGCACCTGGTCTTTCTTGCCAAACAGTTTGCCGAGCAGGCCCGGTTTGTTCTGCGAGGCCGCGACCAGATCGTCATACAGGCGCTGCAAATGGCGCACGGCAGTTTCCTGCGCGGCGTCATGGAAGAATTCCGGGCGTTTCAGATCAGCTTGATATCGTTCTAGGGGCGTCATAATTCGTTAGCAAGGCAACAAAAACGGGCCGTCACTGTAGCGACGGCCCGTGGGAATGGCAATCGGCCCTTGGTCGGACCGAGCCGTTGATTATTCCTGAACCGGTGTCAGGGCAACGCGCAAAGCACCGATGGCAGCATCGCGAGCAGCGCTGTCGGCGAAGGCCGGACTGTCGGCAACACACTCGCCTTCCAGCCAGACGCTGAAGCTCAGTTCTTCACTGCGCACGTCCAAGGCTTGACCGGATTGCAGTTGCTTGGTCACCTGCCCTGCGGTTTTACCGTCAGCGAAGTTGCGCGACAGCAACAGTTGCTCGCCATCGGCCGCCAGCAGACGGAAGCGGAAACTGCCGTCGTCTTCACGGAAGCTGACGAAGCGCGCGGCTTTTGCAGCTTTCTTCTTGGTGGTCGCTACGACTTGGGTCTGAGCGACGAAAGAACGCAGGCCGACCGCCTCACGCAGTTCGTGAAGGAACGGCGTCGCAACCGAGCGCGCCTTTTTAGCGCCGATCTGCAGCATGTCTTCCAGATCCGCCGGGCGTTCGATCAACTGGTGATAACGCTCGCGGGATTCGCCCAACTCGCTGTCGAGCAACTGGAACAGACGATTCTTCGCCTCGCCCCAACCCAGGCCCTGGAGCAATTCGCTGCGGAATTCGTCGGATTGTGCCGGCGTAGCGAAAGCCTGGAACAAGGTGAACAGGTGCGAATTGTCCGGATCCTTGGCTTCGCCCGGGGCACGGGAGTCGGTGACAATCCGCGAAATCGCGTCTTTCATCTCTTTGGCGCTGCTGAACAACGGAATGGTGTTGTCGTAGCTCTTCGACATTTTGCGACCGTCGAGGCCCGGCAAGGTGGCGACACTTTCCTCGATCAGCGCTTCAGGCATGGTGAAGAACTCTTTGCCTTGGCCGAACAAGTGATTGAAGCGCTGGCCGATGTCCCGGGCCATTTCCACATGCTGGATCTGGTCACGGCCGACCGGCACCTTGTGGGCGTTGAACATCAGAATGTCCGCAGCCATCAACACCGGGTAGCTGTACAAACCCATGGTGATGCCCGCGTCCGGGTCTTCGCCGGTCTCGACGTTCTTGTCCACCGAGGCCTTGTAGGCATGGGCGCGGTTGAGCAGGCCCTTGGCGGCCACGCAAGTCAGCAGCCAGGTCAGTTCAGGGATTTCCGGGATGTCGGACTGGCGATAGAACGTCACGCGGTCCACGTCCAGCCCACCGGCCAGCCAGGTCGCGGCGATTTCCAGACGCGAGCGCTGGATGCGCAGCGGGTCATCGCATTTGATCAGGGCGTGGTAGTCGGCCAGGAAGTAGAACGAATCGGCATTGCTGTCACGGCTGGCGATGATCGCCGGACGGATGGCGCCGGCGTAGTTGCCCAGGTGCGGCGTGCCAGTGGTGGTGATGCCGGTGAGGATACGGGTACGAGTCGTCATGGGTAATCGCTTGTCAGACTGCAATCAATTCGAAAGACGCGGCAGGATCAGATCCTTGAGATCGGTCAGCTTGCCATGAAAAAAGTGTCCGCATTCTGCCACTTTCAGCAGCTCATGGGGGCGATCGAGTGCGTCGGACCAGTCGTAAACGAGCTGCGGATCGATGACTTCGTCGGTTTCCGGCTGGATCAGGGTCAACGTACCTTGTTGCGGCAGTTGATCCTGATCGCCCAAGCGCATGACGGCGGGCGCCACCATGAACAAATGCTTGAGTTGCTCGCCCTTGGCTTCCAGACGTCCGCCGAGACTTGCTGCAACAAATCCGCCGAAGGAGAAACCGAACAGGGTCAGGGGCAAGTCAGGATGTTTGGCCCGCAGCCATTCGGCCACCGCCTGGGCATCGTCGACTTCGCCAGTGCCCATGTCGTGCGAACCTTCACTGGCGCCGACGCCACGGTAATTGAACCGCAAGGTAATAAAACCGGCGTCGCGCGCGGTGCGCTGCAAGGTCGAGACGACTTTGTTGAGCATGGTGCCGCCCTGCACCGGGTTCGGGTGGCAGATCAGCGCCAGGCCGCGGGGTTGCTCGTTATCCGACCCCTCGTTATTTAAGTACAGGGCTTCCAGTTGGCCGACCGGGCCATCAATCACTTCAGGGGTTTCGCGCATAAGCAAGGAAGGAACTCCGTGACCTCGAATCGGGTCGATTCGTCTAGCCAATTGTCTGTGCCAATTCTATTGCGAGTGAATCGCGGTATACAGCGCAGGTTCGAGCCGTTAACGTAAAGCAAAGCCGTTTATAGAGGAAGGACTCGTGGAACACTCGCTCTTAGTTTGGTTGTTGCCGACTCTTGCCCTGGTTGTGGGTGTCGCCATTGGATTCCTGATCGCTCGCCTGGTGCCGAATGCCGCGCCTAGCAGCACGCAACGTCAGCTGGATGACATTCAGGAACGTTTTGACAGTTATCAGAACGAAGTGGTCACCCACTTCAACAGCACTGCAAACCTGGTCAAGAAACTGACTGCGAGCTATCAGGAAGTGCAGGATCATCTCGCCGAGGGTGCCAACCGTCTGGCCCTGGACGAGCAGACTCGCCAACGCTTGCTGGCTGCCTTGCACGCCGACGCGGCGCAGGCTCCACGGGAACGCCTGACGCCACCGCGCGATCAGGAACCGCCTCGCGACTACGCCCCCAAAGCCCCAAACGCGCCGGGCATGCTTGATGAGCATTACGGCCTGAAGAAGTAATCAGGTTTCGCGCGACACAAAAAGCCCTCGGACAAGCGATTGTTCGAGGGCTTTTTTGTTTCTGTTGTCTCGTTTTGCGTTGCCTGTCAAAAACAAAAAACCGCCCGATCTGTAGAGGATCGAGCGGTTTTTTTGTACGCCTGGGATTCAGTCAGGCTGTTACTGATATTGCTGAACAGGTTGACCCTGCTGCTGATATTCCTGACCAGGAATCGCCTTCAGGTTGACCTCGACGCGACGGTTCTGAGCCCGGCCATTCACATCACCATTGCTGGCAATCGGGTTATCCGGCCCGGCACCGCGTGCTGTCAGGTTGGCGCCGCTGACACCCTGGGAGGTCAGGTAAGTCGCCACACTCTGGGCACGACGCTGGGACAAGTCCATGTTGTGCTGACGGCTGCCGGTGCTGTCGGTGTAGCCGACGATCTCGATCTGGTTCTGGTTGAACTCCTTGAGCGAGCCCGCCAGATTGTTCAGCGGCTGGTAGAAGCCCGACGCGATATTCGCCGAATCAGTGGCGAATGTGATGTTGCCCGGCATGATCAGCTTGATCTGATCGCCTTGGCGCTGCACTTCAACCCCAGTGTTGGCCATGCTGGCCCGCAATTTTTTCTCCTGCTGGTCAGCGTAGTAACCGTAACCGGCGGCAGAAGCCCCCACCACGGCGGCGCCAATCAGCGCGCCCTTGCCACGGTTATCGTGACTGATGGCAGCACCGGCCAGTGCACCGGCCAAGGCGCCGAGGCCACCGTATTTGGCGGTTTTGCTCATGCCCGTGGTGCCGCCATCAGCCTGACCCTGGCTGTCATAAGGGTTCTGCGATGCGCAACCGGACAACAAAGCCACAGCAGTAGCGACAATAATCAAACGACGCGAGGTGAACATGGAGAGCTCCTACTTTTTTTGCATTCTGTGGTGCAGCGGACTTAAGCAATGAACCTTTGCGGGCGTTGGATCATGGCCAACGCCAAAAATTCCGTCGTGCCTTTCACAACTGCATCTTCAGGCTCGTACAAAGGGGTTACCGCGCATTTCATCGCCCAGACACGTGTCCGGACCATGACCGGTCACTACCGTCGCCTCTTCGTCGAGGGTATACAACCGTTGCTTGATCGAACGCACGAGAGTCGCCTGATCGCCTCCCCATAAATCCGTGCGCCCTACCCCGCGCTTGAACAGCGTATCGCCGGCTATCAGCAGCTTAGCCTCTGAAAACCAAAAGCTCATGGAACCTGGTGTATGACCCGGCGTGTGCAACGCCACGCCACACCCGCAAGCCAACTCTTCGTCGTCGGCCAACCAGCGATCTGGCGATGGCACGGGGGTGTAAGGCACGCCGAACATCTGGCACTGCATTTCCAGGTTGTCCCAGAGGAATTGATCTTCTTTATGCAGATGCAGCGTCGCGCCGGTTTTCTCCTTCAACTGACCGGAGGCCAGGAAGTGATCCAGGTGCGCGTGGGTATGAATGATGCTGACCACTTTCAGGCCCAAGGCGTCGAGACGCGCCAGGATCAGTTCGTGATTGCCGCCCGGGTCGACGACGATGGCTTTTTTGGTGATCGGGTCGCCGATGATTGTGCAGTTGCACTGGAGGGGGCCGACGGGGAAGGTTTCGCGGATGAGCACTGGGTTCGGAGCGTTCATGGGAGGCCCTGATAAGTCAATTTCGAACAGGATACCAGCGCGCATTCCTCAAGACTCACTGGCGCACGCCGATACAGATTTGCCGGCCAGTTTTTTGACGCCATCAATAAAAAAAATAGTGGCTATGTAATATCAATTGACGCTGACTCTGGTGCAAAATCGCTTCCTTGTAGCGACCACATACAGGACGGTCGCATCCCTCTCAGGATATTTAGAATGTCGTCTCCTCTTGGTTACGTTTTAACAAAGCCATCTGTTCTGACCGGTAACCAACAAATCGACAGTCTGATATACGGCACCTCTTGGCTGAGTCCTGACTTCGGCACAGACATCTTCGCGACACGGCTGACCTATAGTTTCATCAACAGCCAATCGTATTTCGCTACCAAGTACAGCGCCGAAAATGAATACCTGAACAGCTTCGTCCTGACTTCGGCCCAACAAAACGCCGTGACCGGTGCGCTTGGCGCCTGGAGCGCTGTGGCCAACGTCAAGTTCACTCTGGTCAGTGACAACATCAACACCGTGGGTGACTTGCGATTCGGCGGCTATTGGGACATGGACGACGACGCTGCTGCCTGGGCCTACTTCCCAGACCGGACACCGCTGGCCGGGGATGTCTGGATCAGCCCGGATACGAACAACCCTACCCCCGTCAAAGGCACCTATGACTTCATGACGTTCGTGCATGAAATCGGTCACGCCCTGGGCCTCAAGCATCCATTTGAGTCGAGCCAATCCAACAGTACGCTGATCTCGCCTCTGCTCGATGATACGCATTACACGATCATGAGCTACAACAATGCGTATTCCTACCAGCCGACGACGCCGATGCTGCTGGATATTCTCGCTATCCAGAAGATTTACGGCGCCAACATGCTTTGGCAAACCGGTAACAACGTCTATAGCTGGGCACCCGACCAATCAGTGTTCGAAACCATCTGGGATGCCGGCGGAAACGATACGATCGATGCCAGCAACCAGCAGGCGGCCGTCAGACTGAACCTGAATGAGGGTGAGTTCAGTAACATCGGCAAGGCATTCGTCGACATTGCGAACCTGGAACTGATCAATGACGGGCTGGCGATCGCCTTTGGCACCAAAATCGAAAATGCCACCGGTTCGGCCTTTGACGATGAGCTGATCGGCAATGCGCTGGGTAACGTTCTCGATGGTGGTGCCGGCCAAGACGTCATGATTGGCGGTGCAGGCAACGACGTTTATGTTGTGGATAACGCTGATGACGTGGTGGTGGAAACCAGCACCTCGCTGAGCGAAATCGACACGGTTATGTCGTCCATCAGCTACACCTTGGGCAGCAGTAGCAATCTGGAGAACCTGACTCTCACCGGTAGCGATAATCTGGACGGTACCGGTAATGCGCTGAGCAACCGCCTCGTCGGCAACGCTGGCAATAACACGTTGGACGGCAGCCTCGGCGCCGACGTGATGATTGGCGGTTCCGGCAATGACACCTACATCGTCGACAACCTCAAGGACGTGGTCACCGAAACCAGCACCTTGGCGAGCGAAATCGACACCGTGCGTTCCTCGGTCAGCTGGACCCTCGGCGCCAACCTGGAAAACCTCACCCTCACCGGCAACGATAACCTCACCGGTATCGGCAACGCCCTGAATAACGTGCTGACCGGCAACAGCGGCAACAACATCCTCAACGGCGGGGCTGGCCTGGACACGCTGAGCGGCGGCGCCGGCAACGACACTTACGTCCTCGACCAGGCCGGCGAACTGGCGCTACTGCAGGATGACGTTGATCAAGGCAGCGACCTGCTGTACATCAACTACGCATCAACCTTGGCCACCAACACTGTCGATCTCAGTCAAAGCAACCTGCAAAACGTCGAGGATGTCATCGTCACCGGGCTCGGTGAATTCACCGTGATCGGCAACGACCTGAACAACATCTTGATTGGCAACAACTACGACAACACCCTGCTGGGCGGGGCCGGCAACGACTGGCTGGATGGCTGGGCCGGGGCTGACAAGCTCAGTGGCGGCAGCGGAGATGACACCTATGTCATCTACAACTATGGTGTACAAGTCACTGAACTGGCTGACGAAGGCCACGACCTGATCCAGACGGCAATAAGTTACTACTTAGAAGACAACGTCGAAGACGGCGTGCTGCTCGGATCTGCAGCGCTGAGCCTCACAGGTAATAAACTCGACAACAGCCTCACCGGCAACGCTGCCGCCAACATCCTCGACGGCCGGGGTGGGGCCGACGCCCTGGACGGCGGCGCCGGCAACGACACCTACTACGTCGACAACCTCGGCGACACGGTGATCGAACGCGGCACCTCGCAGAGCGAAATCGACACGGTCATGTCGTCCATCAGCTACACCCTGGGCAGCAACCTCGAGAACCTGACCCTTACCTACTTACACGACCTGAATGCTACCGGTAATGCCCTGAATAACCGCCTCGTCGGTAACTTCGGCGACAACACCCTGGACGGAGGCCTTGGCGCCGACGTCATGATCGACGACCGCGGCAGCGACACCTACATCGTCGACAACCTCAAGGATGTGGTCATTGAGACCGGCTTCTCGCTGTGGGATACCGACACCGTGCGCTCCTCGGTCAGCTGGACCTTGGGCGCCAACCTGGAAAACCTCACCCTCACCGGCAGCGACAACCTCACTGGCGTCGGCAACACCCTGAACAACGTGCTGACTGGCAACAGCGGC